>CAUZHN010000100.1:0-7952 GCA_963579625.1 Gemmatimonadales bacterium UBA6960
CTAGAGAAGCAGGGCACATATTGAGAGCATGAGGTACATCGGACTGACAGCAGTTCTGCTACTCGCGGCGTGCGGAGACGGTGGAACTACGCCCACTACGCCCACGACTCCTCCGACTCCTGTAGCGACTTCGATCATTCTTTCGGCGGCGAGCCTGGAGCCGTAAGGTGCAGCGCGGTCACCTAAGACCAAGCGGGGCTAGGCTTTTTCAACAGTGGGCCTGGGTGGGCTTAAACTACTGACCTCACCTCTCGGACTTGGTGGGGAGCGTGCCCTCGGGGGGTGCTGATGGCTAAGAAATGCTCGTTCGACATCACCACCGGCGTCGATTTACAGGAGGTCGACAACGCCGTGAACATGGCCAAAAAAGAGCTCGCCACTCGCTATGACTTCAAAGGCGCAACCAGCACTCTCAAGTTTGATCGAGCCGCCGCGGTGGTCCGGCTTGATACCGACGATGCATACCGGATGCAGGCTCTGCTGGGAGTACTCCGCGAGAAGCTCGCGCGCCGCGAGGTACCGTTGAAGAACGTAGATGTGGGCGAGATCGAGATGGGGTCGCTCGGCCGCGCGCGCGTGACCGTCGGGCTCAAGCAGGGGATCGATCAGGAGACCGCTAAAAAGATCTCGAAGGACATCCGGGACCAGGGCTTCAAGAAGGTCCAGGTGTCGATTCATGGTGACGAGCTCCGCGTGAGCTCGGGCTCCCGCGACACGCTGCAGGAGGCGATGACGTTCGTTCGCGGTAGGGACTACGGCATGGAGCTTTCGTTCGGGAACTATCGCTAGCGCCCCTAACCTGGTCACGCCCAGCTATTGGCTGCCCACAGGCGCACGACCTCCTCACGGTTCAGCTGGTGTAGCCCTTCGACCGAGATGCCCTTCCAGCGGGCCGCCGCGAGATTCCACCACATATAGGCAAGCACTTCGTCTTCCGGTGAGCCTTCGCCTCGGTAGTACATCAGCCCGAGGCCGTACTGGGCAGGTGCATACCCCTGCTCGGCTGCTAACCGATACCAGCGCACCGCCTCCGCATCATCTACCTGGCCGTCCGCGTGGTACAACTCACGCACGCCATGTCGCTCACCATCCTTATAGGTGCCTTTTTCCTGTAGTTGGCCGTGCGAGAAGTAATTCTCATAAGGTCCGTGGAGCTTACCGTCCTTACAGATGCCGTCTTCCGACAGTTGACCGTTCTCGTAGTAGATTTGATAAGGTCCGTGATATACACCGTTCTTATAGGTGCCCCTTACCATTAGCTGGCCGTTTGAGTGGTACTTCTCTACCGGTCCATTCTTCTCTCCGAACAAGCCAGAAAAGAAACCCATTGGTCAGTCCTTGTCCCCCAATAGGTGTTGCCCCTCTGCCAGCAACTTTTCGACATGGCGCATAGCCTTAAGTTCTCCATGGCGTTTACAACATTCGATGCGTCGCTTATGTAGGTCGTTAACCCGACGAAGGAGAGTGTCGAAAATGAATCCAAGTCATCTCTGGTGAGCGCCTCAGATTTATCCGTTCGATACTTCGCCTGAACTGACCAAAACACGCCATCGAAAGTTTCCGCGACGAGATCGATTCCCTCATCCTGGTCGGGAAAGTTGATGTGATCTCGAACCTGGCGAGGCACTTCAGCACCCAACCAGATGTGCTTCAGCTTGAGCTCATACTCTGGCTCAGTCTGGAGGTAGAGTTGAGTGAGGCACTCGAACGCATCCCCTCTGCGCCTCTTAGCTTTCGGTCCCTCAAAACCTGAGAGGGCCTTCGTGAAGTCTTCCCACGATTGGCACTTCGTGATAATTCGGTCAGCAAAGTGGGTGGCCATCATATAGTCTTGGTCCGACCTCCTGGGGTGATGCAACAAGAATGCTGGCTATCGACCCAAATGGTGTCGTTGGTCGCCGACAAATTGTCGGGGATCAGTGCGATGTCAGAGAGTAGCTGGCGCATGCCCTGATTCTACTCCGCCTCACTCCGCTCCAGCCCGGTCGGCCGGCGAAGATCCTCGGCTTCGTCACCCGATGAGAATAGGTCTGATGAGAATAGGTCTAAGGGGCTGTACTGGTACCGAAAGAAAATTCGGCCACGCTCCAAGGTCTCGTAGAAGTCAACCAAGGGGTCCTGCGAGACCGTCCCGTGCACATGGGCAGTCAGGTCGCCTACGTAGCGTTTTACTAGCCCGACTTCCTCAAGATAGAATCGTGCGTGCGGGAAGTGGATCGCCGTTTCCTGGGTTTCACCGTCCCCCTTACCCTTTCCGATTGAGTCTTTGCGTGCGGGCTCAGGCTCTGTGGGGGGTGCAGAGACAGTCTCTTGAGTGATGGGTTCTGGTTCGTCCTCTGCCGCAACACTCTCTAGGATCTCTACTTCTTCTGCCTGAGTCGTATCGGGCTTTTTCTTCTCGTACGTCTCCGATAGTACCGCGCCAGATGTTGGGAGACCCAGCTCCTCCTTCTTCTTGAGGTAGGCCGCCACGGTCTCCGCCACGAGCTCCAGGCGGTCGTCCGGCAACTTCGTCAACGGCAGCTTGAACGTCGGTGTCGTATCGGGGTGTTCCTTCCCGTACTTCTCCGACTGCCGCCTTGATATCGGTGAGGGTGGGTAGGTCACGGTCTCACCGTCCTCAATCCACTCACCGCACCGCTTATTCATGTTGGAAGTGCCCCCCGTGTGCAACTGACCGTTCTCGTGGTAGAACTCAAACAGTCCGTCTTCCTTACCAGCCAGGTAGGTGCCCTTCTCCTTCAACCGACCGTTCTCGTCATAGCTCTCACTCGGTCCGTCTCTCTGACCAGCCACGAAGGTGAGCTTCTGCTGTAACTGACCGTTCTCGTGGTAGCCCTCAGTCGGCCCGTCTCGAAACCCGTCCTTGTAGGTGCTCCTTATCCGCAACTTACCGCTCTCGTAGTAGGTCTTCGTCCTTCTTCCCGCCCTTAGGGGCACCACAATGCGGACAAGCAGGTGCCTTGTCGCTGATCTCCTTCTCGCATTCGTAGCATTTGATTAGAGCCATGCCTTCATTCTGCCCCTGCCTCACTCAGACCCGCAACTCAGGACGCGCAGAACAGGGCTGGATAGCTGGTGTGGCTGGCTGCCACGGAGGGGGAGGGGGGTACTGGGGAGGAGGGGGGGTCCCCTACTTAGAGTCGCTTCACTGGCGTGAGTCTCAAGTCCGGAAGCATCTTGGGAGCAGGATCACAAGAAGTGAGGAGGGACATGATACGCTTTCGCGACCGCAGCAACTTCCGACGACAGACCACACCAGGGCGGCAACTCCAGAAGGTTCGAATCCAAGCGTGAGGAACCAGATCCCTTCGGACCCTCCACGAAAGGACTGGGGCCACCTACGTCCGGCCCTAACGAAAGGAGAAATATACGTGGGAGACATGTGTCTCCTTGGCCTCGACGACCCGTGGGAGCTCTACGTCCAACCACACATGAACGGACTCCGCCCGGACTTCATCCTGTTGAATCCCATGCGCGGGATGATCCTCTTAGAGGTGAAGGATTGGGGCGACTCCGAAAAACATCCCAAGGCGTTCCATTCAGCTCTACGTAAAGTTGCTAACTACGAGGACGAGCTACGTCGCCTATACGCGCCCTCTCTGCAATGGCCTCACCGAGCAGCCGCCAAGGCATTTCTTGTCTTGCCGTTTCACCCAAGGCGACTCCTCCGTGACGCAAACAGCCGCGACAACTTTTCAACCGGTCACATCCTAACCCTCCAGAATTTAGGATTGAAATTCCTAGAGAGGATGACTAGGGCCCTTCCTGAGGAATCGCCTGCGATTACCGAAGCGTACCACGACATGAGGCATTGGTTAGTCGAGCCTGAATTCAGCGCGGAGCAACGACGCCCGCTTGTCCTCAACTCAAAACAACGGAGCTTCATAAAGACGCGCACGCCGAGCGGCCTGCGACGAATCCGGGGGCCCGCAGGGAGCGGAAAATCACTCGTGCTCGCGGCCCGGGCAGCTGAGTTGGCTCGAGAAGGGAAGAACGTCCTCGTTGTCAACTACAACATCACGCTTCTCAACTACTTGCGGGACCTAGCGGTTCGCTGGCCGGACCCATCCGAGCCCTCCGGGCCCGTACGACGCAATATCACTTGGCTGAATTTCCACGCCTGGTGCCGGAGAGTGTGCAAGACTTCGGGCGCAGGGAGTGCCTACGCCCGACTAGACTTTCAAGGGGGTAATAAGGACCAGGTCTTGGACAAAGAATTGCCGGACCTTACTCACGCGGTGTTGAACGAGGACGATCACGGTGCGGACTTCTACGATGCCATACTCGTCGACGAAGCCCAGGACTTCCTTCAGAACTGGTGGGCCGCCTTACGGAAAGTGTGTATTGAGGGCGGTGAGATGCTGCTCGCGTCCGACACCTCCCAGAACCTCTACGGACGCACCTTTAACTGGACGGACAAGATGGTGGGTGGGGGCTTCGATGGTCCGTGGGCGGAACTTGAACTTACCTACCGACTACCCGAAGAAGTTCGATTGAAAGCCAAGAAGTTTCTTCAGCGTTTCGTCTCTAAGCAGACGGCCATCTCCCCTGAGCGATCTCAGACAGAGATGGAGTTTGGCCGGACCCTGATGGCCTGGAAACAAGTCGGACGTGACGAAGAAGTTTCCTCTGTCATAATGGAAGCATTAATGAGCCAGTTGGCAGAGCAGGACAACCTCGGCATCTCAGAACTCGTGTTCCTGGCTTCCTCGGAAAAGGTAGGTCTGGCTGTTGTTAAGGAACTCGAGCATCGAGGCATAAAAGTTAGACATACCTTTGGCGCTTCGAATCCGAATGCCCGGGGGATGAAACTCGCGTTTTTTAAGGGCGATGCTCGCGTCAAGGCTACAACGATCCACAGCTTCAAGGGGTGGGAGAGCCGGGCCGTGGTGTTACACATCGGACCCAGGTCCGGGCCCGACGCAATGGCCGGAATCTACTCCGGGCTCACGCGTGTGAAACGAAGCCTTGGAGGGAGCATGCTCTCTGTCGTTTGCGAGTGCGATCAATTGGCAGGGTTCGGTCATGACTGGTAAGGGATTTGATCAAGTCCGGCGGGGAATTCCAAGCATGCCCTCATTCTGCCCAGCCCCATTCAGACCCGCAACTCAGGACGAACAAAACACTGCTGTATAGCTGCTGTGGCTGCATGCCACGGAGGGGGGACTAGGGGCTAGTATTTGACCTCTTCTATTCTTGAGCCTCTCGTTCCTGTTCGGCCCAGTGCTTTTGCAGTGCCTCGTCAGTCTCAGCGATCATAGCGGTCCCCTTATCAGCCTTTCGGTCACGCCCCCCTGACCAAATTGATCGCAGACGTTTAGCAAATGGGTAATCGGAGTCGCTTACCCAAACGATGAACAAGAAGAAGATGACGATGTATGGAACTATGGCTACAGGGAGCCAAACCCATGACGGGATATCCATCTAGTTCTCCAAAGTCGTGGGACCTCCCACCCTAACATTTCCCAGAAATCTATCTTCGGACGATCCCTAGTCCCCCTCCGAGTTGGCCGTAGCAATTGAACCCCCAACAGAAAACCACATCGGGCAACGCCGATTCGGCCCCCTTTTGACCGGTTCATCAAATTGGCCGGCCATTCTATCGTTCGTACGCAGGCACCCTCACAAGCACATACGTGATGTGCCCCCCATCTGGCACGAGATAGCCGTGCGGCGTCCTCGCGGGAATGTGGAGGATGTCTCCGGCGGCGACCGGATATGTCGATCCACCGTCAATTGATGACCCAGCCACATTAGACCTTCCGATCATCTCTCCACCTACCTGCAATGTGCCCGCCCCGCTGCGCACCAACACGACATCTATGATGTCGTCGTGCAGTTCAGGAGGTCCGCTCCTGTCCCTTCGGAGGAAACGAAACCGATGCGAATGGCCGCCTGAGCCATAATCGGCAAGTGTCTCGCGGGCTGAACCATCAGGGCGGACTTGAGTTCCCAGTACCGCGTTCCGTTCCTCAAGCTCTGAAACCTTCCAGATACCTAGCCCTGGTGGGTCTAGCAGAGGAGCTTCACCGTCGGGAACTGCCACTACTTCACCAACGAACGCTGGGACGCGTACGAGCACATAGGTGATGTGCCCACCATCCGGCACGAGATAGGAATGAGGGATCCCGGATGGGATCCGGAGCAGGTCACCGGCGCTTACCGGGTACCGTTCACCGTCAACGATTTCTCCGCCGAGATCACCTAGGTCGTCCGGGAAGCGTGTACTACCGACCATCTCTCCGCCAACTAGCAGAGTCCCACCCCCGCTCTGAATATAAACGACGTCATCAATGGCATCGTGCCTCTCGGGAGGCCCATCGGAGTCTCTACGAATAAAGCGGAAGCGATGTGCTCCAGATGGGTTGCCGTATTCGGCAAGTGTCTCTCGAGCCGAGCCATCTGGGCCTATTAGGGTCCCAAGCGCCTCATTTCTCTCCTGAAGTTCTGAGGAATCCCACATAACAAACCCGAGTGAATCTGGCCTTTCTGGTGCGGGCATACGATCACATGCCGCGATAAAGATTACTAGGATTGACAGGGCCGCGAGCTTCAAATTCCAGATTAGTGTCATCATAGTTCCTCAGGTTTCAGCGCTAGAGTCAGCGCGATCGTTAGAAATGAAGCTGATCCCATTATACTCGATATCCTCGTTCTTAAGATGTTTTATGGAGATCTCATCTCCGAGATGCTTTAGGAGTCCCATCACTTTTGAAATTGCAAAATCGCTTGAGCGAAACACTGCTGGATAGCTGGGTGTGGCTGGGTGCCACGGTAGGGGCGGCTAGGAGTCGCCGGAGGGATGCGCCTCTAGCCACTCGCGGGACAGAGCCTTCCAGGTCTTACTGAAGCTCGGGACCCGGTTCGGGCTCGATCCCTCAAGTCGCGAAGGTCTCGGGGTCGCCAACCACACGTCGCCGGACTTCACCGAGGAGTTCCTGTTCAAGCCACTGGGGCGCTGATCTGGCCGGTCCTGTACCAGCTCAGCGCGAGTCCCCGCGCTACCGCTCTGCCCCAGATCACTGATCCGCCCCTCCACCCTGGATGCGGGCCCGCAGCTGCTCACGCCGCTCCTCCTGGATCTTCTCGTACTCCTCCATCTCGTCGCCGTCCAGGATCTCGCGGATCTCCTTGTCCGTCTCTTCTTGAATGTCTCGGATCTGGCGACCCAGCCGGATCCGGTCCCGTCGTGACAGGGATTCGCGTCCTCCGCCCTGCTCGAGCCCCGCGTCATCAAGAGCCAAGAGGATTTTCTCGAAGCTTTCGGCCATCACCGGTCGCATGTCATCCAGCTGGTCATCAGTAAGGTTCAGTCGAGTCTGAAATTCCTCGATCCGCTCCTCGAAGTCGCCTAGGCGGTCGTCGTTCGCATCCTGCGCGATGCCTGCAGCGTCACGCTCAGCCGACGACATCTGGTTCGCGCCCAAGTTGCCGAGCCGACCTTGGACCCTGGTGCGCTCGGAATCGCTCAGATCGGCGATGAAGACGTCTGCGGCGGCGACCCAGGCATCGTGGTCGACAGCAATCGCAGCGGCGTCCAACGCCGCGATCATCTCCATCCGTTCTGGACTCGGCGCTTCTGCCTCCGCCTGGCGGCCAGTCTGGAGGCCAAACCGCCGCGGCGGCACGAGCGCGAACGACACGGTCTGAATCCGCAGGGCGTCCGCATCATCAGCCATCCAACACGAGCTAGGTATCGCGACACCTGCGGTACGGTACGGCAGCCAGAAGTTGAGGCCGGCAAACGGACCATTCGAAGACGGAATGAACCAGATGTGCAGCATGTGCAGGGTCTGACCATCTGGGGCGAGCCGGGGATGGTCATGCCATGTGGCAAGGTCGCTTTCGAATGGGATGGGCTCATCGGTGTTCGGCACGTCGACGAAAGCGTAAGCCGCGCCGACGAGTTTGTCCGTGCCATCCATTTCGGCGAACATCAGGTGGTCCGG
>CAUZHN010000101.1:0-7923 GCA_963579625.1 Gemmatimonadales bacterium UBA6960
TCACTCTATCAAAACTTGGAAGACACTCTTTTCACGCTTGGCTCTAGGCGTGAAGTTCAGTTAATGGGACATCTGGAAGAGGGAGAGTCACGAGAGGCGTTGAGGAGATGGAGTGAGATCTTGCGTCCATATGGAGGCGCAGATGTCCGCCGGAGCATGATCCAGCTTCTTACTTCAGCTCCGCCCTTCTTTCTCTGCTGGTACGCCTCTTACCGAGCTCTGTCGCTCAGCTACTGGCTCTCCTTGGCGTTGGCCATCCCCACAGCGGGATTTCTCCTGAGACTTTTCGTGATCCAGCACGACTGCGGTCACGGATCGTTCTTGAAGTCCCAGAAGACGGCGAGTCGTATCGGGTTTTGGCTCGGTGTCCTGACAATGACGCCATATCACTATTGGCGGAGAACCCATGCCCACCACCATGCCCACTCCGGTAATTTGGGCTTCAGGGGCATGGGCGATATCGACGTGATCACAGTGAGCGAATACTACGGCAGGCCGTTCCTCGGACGACTCTGTTACCGGGCCTACCGGCATCCGGTCGTCATGTTGGGGCTGGGGGGATTATTCCAGTTCGTCCTCAAGCACCGCTTCCCGTGGGACACTCCGAGAAATTGGAGGCGCGAATGGCGCGGCGTATGGAAGATGAACGGGGTTCTAGCGGCCATCCTTATCTTCATGTGGCTCACGATCGGCCTAAAGACGTTCGTCCTCGTGCATCTGCCCGTCCTGTTCCTCACCGTTACGATAGGAATGTGGTTGTTTTACGTGCAACACCAATTCGAGGACACGTATTGGCGAGAGCACGAAGATTGGGCGTACGTCGACGCGGGACTGAAGGGTAGTTCGCATCTCGTACTGCCGAAACTGTTACAGTGGGTCACCGCAAGCATCGGAATCCATCACATACATCACCTGAATGCGAAGATCCCGAACTACAGACTTCAGGAATGCCTGGATGCGAATCCAAGGCTCCAACAGGTAACCCGGCTGACCATATGGGACGCGATCAAGACACTAGGATTGTCGCTCTGGCACGAGGATTCCCAAAGACTGGTGGGCTTCAGAGAAGCGAAGCGCCTGGCTACTCCCTGACACAGGTCGAACCTCCTCCACCACGTCATAGATCCCCAACAACATGTCTAGCTGTGTAATAGACATGCCCTAATCCTGCTCCCCCACACCGCGGCCGCGGCATGGGTCGCCTTGGTGGTCTCCATGGTCACGTATTTTTCCGTGGGCGCCGCGCGCGCGATGTTCATCGGGCGCGGCATGATCCGTTCCGGCATGGACATGTTCGTCGTCAGCCTAGGCGTCGCCGGGACGAGTTACTTGATAGGTGGCTGGGTGGGCAGTCTGCTCTAGGGGGCACCCGCGGGCCACGTCTTAGAAGCCCCGCGCCAGTTCGCGTTAGATTGGCCCCCATGATCTCCGTCAACAACATTGGCAAGGCGTTCGGCGACCAGACCCTGTTCGAGGGCGTCAACTTCCAGCTCAACGCAGGATCCCGCTACGGGCTGGTGGGCGCCAATGGCTCTGGCAAGACCACGTTCCTCCAGATCCTGAGCGGCAACACTGAGGCCAGTGCGGGCACGGTCTCGATGCCTAAGCGGCTCCGGCTGGGTGTGCTCCAGCAGGACCAGTTCCTGTACGGAGATGAGCCGATCCTGAGCGTCGCCATGATGGGTAACGCCGAGCTGTGGGAAGCGATAATAGCCAAGGAGGAGCTTCTGGCAGTGGCGCACGAGCACTTTGACGCCGATCGCTTTGGTGAGCTCGAGGAACTCGTGCAACATTACGACGGCTATACGGCCGAACCGCGCGCCGCTACGATCCTCGAGGGTCTCGGGCTTCCCGCAAGTGTCCACGATCAGTTGCTCAGCACGCTGTCGGGCGGCTTCAAGCTCCGCGTGCTGCTCGCGCAGGTGCTAGCGAGCGCACCCGACGTCCTGCTCTTGGACGAGCCGACGAACCACCTAGACATCCTCTCGATACGTTGGCTCGAGACGTTTATGCGCGACTTCCCGGGCCCCGTGGTCGTGATTTCCCACGACCACCAGTTCCTCGACGGGATCGCCACGCACATCCTCGACATCGACTACGAGACGGTCATCCTCTATCACGGGAACTACACTGCGTTCCTCGAGGAGAAACGGCACGAGCGGGAGCGACGCGAGAAGGACATAGCCGGTCAGGAGCGGGAGATCGCGCATCGGCAGGAGTTCGTGAACCGCTTCAAGGCCAAGGCGAGCAAGGCGCGCCAGGCCCAGAGCAAGATGAAGGTCATCGAGAAGAAGATGGACTCGATAGTGGAGCTGGCGCAGAGCTCGCGCCGCTATCCTACCTTCAACTTCGAGGAATGGCGACCGAGCGGCCGCGACGTACTCAAGGTGAAGGAGATCGAGAAAGCTTATGGGGACAATGAAGTCCTGCACGGCATAGACCTGCTTGTCCGCAGGGGCGACCGACTTGCGATCATGGGGCCGAACGGAATCGGTAAGTCGACACTGCTCAAGATCATCATGGGCGAGGTCGAGCCCGACGCGGGCGAGGTCGACTGGGGCTATGAGACGCATCCCGGCTACTTCGCCCAGGACCACCGTGAGCAGCTCCGGGATCCCACCAAGTCCGCCCACGAATGGATGGCACAGTTCTGCCCCGACAAGGACATTGGCTTCGTGCGGGGCCGGCTGGCACTGATGCTATTCACGGGCGACGACCCGAAGAAGCGCCTGAGAGCGCTGTCGGGCGGCGAAGCCGCTCGACTCGTGTTTGCCAGAATCGCCCTGGCGCGGCCGAACGTGCTCGTACTGGACGAGCCCACGAATCATCTGGACCTCGAGTCAATCAAGGCGCTGGTGGAGGGGCTCCAGGCCTACACGGGCACCCTCATCCTGGTCTCGCACGACCGCTGGTTCATCAACCAGCTCGCGACTCGCATCGTGGATATCGAGCCCCAGGGCATCACCGACTACCAGGGCACGTACGAGGAGTACGTCGCGTTCACGGGCGACGACCACCTGGATGTGGAGCGGGTAGTGCTCAAGGCGAAGAGGGAAAGGAGAAAGAAGGGTCCCGTGCGCACTCCGCCACCCGACGCCGGAGATAGAAAGAGAAAACTCGCGCAAGATCGGCACGCGGAGCTGATGCACTTGATCGAGGTAGCCGAGTCTCGCATCGCAAAGATCGACGCGCTGTTCGCCGACTCCACCTACTACGCGAAGACTTCGATGGAGGACAGGCGGAACCTCGAGGTAGAACGCGCTGGTCTGGCCAAAGAGACCAAGGAGTTGATGGCCGAATGGGAGCAGACCGAGGAACAGATCGCGGCGATGAAGTGACCGAAGACGCCGTCCTCAGCCCGGTGGTGTGAGCGGGGGGACCTCGGCGCGCGGCGCCTCCATCGACATCCGTCATTCGGCCTCTATAGCTCTCTCTCCAATGCTTCCTGTGGATCAGGTCCACATCCGACCGCTATCAGAGCGAGCACGAATAGCAGGGTTTTCTTCATGCCCTCATTCTGCCCCACACCACTCAGACCCGTAACTCAGAACGCGCAGAATAGTGTTTAGTGGTTCAGCGTCAGTCGCGGTCGAATCGAATAGGGAGGATCCCCAACTGGGGGCCACATCACAACTGGCTTAGTTGGGAAAAATGGTTCAAGATCAGTATTATGCGTTATTTCCGCCTAACGCTAGCACTACTCTGCTTATACCGGCTACGACAACTTGGTCGAGACGACAGGTGCCCCGAGCTTTGCCTGGATCCAGACGCTCTGGGGCCTGAACCTGTACTCTGATGGTCGTACGGGAGTGGCCCAGGGCATCTACACGAGGGCGTTCACGTACTTTGATTTCTTCGATATCATGCACTACTACACCTCCGATGCTACTCGGCTTCAGCCCTACATCAGTTCGGACGCTGAGCCGACCATAAGCAAGTCCGTCAAGGGCGGATCGACTGCCTACCTGGAGTGGGAGCCACCGAGTTCGCACGCACCAACCAGTATCCGAATCAGGACGCCGGAGGACGACGAGCTGCCCGACGTAATAGGCATGTGGATCTTCCGTATCCAGTGAGACTGATACCTCTCCTCCTGCTCGCCATAGCCTCGTGTTCCGTGGGGTCATCTGGCCAATCTGTGTCTGTGGCACCGCCCGAGTCGTGCCTCACAGGTAAGATCTTTTCCGTAGGCACGGATTTCGCACCAGTCACGATCCTGCGTCTGGACGGTGGAGAAGAGACACAGATCACCGGAGACAGGGAAAACCAAATTCGGGTGTTGAACGGTACAGTCGTGACGGTGTGCGGTCAGCTGACGACAGATGCGAGAGATGTGAGCACAATCGAAGCTCAGTCCTTCGAGTTGCGAGCGGTCGACGGGATGACGGCCTATCTGGGCATGCTACAGGCGGTCGATGGCGGCTGGCAGCTAAAACGGGAGCGGAGCGGTGCCCCGGTCCTTCTCTCCGGTGTGCCTGAGCAGCTGCGTGAGGCCGCAGGATCTCTGGTCTGGGTAGCCGGGACCTGGACAGATCAATCCTTCTCGGTCAAATCGTTTGGGCTAATGGAGCGGAGCTAGAGGACTCCTGGTGCGACTCAACCCCGTGGTAGCCTGACACCGATGCGTGTGGCCTAGCACCCGCACTTACCTGCCCCACTCAAACCCGCAACTCAGGACGAGCAGAACAGTGTTGGATAGCTGGGTGTGGCTGGATGCCACGGGGGGGGGACGAGGGGCTAGTTCCCGTCTTCTGGTCCGGGGGGACAGGGGTCGCAGGTGACCGTCTCACCCTCTACGAACCACTCACCGCGAAACACCCGACCCATCTTGATGGTGCCCCTCCTCCCTACTTCACCGTTCTCGTAGTAATACTCATACGGTCCGTATACCTCACCAGCCGTGAGGGATCAAGCTGACACCAGAGGAAATAAAGGCCATCACGAGACTGGAAATAACGCTACTCAAGATCAGATCTGAAGGATAAGTCACTCATACCAAATGGAGTTCCGTCGTCATGAGAGTGGAAGACATCGAAGCCAGAGAAGTGATGCCGGGTTATCACGGCCGCTTCATCCACAGTGAGCGCACGACGCTTGTGTTTTGGGAGATTGAGTCAGATCGGCCACTTCCTGAACATGCTCACCCTCATGAGCAGATTGTGAACATACTTGAGGGGACGTTCGAGCTGATAGTCGACGGAATTCCGTACGTCCTAAGTGCGGGCGACTACTTCGTAATTCCACCTGACGTGCCTCACACCGGACTGTCCCATACCACCTGTAAGATCTTGGACGTGTTTGCGCCTGTTCGGGAGGATTACCGCTAAGAAACAGCAGAAGCCCGTCAGATCCCACCTTCCTTGAACACGATCGTCACCGGACTCCCCGTCTCCACTATCTGGCCCGTTGACATCAGCTCACCCGTCTCTTGATCTATCCGGAAGGTGACGACCGTGTCACTCCCCTCATTGCACGCGTAGAGTAGTGTACCGGTGGGATTGAGCCCGAAGTAGCGAGGCCGCTCGCCCCGAGTGAACTCCCAACCCACCGGCGTCACCAGGCCGCTCCTCTGGTCCACAGAGAAGATCACGATACTGTTGTGACCCCGGTTCGAGCCATAGAGAAAGGTGCCACCAGGGTGCATCCTGATCTCTGCACACGTGTTGAGTCCTGTGAAACCGGACGGTAACGTGGAGGACACCTGTAGCGGGCTCAGCTCCCCTCGGTCCTCGTTGTACCGGTAAGCGGCCACCGTGGAGTCCAACTCGTTAATGACGTAGGCATACGGCCGGGTCGGGTGAAAATCCACGTGGCGCGGGCCGGCTCCCGCCCGGGTGGCAACGAACGGTGGGTCGGCCGGTACCAAAGCGCCGGTTGCGGTATTGAGCTGAAACACGAAGAGCCTGTCCAAACCCAGATCCGGCACCACAAGGAAGCGTCCGCCCGGATCAAACGGATTGTGGTGAGGGTTTGAGCTCGTCTGCCGGATCGGATGCGGTCCCGGCGTGCCCTCCAACTCGACGAGATCACTCCGTGGCGAGAGAGAGCCGTCGGTGTTTATAGGGAGCACCGCCAGCGAACCGGAGCTGTAGTTGGAGACCACCAGGAATCGGTCGGTCTGATCGACCGCCAAATGCACGGGGTTCTCTCCTCCCACCTCCTGCTGATTAAGCCTGGTCAGGCGACCGCTCTCTGGGTCGATTACGAACGCCGTTGCGTACGTCCTATCCCCATGGGCCGAGTATAGAAAACGCTGGCTTCCATCAAGAGCGAGAAACGAGGGGTTCTCAAGGCCTGCGACGAGTTGGACGTGCGACCAACCACCCGAGACCGGGTCCATTCGGTAGACGTTGATGCCGTCGCCGTTTCCGTCGCGATCCAGCGTACTGTAGCAGCCGACATACGCGTAATGCGCGCCGTCCACGCCTCCCTCCGCCATCTCCCGCGCTACCCGCGAAACGCACCCCGGCACGGCCAGTGCAGCGACAAGACCGCCCATACCGCCCAGGAAACGGCGGCGCGGAACGGAACGACTCCACTCCGCCTCGAAAGGACTGCCGGCTTGATGGTTCACAGCCATTGGCTTTCAGAGATCTGCTCCGGCCTGTGCCTTCTCCTGCTCATCGCTGACCTCCTCAACGGATGTAACCATTTTCTCTCAACCACCACAAAGAAGGTCTATTGCTGCAGTAACCCTGTCCTGGACCGGTATGCATATCCCTTGGCCATGTCCCTGCCGGACAGTCATTAAGGTCTGAACCTTATTCCGTGGAGGCTGGTTCATTCCCCGCATTCACGTAGCCGTCGACTCCCGCAAGAGCGATTTGCATCGCTTCGCTCCAGGATGAGCAAGCGGTCGTTCCCAGCATCAGAGCGTGTAGGCATGACGGCAGGATGGTACATTGAGGGCTTGTGAAGGATCCTCGTTACTATGCCCACTCAACCCCGCCAAGCAGCGATGATCATCTCCCGCCGACAGTTTGTACGCTCCGCAGCTGCCGTCTCCCTGGGCTTCTCGGGCCTCCGGTGCTCTGTGCCCCGCGCCACCTCCCCGACCGTACTGAGCGCGGACCTTGGCCCTCTGCTTGACGATCCCGACCGTATTATTGCACTTCCGGAGGGGTTCAGATACACGGTTATCTCTCGGCAGGGCGAGCGGATGTCGGACGGTTTCTACGTGCCTGCGAGGCACGACGGGATGGCCACTTTTCCGCGACTGGACGGCACCACTTTGCTCGTGCGAAATCACGAAGTCTCCCCGGGGGCGGACGCCTCCTTCAGCGCCTTCGGCGCGGATCTCTCGCTCGTGGACCGGCTCGACCGGTCTGTTTTTTACGATCCGGGAATTGGTGACACTCCGCCGTTCGGAGGAACCACCACATTGCTCTTTGACACTCGGACGCAGACGCTACTCTCACATCATCTCAGTCTCGTCGGAACCCTCGTCAACTGTGCCGGCGGGCCTACACCCTGGGGCACCTGGATCTCCTGCGAGGAGATCGTCCGGTCGGCAGGTGGGTCCTTGGCACGAGATCACGGTTACAACTTCGAAGTGCCGGCCTCACTCGAGGGGCTTCCTGTACCCGCTACCCCTCTGACGGCTATGGGTCGTTTCAAGCACGAGGCGGTTGCCGTACACCCGTCCACCGGCATCGTCTACCAGACTGAGGACTTGTCCGATGGGCTCCTTTACCGCTTCCTGCCGAACTCGCCCGGCGAACTAGCACAAGGTGGTAGTTTGCAAGCCCTTGCCGTGCGGGGTGATCCGAGCTTCGACACCCGTAACTTCGGAGGCCGGGGAGTGGAGCCCGGCGTCCAGATGCAGGTCGAGTGGCTCGACATGGAGGACGTCGAATCGCCAGATGACGATCTGCGCCAACGGGGCTTCGAGGCGGGTGCCGCGCGGTTCGCCCGGGGCGAAGG
>CAUZHN010000102.1:0-7840 GCA_963579625.1 Gemmatimonadales bacterium UBA6960
AAACCGTGTTTATAGGTAGCGACACGGGCGACCAAGGGGGGGGGGGTACTACTAGGGGGCTAGTTGCCGGGGGGATGCGCCTCAAGCCACTCGCGGGACATCCGTTGGGCTTCGGCTATTTTTTCGCGAGTCATCCTCGGATCGTTTATGTCTTTCATAGGGTGTCGCGTTCTTCGTAAGTCATGGTGGCGGGTCCATCCCCGCCTACGCGGGGATCACTCTTCCTAGCAAATCATTGCCAATCAGCTCGTTGCGGGAACAGAGTGCACACCTTGGGTCCCCGCAAAAACCTGGGATCATGCCGCGGCCTCGACCACTTGTGACACCCATGAGCCACTCAGCAGTAGCCACGACCTGTTGCGCTGCGACCTCAGGGGCAATCTCCTCAGAGACCGGCCAAATAATCGACCGGATTCTCTGGCTTCCTACTCCTAACTGAGGAAGCGGACTCCGCTCCACATCGCGAAAGCTAAATACCGCACCATCCGAACAGTCAGAGGCAGTCACGAAGGTCACGATCTGATTGAGGTCACCGCGATTCCAATCCGCACCTTGCAGCTTGTACTTCACATCCACTACGGCGACCTCCATCGAACTCTAGGTCTGGATAGAAGCCAACGGGCGCCCCGGTCGCGCCAGCGTACCCTTCTTGACGGCCCAATGTGGCGCAAGCCCGTCTCGAAGAATGTTCCGTAATCCCCCTTCCACCATTCACTCATAGACATAGCTCGTGATGACCGCCTCAGCGCTCACGGTGGATTGCTCGCCTCTGCTACTGAGTGCTTGATCTGTGAATTAGCGGGGTCGCACGGGTACCCATTTCTGCAGACATCCGCCCGAGGGGCTCACGTCGCATCCGCCTGTCAGGCCGGCAAAGATGTTGCCCAAGTTGTCCGCTGCCATGCCCTCCGGCCGGGTGCCAGGGATGAAGTATCGCAGTGAGCCGTCCACCCTTCCGACCCGAATTCCGACCTGAAAGCCAGGGTTACGAACTCCAGACAGCCCGTCCAGCGCGGTGTCCGGCCCAGGTATCGTGGCGCCGGATTCTGAGTCGGAGACAACCAAAGTACCGTCGCTCAGCACCGTGACTCCGCTCGGTCGCCCGAAGTGCCGCCAATCGTCCACGAAGTTCAAGTCTCGATCCAAAATCTGAATCCGATTGTTCGATCGATCCGCCACAAAGATGCGACCGTCCGCATCGAGCGCCAACGAATGGGGTCCCATGAACTCACCCGGACCGGCGCCGAGACGACCCGTCTCTCGGACGAACGCTCCCTCCGGAGTGACCACTACGAGACGATCTCCGTCCTGTTGTGCGGTCGAGGGTCGCGGCCAATGTCCGTCCGCTATGATGATGTTCCCATTCGGCGCTACCGTGCAGGCCGTTGGGCCGATGAACGTGTTCGCTTCGTCTGCCCTCGAGACCCCCGCCCGACCCAGGCTCATCAGCAACTCGCCATCTTGACTGAATTTGTGGATCTGGAAGCCGCGCCCTCTCGAAGAGGGGTCGTCCCCGAAGGGACCGCTGTCCCCGGCCCACAGGTTCCCATCTCTGTCCATACAGAATCCGTGCGCCTGCACGATCATCCCCTCGCCAAAGCTCTTCGTGACCTGCCCGTCTGAGTTGATGTACAGAATTGGTATCTCCGACCGGAAGAGCATCCATGTGCCTCCCGTATCATCTGGTACGATGCCGATCGCAGCTCCCCACTCCATCCCCGGCGGTAGCGTAGGCCAGTTTTCCACCAATCGGTACGGACTGGGCATTGTGCTTGTCGGGCGCAGTGACAACTCCGAAGCCTTCTGAAGCTCTGCCTGTCGCTCCCTTGATACCTCGCCACCGCTAGACTGCGCCGACAACGGCCCAGCCATCCCAAGCAGCGCCGCAAGGCAACTGCATAACCCGTACTTCACGAGACCGAAGCGTGACATCTGCATCTCCTCCTCTCCATTCCTTCGCTCAGCGCACTCGGCGACCAGTCAATGTCGGGCGGGCGCAGGGCCTACCGTTCGTTCAGCCGGAATACATATAAACTCCTACCCGGCCATTTCGCGAGTCACGAGGTCAACGAGTGGCCCGAGAAAAAGGCAAATGCGGACTTTCTCTAGGGAGGAGTCCGAATAGTTATCGAAGTGCCGGTGAATGCCCGCTCAGAAGGCGTTCTATAACCGTTCTGCGAGATGCAATCGGGATGCAAAGCGGGTGGCCTACGATGCGGAGCCAGCCCAGTCCCACTCAGACCCGCAACTCAGGACGCGCAAAAAGCCCCCTGAGTAGGAATCGTGCATTCCCACGCCCGCGCACGTTCCCGCGTGCGAGAATCTCTCAGCGTGTCAGGCTCGCTCTCGTATCCCGCGGATCATTTCGTCATCCAAGGGAAGAACCCCTTTCTCCCCGTCAGTGCATACTTGAGCGCCCAGCCACCCAGAACGCTGATTGCGGCGAGAATCCCACCCACATCAGAGCCGACCACGGCCACCAATCCAAAGAGGAAACCAGCCCAGTGGATGGTGATCCCGAGTCGCTCTTTCATGTAGTTCTCCTCTCGCAGGATCTCCCCACCCTATCACTTCTTGAACTCCTGCCTTCGGACGGGCACCTGCGCTTGTTCGGACGAGACATATATCACAGCCTCTGACCATAGCAGCGGCTGTATCTGCCCCACCAGTGAGTGGGCGCTGACAGTACCCCGGACTGATAGCTCGGACTGGCTGGCTGTTAGGGTATCACTCGCGCTCAGATGACCCGCCTCGAACTGCGATCCATATCACTACGCTCCCGATCATAGACACTGCTATCCCGATGTAGGCCCATATCATCTGGCCGGTCATAAACGAGCCGGGGAGGACGTTGAACCCCTGTAGAATCCAGACAACGCCCGTCAGGTCGAGAAGAACCCCGGCAAGCAGTAGAGCTATGTTCATCGGGTCATCCTCCGAAAATTTTGCAGAACATTTTTTCGAGCTTGGGACTCCTGGCTCAATCTGAAATCGTAAAACCCCCTGCGCAAAACCGTGCTGGATACTTAGGTGTGGCTGGATGCCACGGAGGGGGTACTAGGGGCTAGTTGCCGCCGGGGGGATGCGCCTCAAGCTCTGCGTCCATTCTTAAATCGTGAGATCCCAGAACAATGGGCACAATGATTGCTCTACAAGCAGTTGCGAATAATGCCCCCCATAACCGGGATGTAAGAAAGCTATGGTGAAATTAGCAAAAAGAACTTTCTTGGCAGTTCTACTACTCCTAGCACTTTCTTTCGCCGGTCTACAGAGACTCAATCATCTGTCCGCTAGGCCGGTTGAATTGAGTGAGTTCTCATGGTTTAACAAAGTGGAAATCTATACCGCCTTCGTGCTCATGAATGTACTGGGTGCTCCACTCTATCCTGAGATAGCAAAAGAAGACTTCTACATGTTGTTGCCTTCCTCCGAAGGTAAGGTGAGGACATTCGAGTCCGACTTCTTTCTCGAGTCCAAATTCATTCAGAATAAATTGGGCAACTATTCTAAGCCCGTTCCTTTGTATTGGCCTTTCGACAGCTACGTATGGACCGATTTTTTTGAGAAACATTCAGAGGCTAGAGTTGCTTTGGCTTTGAACACAGGGACTCTGCATTTAGAAGATGGAAAAGTAAGGATATCTGTACCTTGTACTTGGCCTAAGCAAGCTTGGATTCGCCTGCTTGATATTCCGGGTCTTCCTGAAATAAAGCTTCAAGAAGGGTTGTTCTGGGTATTGGAACAGGAAGGCTGGATCTATCCGTATACAGCGGTCTGGGAGGCGGACTTGCCGGTTAACTGACCGGACGCGCTGAAGGAGCTCCAAGGCACGGCACGAGCGGATCGCAAGCGCAGCTCAATAGCGAACTTGAAGGGGATGCCGAAGTGTCCAACCGGACTCAGCGAGCAGGCGGTCCGCATCTGGAAATCACTCAGCCCGAAGCTCCACGAACTCGGGCTGCTTGCCGAGATCGATGCCTCGATGTTCGCGATCTACTGCCAGTCTTGTGCTGATTGGCTCCAACTCACCCGCCACCTGAACAGACTAGGTCCGCTCAAGTGGTATTCCGTCACCAAAAGCGGATACAGGCGAGTGATCCCAGAGCTGCAAGTGCGGGACCGAGCCTTCCAGGTCTTACTGAAGCTCAGGACCCGGTTCGGGCTCGACCCCTCGAGTCGCGCAGGTCTCGGGGTCGCCAGCCACACGTCGCCGGACTTCGCTGAGGAGTTCCTGTTCAAGCCACTATAGATCGAAGCCACCACTGGCGCCTCGCGCTTGAAGCCTCAGGCCGCGTTGAAGTTCAACCGGAAGGTCAAGCCCTACGAGTCGTCGGCGAGGACCGGAGGTGGTGTCACCGTGAACGCTGCCACCGCGTCTACGATGCCACGGGCCGCTCGCCCCGGGTCGTTCACGATCACCCGACGGTCCCTTGAGCTCGTGAGGAAACCCGTCTCGAGGATCACCGCAATCGTCATGGGGTGGAGCGCGTGCTCGTACCGGCGGAAGTTGAAAGCATAGTAGTTCTGCATGCGGCGCGTGACCGTCCCTAGCCGATTGATGCCTGTCGCGTCCCCGTAGCTTTGGTCGAGCAGCCCTGCGATTTGGGACGCCCGGCCGGTGGCATCTCGCTGAGGGCTGGCGACCCGATACCCCGACGCGTTGGGGTCATTACTCCCGTCCGCATGGATGGAGATGAAGAGATGTGCCCGGTAGCTCGGAGGAACCACCGCGGGAAGGATGTCCACTTCATAGCCCATCTCCTCGAGCATCGCACCTGCGTGCTGAACGATCGCCAAGTTTATCTCCCACTCGGGCGTCCCTCTCCAGCTGGTACCGTTACGGCGCAGGCCGCGGAGTTCCTGGGGTGCCTCGTCCGCTCTCCAATGGCCCGCCTGTAACGCGATCCGCACCGGTCCCTCGGGCGGCGCCCAGTCGGCGGGCGTGGGAATAGGTCCTGGATAGCGGTTGCGGCTCCGACGACGGGAGCTTCTTCTGCGGGGGGGGGGAGGAGCGACCGTCTGCGGGGTGCCTTGGTCGGGCTTGTCCGCTTCGGCGGGCTCCGTCCTCACCGGCTCGTCGGCCTGGACCGGTTCCAGTGCAGTCGGGGGCAGCGGCGCCGAGACCAATACCGACTCGAAGTGGTCCTGAGAAGAGACGGCGGACGGAGCGTTAATCCCGGCATGCATACGGAACGCCGCCAGTACCGCCATCAAGACACCCATGTAAGCAAGCCTGAGCAATCTCACATGTCCCTCCGCATGAAACGGATACCGAGGAGGTGTTCAGGTGGTGAACCGCTCCCACGCCCTAAGAACTATGCTAGTCATAAGGGGGTAGCCATGCAATCGATTCTATCGACGAGGAGGAATCGGAGCGTCCAAAGCCGGGGTGGCGATCTATGAACCGGAGGGCCATCGGAGATAAGGTTGTGCGGAGCACCGTGGATGCGAAGCACCTGCATCGTCTCGATGTGCAGGGATTCGACACGGTGGACGAGGATCTCCTCGCCCAAGTTGGACCGTGGTTGCGTATGGCATTTGGACTTTGCGCGGCCTTGGCGATCGTAGGCACCGCCCTTGCCTCGCAGCCACTTCTGTTGACGCTTGCCGCGATTGCGTTTCTTGCTGCGTTGTCTCCGGTCCACCCATTCGACCTGATCTATAATCACGGCATCCGTTACGTGACGGGAAGGCCACCTCTTCCGCGGAGGGGCCCGCCAAGTCGATTCGCATGCGGGGTTGGCGCTCTCTGGTTGATCGTGACGGTTGGGGCGTTCGACGCGTCCTTGACGACGCTCGGGTATGTGCTTGGCTTCACGCTGGCGTCGGTGGCTCTTCTCGTAAGCACTCTGGATATCTGTATCCCGTCCATGATCTTTCGAGTCATGTTCGGCGCTCCACTAACCCGGACGTTGAGCGAGGACGGGTCGGACGGTGAGGCCGCGGGGCCTCCGGTCAATCGCAAGGATCAAGATCGTATGTATCGGTGGTGAGCCTGCTCGCTCCGAAATGAGAGCCCGTTACTGGTGGGGCGTTACGAGCCCCAACGGGCGTGAACCCCATCACTCCTCCATCGCGGGCATCATGAGGATGAGGGCCAGGAGTGTCGTTCTCTCCAGAAGCTCGCTCACACGAACATGCTCGTTGTGGGCATGGGCGCCATGCCCTACGGCGCCCAATCCACCCACTGTCGCCGTAAACAGACTCGTCGTGTTTCCATCCGACGCGCCGCCGGACTCGGTCCTTCAATTCGAGCCCCAGGCGCTTACCGCAACCCTGCACCGCCTCCCACAGAATCCGGTTTCGAGGTGTAACCTCCATCGGGCCACGCTGGCGCGGCACTCGGCGGCACCGACGTTGACGCCCGTCCCACCCGAAACCGTGCCCACGTTGACCGCCATGCCTCGCTCGGTGCCGATCAACGCATGAAGGGCCTAGATCACGAGAGCCATCTCTTGGATCGTACCCGCACCCTCCTGCGCAACACCTGAGTGCGAGGCTCAGCCGACGACCCGAATCTCGAAACGTGCCACACCCCGTCTGGTCGTCCTTGAGCCGGCCCTCGTCACCGAGGGCCGGCTCAAGGACGAGTGAAACAGTGCTATAGCTAGGTGTGGCTGGATGCCACGGAGGGGACTAGGGGCTAGTTGCCGCCGGGGGGATGCGCCGCAAGCCACTCACGGGACAGCCGTTGGTAGAGGATCTAGGGAGTTGGCGTTTCGGCCTCCCTAGAATCATCGACTTGATGTCCCGAACGGACCCCACCGGTAAGGCTGCAGAGATGGTTTTCCTTGGCCCGCGGGTGACATTTGGCGCTGCAAGCAGCCCCGGACACTGACCGGACCCCAGGGACGGACTCTGGACGTGAATCGGCCTGGGCACCATTATGACGGTTCAAGCTCTGCACTGTTCATCGGGGCCGCCGCACGGCCTCATGCCCGATGGAGGAAACTGATGAAAGGGAAGTCCGTTTTCCTGATCACTCTGCTCGCACTCATACTGGCGCTCGCCGTCGGCCAGATCTTCTTCCAAGAGAGAGTCGAGGCGGGGCAGCAGGCCATGGTCGAAGTGCCCCTGTTCGAGGTCGATCCCTTCTGGCCCAAACCGCTTCCGAACCACTGGATCCTGGGCAACGTGATTGGTGTGGGCATCGATTCGCGTGACCACGTCTTCATCGTCCACCGCCGGTCCGCGCTGAATCCTGGAAACGAGGGAAACGTGGGGCCGGATCAGCCGGATGCCATGTGTTGTGAAGCGGCCCCCAACGTGCTGGAGTTCGATGTGGAGGGGAATCTGGTGAATCACTTCGGTGGGCCGAACGACCAGTACACCTGGCCGGTATCGAATCACGGTCTTCAGGTGGACCCCGAGGACAACATCTGGATCGGCGGGAACGGCCAGGGCGATTCCCACATTCTCAAGTTCACGCGGGACGGCCGTTTCCTGATGCAGGTGGGGGAGCCCGGACAGGGAGTTGACTCCAACAGCATGTTGCACTTCTCTCAGGTGACGAAGGTCTCCTTCGACCAGAACGGCGACGAGGCCTTCGTCGGGGACGGATACGGAAACAAGCGAGTCGTCGTCGTGGACTCCGACACCGGTGAATTCCTGCGTTACTGGGGTGCCTATGGCAACACCCCGGATGACGCGGATCTGGGCTCCTTCGATCCGGATGCGCCGCCGGCCCAGCAGTTCCGTGGACCGGTCCACTGTGCGGAGCCCTCCAATGACGGCCTCGTCTACGTCTGCGACCGGACCGCCAATCGTCTCCAGGTCTTCCAGCAGGACGGAACCTTCGTCGAGGAGGTCTTCATCGAGCCCAGGACGCTAGGCGCCGGCT
>CAUZHN010000103.1:0-7744 GCA_963579625.1 Gemmatimonadales bacterium UBA6960
AGGAACCCAGGACCGCTGCGTCCATCAATCCCTCACGGATCCAGGTCTCGATGTCAAAACCCAGCTCCAGACCAGCATCGATGCTGACCGGAACTCGCCGGCGTCGGCAAGAATCGACGGTATCGACGGTATTTTGCCTACGTTTTCTAGCGAGCACGTGGGATGCTATGCCACTACTTCTACCCAGCCACCACGCCTTCTCTGAGGCTTCCTTCCTGGTTGTAGATAGGAAACATGTTTCCGTTTTGTTTCCGGTTGAGATGGTAAAATCTGGTAATCATTGGTAATCCGACCTGCCCTGAATCCCAGTCTAAACGGTTAATTTGGTAGCACTTGGTAGGTTCTGGTAAGGGTGGAGCAACGGACTTCGAATCCGTAGGCCGGGAGTTCGAATCTCTCCGGGCGCGCCACCCTAATCCATTTCCGTCCAATTGCTTACAGGTGCTGATCATTTGATCCATGGCTGCGGGCTTTGACGTATTCGTCGGTGTAGGTCATCGCGAACTCGCCGACGGTGACCGACCGGTGCTCCCTGAGCCTGAGCTTGTGTTTGCACTCCTTCCCACTTGGCGAGACGCTGAAAACGATGAGACGAGCTTCGAGCGAGTAGTTCTGTGCGTTGACGATTTAGACCGCTGCCCACCGGAGAAGGTTGTCGACGTTCTGCAGGCGATGCATCTGTTATTGTATTTTCCGCTTTTCGTCGTCGTGGCGCTCGACTCCCGTTGCGATTGCTCAGGGTGCCCATTATGGCTCTAGCGCCAGGTAGTATGCTGTCCACGAGGAGGAAGCTCCTCTTCTCGGGGGTCGTGATCCTTCTTGTCTCGTGTGTGTGCCTTCTCTGCGGCGGACTGATGCTCAGGTTGCTACTTCCACAGCCATACATGGCCCCGCGCTGGCAGTTCTCGAAAGGGTACGGATGGATGCTCTTCCCGAGTCGGACGATGATTCACGCCTGGCCTTATGTGTCCGTCGTTCCGGAGAATGATTCTGAATTAACTTGCCCCTCCTACCGAGCCGAGAACGACTTGAGCTGCTAGCAAAGTGAGGCCAGGTTCCGAGGAGAGAGCCGGACAACTCTTCCCCACGCAGTGACGCACAAATCCCCAGTAGCCGGAAGTTTCTTTCTCGAATGGGGCCAGGAGTTCTGGGGGTAAAACTGAGCTGACTCTTCATTGGCTAGGAGATCATGCAGGAGCCACCGTTTGACAGATCCGTGACTGCGAAGGAGCGGTACCGGCATATCGATGCCGGCAAACAACGGACCCGGCAAAGAGTGACCGGAGGACCCTCTTCCTATGGACTCGCCACATGTCCCGATCGGTGATCGGGTCCCGCTCCCTCACGGTCACGGCTCTGTAATCACGCCGAAGCAACCGCGAGGTGGGATCTTAACCCTTCCGATTTCCAAGGGCTTTTGCGAGACCCTCTATTCTGAATCATTCGAAGTTTCTTTCTCCAAATGGGGCCAGCGCTTCCTGGGGGCGGGACTACGCCTTGGGTTCTACATAGAAGCGGCGGTGTTGGAGCTCCAGACGCTTGTTGTCTGGCTTGCCATCGCCGTCTATGTCCACCAACACCTTGATCTTCCTTTTCTTGCCATTCTGTCGATCGTTGAGTGGTGTGTAGCCCAGGGTGTACTGGAAGCGGATCATGGCCGCGATGGAATTCAAGACCTCGTCTATATCGGCCTGGAACCGGACCGTGTAGGACCTGCCGCCCGAACTTTCGGAGAAGGTTCGCAGTGTGTTTCTGGATTGGTAGTGATTGAGGCGGCTGATGTCGCTCATGTAGGGATAGGGTTGCAACGCCGACGCCTCTCCGATGCCTATGGAATAGACGGGAACTCCGGCGTTGGCCACCACCTTGCGTGCCTCGTCGAAGTTGATCTTGCTCAAGGTATCGCGGCCCGTGGATATCAACAGCACGGCGGTTCGTCCCTGGACTCCGGACAATCCCGCATAGTCCATGTCCCCCGCAAGAGCGAACTCGAGCGCGTCGTACAAGGAGGACTCGCGGTAGGAGGGGGGATCCTTTGCGAGTCCCCTGAGGGAGTTGAAGAGCTTGCCACGGTGACCTGTGAAGTCCGAGACCACCCTGGGCTTGATGTCAAAGGAAATCAGGGCGGCGTAGTCCTCCGGGTTCAGGATCTGGGAGATGAACAGGCCCGCCGGGTAGACGACCTCGCCCAGCAGCGGGAGGATGCGACTGCTGTATTCCAACAGCAAGACGATGTTCATCGGTGCCTCTCCGCCAGTGAAGACTGCCACCGGTTGTTCGACACCATCTTCCAGGATCTTGAATTGCTCCTTTTTGAGGTCCGTATAAAGGTGGCCCTCCTTGTCGATAACCACCACAGGAACGCGAACCAAGTCCGATTCAACCTTGAACCTGGGCCCCGGGTCCAATGCGGACGAGGCTGCATCCGCTCCCGCAGCAGGGGCGGCCATGATTTCCGCAAGAATGAGAATCAGCGTCACGCGCTCTCCCGTCGTCAGTCGTGCCAGTACTCTCATGGATTATCTCCTCCTTACTGTTATTCGGATGGAATCAGGAGTGATTTGGATCAACGCCGCGTATTGAACGTCGGTAGCGCGGCTGCTAGAATTGCTCCGAGTCAAGTGATCCTGGGATCTAGTTCCATCAACGGAAAGTAGAAAGCAATGGGAAAAGTCGATCTCAACTTCAAGCCGTCGGTGCCGGTTTTCGATGCCAACGTCGCCTTGGGGCGCCGACATGACCAGGTCGTCAACAAGGACACCCCGGAGCAATTATTCGAGGAAATGGGACGGGCAGGAGTGGACCGTGCGCTGGTCTGGCATCCCCACGGTGTCGCCTACGATTCCATCGAGGGCAACCTCATCCTGATGGAGCTGATCCACGGTGATTCGAGGCTGGTGCCACAGTTTCTCTGCAATCCTTCCTTCGACGACTTCGATGCCCTGACCCGAAGTATCAAGGACGCAGCCGTTCGCTCCATTCGGATGGTGCCCCAGTATCAGCACTATCCCTTCCGGGAGTGGGTAGTGGGCCCCTGGCTGGATTGGATGGAACGGGAAGGAATAGCTCTCTGGCTTCCCAGCACCTATACCGTTTTCGGGAATACCACGGAGCTGAATCCGTCGGACGTATACGACACCATCAAAGAGCACCCACGTCTTAATGTTGTGCTCAGCGAGATCCACTACTCCAATGTCTCCTGGGCCGTCCCGCTGCTCAAGAGTCTCCCCAACATGCATGTGGAGACCTCGCGGCTGACCATCGCCGATCCGATCAACCGGTTCCTCGAGTTCATGGACGAGGAGCGCATTCTGTTCGGATCCCGGTATCCCAACTCCGCCATGGGAATCAATGTGTACGCACTGCACCATATGGGGCTGAGCGAGTCCACCGTGCGAGCCATTTGCTCGGGCAACCTGGAACGCCTACTGGGAAAGGGTTAGATCATGGATATTCCAGTCGTCGACTTTCACGCACATCTGGGGAATTGGGGCCGCTTCGGAATGCTCGACGACCCCGAGATCTATCTGCGGTGCATGGACAATGCCGGCATCGACGTGGCCTGCCTCAACTGCATCTTCTTCGGCGATGCCGATCGAGGCAACGATCTGGTAGCCCAGTACGTCCGGAAGTGGCCCAAACGGTTTGTGGGTGTCGCTTTTGTCACTCCCAACTACCCCGGCGAGATGGTCAAGGAGCTGGAGCGATGTTTCAGCCAACTGGGGACGAAGTTCATCAAGATCTACCCTCACTATGTTCGGGTCGCCCACGACGATCCTCTCTATTTCCCTATCTACGAGTACGCCAATGAGCGCAAGCTAGCCATCATGTCTCACGCCAGGCACTACTTCGACCCTCCTTCCACCTCGATCTATGATCGATACGAGGGCCTGGTGAAGCGATTTCCCCAGATCAACTGGGTCATGGCTCATGCCGGTGGGGGTAGCGGGAAGGAGGCGACGAGGGCGGTCCGAGATTTTTCCAGTGTCTACGTGGAAACCTGCAGTTCTGGACTGCGCAGTGTCGAGCATGCTGTCAAAGAGGGAAGGGCGGATCGGGTCTTGTTTGGTACCGACATGCCCCTTCTGGATGCCTCTCAGCAGATTGCCAAGGTGCTTGTCAGCCAGATTACCGATGAAGAGAAGAAGATGGTGCTGGGTCGCAACGCCATTCGGCTGTTGGGACTGAAGCTCTGATCCCTTGATAGCCGGCACCACTGGAGAAGCGATGAGCCCGGCTAGAGCGCGAACAACGGAAAGATCTCGCAGATCTCCAACCCCTCGCTCGCGCTGCAGGCTTCCCGAATGTTTGCATTAGTCGGTGGCTTGGAGGTGCGAGGTTCCAATGAAGTCTCACCTTAGAAGTGTTCTCCCGGGGATTGGGAGAGATCGAAGTTTTCGGGGCTGGTGCCGTCATGCTGCCCGACGACGATCTCTACCACGTGAATACCGACATCACCGGACTGACCCCAGGGACGGCCTATCACTACCGACTGGTGGCCAGGTCCGAGGACGGCCTGACTCTCGGCGAGGATCAGCAGTTTAGTGTCCCGGCCACCAACCAGCCTCTGGCTAGTACGGGTAAGGCCAGCCGAGTCAGTGCGACCTCCGCCAAAGTGGAGGGACGCCTGAATCCCATGGGGGCCCGGACGCACTTTCACTTCGAGTACGGCACGGGATCCGCCTATGGCTCGCGAACTGATCCCAGCTACGGAGGGCTCCAGATCACTCCCCGCACAGGTTTCGCCCAACTGAAGGATCTGAAGCCGGCTACCACCTATCACTACCGAATGGTTGCGGTCAGCGAGAAGGGAACAACCTACGGTGAGGATGTAACTTTCAAGACACAGGCTGCGCCCTGATTCCGAGGAGAGAGCGGACCGATCATCGTAGGATTCGGTCGCGTAATGGATGGCGATACCACTCGCGTCCCAATGAAAAAGGAGCCTAAACCATGAAAATCGTCCCGATCGAGATGAAGATACACAGTAAAGAGGGTGTCCACGAGCGCTCCTTTCCCATCGGTTCCGTGTCGGGTGCGCGATTCTGCTCGCGCGACGTGGTGGCTATGCGTCAGGAAATGGATGAGATGCTGGAGCGCGACGGACGCTATACCATGGCCACCAGAACCAATCCCTCGGTTTTCCACCTGGGACGCTATCTCTTGACTCAAGGCCCTGAATTCGAGGTCCAAGGGACCATGACCGGCGGGGAAGCGGAGGTGGTAGCCCTCCGTGTTGGAGAGGAGATCTTCATCTCCGTCGGCAGCGATCAATGCGATCGCGAACTCGACCCGATCTTCCCCGACAAGCCCAAACAGATGTGTCCCCATCCCCTGGCTTGCGATGCCTGGCCCTATCACGAGGTCCGCTCCCATTGGGACCAGCTGCGGATCTATAGCCAGGTCGGTGTCAAAGAGCAAACTGTGCCCCTCCAGGACACGACCCTCGATGAGCTGGTGGATCTGGAATACCTCTTGGCCATGGAAGAGATCAAAGGACTGGCGGATCCGATGGTCCTCTATTGCGGCTGCAGCTCTTTCCTCGATTCGGCTGAAGCCACTGTGAATCGTCTGGGTCTCCCCAAAGAGGCAGCTCTCGGTGTTGGGGATAGCTTCCTGATAGGTCTGCACGACCCGGTACACGACCGCAAGATCGAACACAAGTTTCGGGCCGTCCCGCTGGGAGACGATTTCGGCTACCGAAGAGAGTTTGACGAGTGAAAGACGATTTTCGAGAACGGCGGTGGTCTCCTGAGCTCTTGTCCCGCTAACGACATCTCCGTCGGTCGCTTTCTGGAGGGCAGTATGGAGTACGCAGCGATCGCCCGTGATTTCCACGAAAACGGTTTCGGAATCATCCGTGGGCTCTTTTCGTCGGAGGAGCTAAGAGAAGTGGACGGTCACCTTCAGTCCTATCTCGAGGAGTCCCTTTCGGCACCCGAGTCCGGCGAAGTCTATTACGAGGATGCTGCTAGCAGATCGGTACGTTGTGTCTTTCGGATGAATCAACGTTCCGATTACTTCGAAAAGCTGATGTGGGATCAACGCCTGACTGCGCTTGCAGAAGCGCTGTTCCCTGGTGGCGAGGTGAAGGCGGATGGCGTGATGCTGATTGACAAGGCCCCGAGAGCGGCCTACGAATTTCCCTATCATCAGGACAACGCCTACCAGTTTTGGGATCCACCGGAGGCGGTGGCGGCCACGCTGGCCCTGGACGAAGCAACGGAGGACAACGGGACCATCGTGTGTCTGAAAGGGTCTCATACAAGTCCGATTCTTCCCCACCGGCCTTCCGGCGTAACCGGAGCCAGTCTAGGGCTAGTCGATGCCCCGGACCTCAACCGGAATTCCGAGGTTCCGCTCTGCATGATGCCTGGCGATCTATCGCTTCACCACGTCAACGTGATCCATCGTACGGGACCGAATCGAACGGACGACCACAGACGCAACCTGGGTTTTACCTTCCACTCCTCTCGGGCCAAACGTGACACCGAGGCGAACGCCCTCTATATGGAACACCTGAGGAAGACCCACGTCCGCTCCAAGAAGTAGAATTGAGGGCTCAAGGTACATCTCAAGGATAATCATCGGATCGATATTGATCCAAGGAGGAATGCAATGGTTCTTACACCCTCAACCATGTTGGATCTGGGGACGACAGCTCCCGAATTTGAGCTTCCGGATGTCGTGTCTGGAGAATCGATTTCACTGGGCAGCTTTGAGGGAAAGAGTGCCCTCCTGGTGATGTTCATCTGTAAGCACTGTCCCTACGTCATCCACGTCCAGGATGAATTGGCGCGGATCGGACGGGACTATGGAGGTCGAGACGTGGGAGTTGTGGCGATTAGTTCGAACGATGCGGAAAACTACCCTGACGACGCCCCGGACCAGTTGCGCTCCATGGCCCAGGATCTTGGGTTTGCCTTTCCCTTCTGCTACGACGAGAGCCAGCAGACGGCCAAGGACTACACGGCCGCCTGCACCCCTGATTTCTTTCTGTTCGATGCTCGGCAGAGGTTGGTCTATCGCGGGCAATTGGACGATGGACGCCCCGGAAACGACAGGCCAGTTAACGGAAAAGATCTGAGGGCTGCTCTGGGTCAGGTCTTGGCCGGAGACGAACCCGATCCGGACCAGAAGCCCAGCATCGGCTGTAACATCAAGTGGAAACCAGACAGCGCCCCCGCTTATTTTGGGTAGTCAGCTGGGATGATTGCGCACAGGGCCGACACCAAGAGAGGTCAATCCCAACGGGATTTCGGCTTCCAGCCCAGGGTTTCCAAACCCTGGGTAAAGGGAAGCTAAACCACGGGGCAACCCTTTTAGGGTGCGATGAGCCGCAGTGGCTCAAACTAAGTCAAACCATGTTAGACAAACGGTGAGGCGTTTGGAAAGGAGGGGAACAAAGCGATAAGAGAGACAAGACGTAAGGGCGGTCAAATGAAATGGAAAAACCAAGACATCCGATTGACGGAGACCCTCAGGGGCCAGCAGATTGGCTTAAAGCCCGTGACAGAGGGACAATGGGCTGTTTACTTTGAGCACCTGGAGCTCGGTCTGTTCGATGAACGGCTGGGAAGGGTGCTTCCCTGCCACACGATCTGAGGAGCTCTAAAGAGAAATGACCCGCAAAGCCGTGTGAAACTGGCGCGCTGTGGAAACCGTGGAAAAACGGCGACATCAAGCAGACGACTCTTGGCGTCGAGTTTTTCCACCGTTCCCACCGCTTCTACGACGAGATACA
>CAUZHN010000104.1:0-7429 GCA_963579625.1 Gemmatimonadales bacterium UBA6960
TCCACGCCACACTGAACGGTATGACGGCGACCCTTCTCTTGCTCGGGTATATCCTGATCCGATGGGGGAAGGTCGTATGGCATCGGGCGGTGATGCTTAGTGCCTTCGCGCTCTCTTGCGGGTTCCTGATTTCTTACCTGATCTATCATTCGCAGGCGCCGGACTCGCAGTACGGCGGGGAAGGGTGGGTCCGATCGGCGTATTTTTTTATTCTGATCAGCCACATAGGTCTGGCACCTGTAGTTCTACCTCTAGCGCTATATGCAGTGGTGCGGGCGTTACGTGGAGAGTTTCCGCATCACCGCCGGGTGGCTCGGTGGACGTTTCCGTTATGGCTTTACGTTGCTGTGACTGGGGTCATGGTCTACCTGATGATGGCTCCGTATTATGCATTTTGAGCTGTCCGGGCGTTAGTTCCAAAGTCTCGAACCCGCCGCTGGCTGACGGTTGCGGTTTGGGATCTCATGTCGCAGGAGGCGGGACGTGAAAATTCGCATTCTGGGTGGAGCGGCGGTGCTGGGCAGTCTGGTCACAGCATGCGCGTCGGGCGTCTCCATCGGATCGGCCGGTCGTTTGCCAGGCACCGAGGCAGCAAACTCGATACTGCCCTGGGCCTTCGTCCTCAACGACCCGACCTCTAATGATGCGGAGGAGCCTGACCCGGATGAAATAGTCTCCGTGCCCGGCTCCACACTGTCGATACGGCGCTCAGATATTAACATCAACAACGGGCCGCCCGACTGGCACCCGGATGGCCACCCCTCCATGCCTGAAGTGGTGGCACGCGGTGGTGGCGACGGGGTCGTGGCGTGCGGCTACTGCCATCTACCGAACGGTCAGGGAAAGCCCGAGAATGCGGGGTTGGCCGGGCAGCCATTCGAATACATCATCCAGCAGATGGAGGATTACCGGAACGGCCTGCGGAGGACTAGCGAGCCGCGCATGGGTCCACCAGCGTTTATGATGCGCATCGGTGCGGCGACGTCGGAGGAACAGGCCCATGTAGCAGCCGAATACTTCGCGGCAATCGAGTTCAGGCCGTGGATCCGTGTAGTCGAGACCGACATGGTACCCGTGACGCGGTTTGCAGGCTCGATCCACCAGGTCGTCGAGGGAGGAAGAGTGGAGCCGATCGGCGTGCGAGTGGTGGAAATACCGGAGGACTTGCACCGTACCGAAATGCGCGATGATGCCTCAGGATTCATCGCCTATGTTCCTGAAGGTGCTGTTGAACTTGGGGCCAACCTGGTGAATACCGGCGGTGATGGTCGCACCGTGTCCTGCACGATTTGCCATGGACTAGACCTGCGAGGCATCGGCCCCGTGCCCGCCCTAGCCGGACGCTCACCTAGCTATATGGCGCGACAGCTCTATGACCTACAGCGGGGAAACCGCGACGGCTCCTGGTCTGATCTGATGGATAGCGCTGTGATGAACCTTACCGTTGAGGACATCGTCAACATTGTGGCCTACACGGCGAGCCTAGAGCCGTAAGGTGCGGCACACGGTCCGTTTCAAGTCTGTCCGCTCTTTGGGCCGGAAGTCCGTACACTACATGCAGGCCCTGCCGGTTACCTAAGACCACATTGCGGGTCAGATTTCTCCATGAACGTCAGAACCTTCATCGAGGGCATCGGGTGATGCCCTGCCCTCCGATGCCTATGTCATCGTCGCGGATCACGTTCGCCAGCTTCGACTTGGGTGAGCAACCGCTTGAACTCCTCTATGAGGGCGATAGGGGTAGGATCAATACCGCGTAGCAGCGCCGCAAAATAAGAGGTCCAATCCGCTAGAGTCAAAGCAGAGAACACACGCTCCAATCGGTTCGAACCAGGCATTTCCCACTTGAGGAAGGTCATGTTTGGGGCAGCCAGAACCTTTTGCACGATGTTGAACCGCTGATCCAGCCGTGAGTGGCTCTCGGGATCCCGGAAGTATACGATCGCAAACTTCTCACGGGATCCCGCAAAGCCCATCAACTCGTTGTGGTTCGCTTCGGGTAGAGCGTTGTAGAAGGCGGGGCGCTTTGCATTCTCGTTAAACTTGATCTTCGTGATACGCGCAACTGAGAGCGCATGGGGTTCATCGGCGTAGAAGATCGGAACCCGCCCATGAAGAGAGCGGGCGAGTTTCTCACCGTCGCCTCGTAGATCGAGTCCGCGCAGGAATGGGACGAGCGCCTCGAATCGCTTGAAGGGAACATCGGCATAACCCGCGGCGTCGAGAAGTCGCGCTAGATACGTAGCGATATAGCCACTGGCACAACGAGGCTGAAATCCTTCCGGTTCTCGGCCGGCTGGGATCAGAACGGTGGGAATGTCACGCGCCCTACCGATCTCGGCTAATTCACCGCCCGCTGTGATGATTGCGAGGTCGCCTGCGTCTGCATGGAGGGATCTCAGGGATTCGACTACCTCTTCCGTGTTACCGGAAAAGGAGCTGAACACGAGAAGTCTCCGTCCGCTCGTAGGTGAAGGGAGACGATAGTGCCGGCAGGCCCGGATGGGTCGGGGGAGCTGATCCTCCAGAACGTCGTTGAGGATGTCCACTGGGAGGACCGAGCCACCCATGCCCACGACCACGACCTCGTCGATTGTTTCTGATCGTAGCTGGGGAAAGTTAGGATCCTTGAGAGCAAATTCCACCTGACCGCACATCCCGTCTATAACGCGGGCCATGTTGGAACGGTCCCAGCGGACCGCCAGTTCCAGAGACTGGGTGATATCTTCCCCGTAAGTCATGGGTGATGACGTATGTCAGCCCCCACTGGCGATGGATACCTTGAACCCATCAGGATCAGTGACCGCGAACGCCACTCCTCCCCAGGGAAGCTCCTCCGGCTCGCTGTCCAGTGTGATGCCGGTAGCCTTCGCCCTCTCTGCTAGTTTGTGTACATCCTGCAAGGTCGTGATCCAAATCCTTAGCCCTACACCCTTCACGCGGTTACGTCCCTTTGCAAAGTCGTCCTGACCGAGCCCTAGATGAGCTGCTCCAGACTTCAACATCACGAACCGGAGTTGCCCATCGGACTCATGTTTCTCACGGACTTCGAAGTCGAGGCCCTCGGTATAGAATTGTATGCTCTTCGAGAGGTCATTGACGATTAGGTTGGGGGCCAGGCCAAGAGTGTTATGTTCGTGCTCGGCGTGCCGTCTGGCCACCAGATCTGCTGTGGGCGCAGCCTTGGTATCGGACATGAAAACCTCCGTGGACTGAATTCCAGAGGTTGATAAGGTACAGAGAAAACCCTCCCCCGCACATCGCCCCCACAAAGAGAGGTCATCTTGCTAGGTTCTTTGCGTAGCGGCAGTTTGCCCAGGAAATGTAGAACTAGTTTCAGGGGAGGAGTGATGTTCACACGGGCAACTCTGAGTCTGCCGCTCGCCGCGATGTTGGTGCTCTACTCGACTACAGTGTACGGACAGCAGCCGGTTCCGCTCGAGCGGATCACGCTGCCGCCCGGCTTCAGTATCGATATTTATGCGCAGGGTTTGTCTAACCCACGATCAATGGCCCTCTCGCCAAATGGGACGTTGTTCGTTGGGACACGAATGAGCCCGCAGGCCATCGCACGAGGAGAGCCAGACTCCGGCTTGGTATACGCCCTACTGGACCGCGACAATGACCAACAGGCGGATGAGGTCATCAGGATCGATGCTGGCTTGAATGTGCCGAATGGGGTCGCGTTCCGAGATGGGGCCCTATACGTTGCCGAGATCAACCGTATCCTGCGCTACGACGGCATCGAGTCGCGTCTGGACAATCCTCCGGAACCCGTGGTCCTGACTGATAGATACCCGACGGACTGGCTGCACGGCTGGAAGTTCATCGCGTTTGGTCCCGATGGTAAGCTCTACGTGCCGGTCGGGGCTCCCTGCAATGTATGCGATCGAAGAGAGGAGCCTCGTTATGCCTCGATCACCCGGATGAATTCGGACGGAACCGATCAGGAGGTATTCGCGAGGGGGATTCGGAACTCCGTCGGGTTTGACTGGCATCCAGAGACGAACGAGTTGTGGTTCACGAGCAATGGCCGTGACGGGTGGGGCGACGAGCGGCCCCCTGATACCCTGAACCGCGCGCCTCAGGAGGGCCTACACTTTGGCTTCCCGTATTGTCACGCCGGCGAGCTTTCGGATCCAGACTTCGGGCGAATAAGACCGTGCAGCGAGTTCACGGCTCCTGCACTAAATCTCGGACCGCATGTGGCGGCCCTTGGCCTGCGGTTTTATACCGGGGACATGTTTCCGGACGAGTATTGGAACCAGATGTTTATTGCCGAGCATGGGTCGTGGAATCGCAGTCCTGAGGCGGGCCACACCGGCCATCGGTTGACCATCGTGCAGTTAGAAGGCAATCGCGCTGTGGGTTACGAAGTCTTCGCAGAGGGCTGGCTTGGAGAAGACAATACCGCTTGGGGACGGCCGGTGGACGTGCTCGTGATGCCGGACGGAGCGCTCCTGGTCTCCGATGATCTCGCGGGAGTGATCTATAGAATCAGCTATTCGGGCTAGACTGCTCATCAGGGAATCGAGGCGCTTAATGCCTCCGGTAGGGCTGATGCATTTCGATACGATCCGTCTCTAACCTGGGAGGTCCACACTTGGCCCATCCACTCTTGCTCATGATTTCGAGTACGGGATCCGGACAGCAATCTGAAAGTCCAAGGGCGCGAGACCTCAGCTCCTTCCGCGCTTGTTTTTTCACTACTGGGGCGGTAGGACTCGAACCTACAACCTCCTGGTTAACAGCCAGGCGCTCTGCCAGTTGAGCTACGCCCCATCGATATGAACTTCTTTCTGCCATTAAGCTGTTTTCCGGCCTCAAGTGATTTCAAGGTCCGGTGGGCTGTTCCAGTTTCTATGACAGTTGGGCAACGGATCATTTTGCTTCCCTCACCCGTGCCTCGTGCAAAACGACACCCAAGGTAGTGTGTTCATCAGTTTGTGTGTAGACCTTCTCGATCCTGACTCAACCAGACCAGACAGCTCTATTCCCCCCCCCCGTTTCCGTTGACCGGGGTGAAAAAGACCCTTATTCTGAGGACGGGGAGATTTCTGCGGAAGGAACCCGTGCCTGGAATTGGGTGCCCCGGACGTCACGCTCATTGAGATACTGAGAGGATTACACGATGAAAGCGACCAAGCTGCAACTTGGACCGCACCGAAATGGTGGGCTAGCACTCCTGGGGTTCGTAGGAGTGGCACTGCTTTTCTTCCCTGGGCCTGTGGTAGGACAGGATATGGCTACGACCGGTGCCCCAGTGACGTTCGCGAAAGACGTCTCCCCGATCCTTCAGGCGAAATGCCAGACGTGCCATCGTCCCGGAGGGATGGGGCCGACGTCTTGGACCTCCTACGAGGAGGTTCGCCCCTTCGCCGCTTTGATCAAGGAGAAAGTGGTGAATCGACGGATGCCGCCTTGGTATATCGACCCAGGTATCGGGATTCAGGACTTCAAGAATGACATTTCGCTGTCGGACGAGGAGATCCAAACAATTTCCCAGTGGGTGGATGCGGGGGCTCCTCTGGGGAATCCGGATGACATGCCACCTGCCGTTGTCTGGGATGACTCTCTCACTTGGAAGCTTGAGGAGCATTTCGGACGTCCACCGGACCTGATCGTCGAGTCACCCCCGTACACAGTGCCTCCCAGTGGTCTAGATCATTGGTTTGAGCCGACTTCTTTTATTGAAGGCCTTACTGAGCCGCGATGGGCTCAGGCTACCGAGATCAGGCCGGGCAGCACAGAGAGCCGATACGTCTTCCATCATGCAAACAGCGCGTTGGCGTCTTCGGCTGCAGGCAAGGACTTCGACCTCTTCCCGGAGGATGCGGGAAAGCTGCTACAACCGGGGCAGAGGATCGACTGGGCGATGCACTTTTTCCCTGCAGGTCAGTTAGTGGAGGATGCTCATATCCAACTCGGCATTTGGTTGTATCCAGAGGGCGAGGTTCCAGAGCTTGAGGTCTCCCACACGTCGTGGCTGACGGATCCTATCGCCAACCGCTCGGTTCTTCAGCAGGACAGTCCCTGTTGGGAACAGCCTGCTAGAATCCCACTGGACAGCCCGGAATGTAATGTGGGTACTAGGCTTACCGATTTGGCCCTCCCGCCGCACGGCGTGTCGACACAGCAGGGTGTACATGTGATGCAGAGGGCCGTTCGGCTCAACAGCATTCGGGGTCACATGCATATGCGGGGCAAGTACCAGACAATGGAAGCGATTTATCCCGATGGGCGACGGGAAGTAATTAACAGGATCAACTGGGATCATAAATGGCACACCGCTCACGCGTACGCGGACCACGCGGCTCCGTTGTTACCGAAGGGGACGACACTCATCGTTACCGCACAGTACGACAACACGGTCAACAACCCGAATAACCCGGATCCTGATCAGTGGGTGTTTTTCGGCAGGCGGAGCGCGGACGAGATGGGTCACTTCCACATGGAGGTCACCTGGTTGGAGGAGGAGGAATACGAGCGGTTAGTTGCAGAGCGAGAGCAGTTGCTCAGGCAGCTTGCAGACGACGGGGAGCAGTAGGCTCTCTCCTAGCGTGAGCGAGATTGGATGATGAGGAGGTTCTCAGTGAGAGGAACGGGCTACCGTTGTGTGGCTGCTGGAGTTCTGATGGTGGGGCTCTTGGCAGGAAGCTGGATACCCCTTGAGGGACAAGCCCCGTGGGATGGATACGACTGGTCAGCCCGCACTCTACGCACCTCTGGTGCGCCGGTAGTCCCTGCCTTTGAAGGGTGGTACCAAGAACCGGACGGGACATATCGGCTTTGCTTTGGATACTGGAGCGGGAACACTGAAGAAGCGTTGGATATCCCGCTAGGACCGGACAATTTCATTGAGCCGAGTGAGTTTGACGGAGGTCAGCCGACCCACTTCATGCCAGTGCCGAGAACCGGTTACCGTAAGCACTACTGTGTCCATGCCGTGAACGTGCCGGAGGATATTGGATCTCAGCGTGTCGTGTGGACGCTCCGGGTTAATGGCCAGGCCTATTCCGCGCCGGGCCACGTGACATCGACGGCCTACATGCTGGATGAACCGGATTCGGGCTCGAGGGCACTGGCATGGGATTTCCTTGCCGAAGAGACAGGGATAGACGACTACGACGATATAGAGGAAGAAGACTTAGCCACGTGGATTGACCATAACCCTGGGCAGGCACAGGGATCCATAGCGCCATTCGTTCGCTTTGTCGAGCCGGCGGGATCGGAAGGCAGAGGCCGGAATGGGATCAGGGCGGGGCCGGTGACGGTGTCCGTGGGGAGTCCTTTGACGCTGAGTGTCTTTGTGGATGCTCCTGATGGTAGGCCAGCCCGCTGGTGGGTGGGGTGGGCCAAGTTCAAGGGCCCGGGCGAGGCCACTTTCAGTCAATACGAGATGCTGGCCGACTATCGTTACGAGAACCGT
>CAUZHN010000105.1:0-7186 GCA_963579625.1 Gemmatimonadales bacterium UBA6960
GCATATGTGTGCCGGACCCCGGCTGCGAAGAGGATGGCGGCAGCTGAGAGGAACACAGCGCCCGGGAAGAGGAAGTTCCGCCTCAGATTCCGCGGGCTCGCTTTCCGCCAGGCAATGACCGGCCCGATCCCCATCATCAAGAGCAGAATGAGACCGATCGGGATATTGACCTGGTTGAAGAAGGGCGGGCCAACCGCAATCTTCGACCCGGTAAGCCCCTCGGTGAGCAGCGGGAACATGGTGCCCCAGATCACGGCGAAGGTCACGCCTAAAAGGATGAGGTTGTTCATAAGAAACGCCGACTCCCGCGAGAGCAGCGATTCGAAATGCCGCTCGCTCCTGAGAAGCGGGAGCCGCCAGATAATGAGGATCAGCGCGAACCCACCCGTGACCACCATGCATCCGAGGAAGATCCACGCGATCGTGAGATTCTGGGCGAAAGAGTGGACGGATTCGATCAGTCCCGACCGCGTCAGAAATGTTGCGAAGATCGTCATGAGGAAGGTGAGCACGACGAGCCCCATGTTCCACACCTTCAGCATACCCCGGCTTTTCTGGATCATCACGGAATGCAGGAAGGCCGTCGCCACGAGCCAGGGCAAGAGGGACGCATTCTCCACCGGGTCCCAGAACCAGTAGCCGCCCCACCCCAGCTCCTCATAGGCCCATCGCATCCCGAAGATGACCGCGAGCGTAAGGAAGAACCAACTCGTCAGGATCCACTTCCTCGTGACGTCAATCCAGCGAGAGTCCAAGCGGCCTACCATGAGCGCACTCATGGCAAACGCAAAGGGCACAGTGAACGATGTAAACCCGAGGTACATCGTCGGCGGATGGATCGTCATCCAATAGTTTTGGAGCTGTGGATTGAGCCCCCTTCCATCCGCCGGAAGAAAACCCAGTTGCTCAAATGGCGGAGTGACAAAGAGAGAGATTGAGATGAAGAAAGCCAGGAATGCGAGGAGCACCCCATTCGCATACGGCATCAGCTCCCGGTTCCGCGACCGGTTCAGCAACACCGCCAGCGATGAGAATGCGCTGAGGTTAAGTCCCCAGAAGAGAAGCGACCCCCGCTGCCCGGCCCAGAGGCCCGAGAACTTGAAGAACGGGTGTAGGTTGATGCTGGAGTAGTTGTAGACGTACCAGTACTGGAACTGGTCACCCATGAAAGCCGTAACGATCCCGACCGCGGCAATTACGAAAAGGACTGTAATCGCATAGGTGCTTCGCTCAGCGGAGAGAACGAGATCACCTCTCGACCATCTGCCGCCCAGAAAAGCCAGCACACATCCCCAGATCGAAATGGGCAGGGCGATCCAAAGCGCAAACTCGCCCAGCGCGGGGATCACCCGATCATCCCTCCAACCCCCTCGTTAACGTCAGCCTGAGGTGGCATCTCGGGCATGGCTTCGTACCGACTCCCGCACTTCGTCAGAACCTCTGTGGCCTCAAAGAGACCATCGGCACGGTAGCGCCCCTGCATGACCACCTCGACCTCCATCTCTCCGGAGTCGTCGAAGGTGTCGGGCAAAGGGTGACGGAACTCGACAGTCATCCGCACCGAGGCGTCATTCGGATCTTCGACGACGAAGGTGTGAAGAAGCTCATGTGTGGAATGTACGTAGCTACCCGGAACCAGCATCCCGCTGACTTTGACCCCCCGCTCCATGGTCTCCGGACTCTCCTCGATCCGAGTTAGCAGCTCGGACGGAGTCAGATAATAGACCATCGTATCCGATATCCCAGTGTAGATCAGGTAGCTGACCACCGCGGCTACACCCACTAGCCCGGCGAAGAACCGTCGATCTCTATGCATGGGAAACTCCGCAGAAGAGTCTGAGCACTACTGGGTTTCGGAGACTGAACATATGCCAACGGGTGCGGGCACTCAAGCTGACTAGATACAGGCCAACGACTCCGCGAGTTCACCCTGTGCAGCTTCGAGCCGCCCGGAGCGCCCGGGTCCACCCGGCTCTGAGCGCCAACCTTTCGTCATTCCCCATTTCGGGCGGAAAGATCCTTGCATCCCCTTGCGCCGCCAGAAACTCTTCGCCGGTCGTCCAGATCCCGACGTGAAGACCCGCGAGACCGGCGGCCCCAAGGGCCGTGGTCTGGATGAGCGCAGGTCGCCGTACCGTCACGTCTAGGACTCCCGCCTGGAACGACATGAGCCAATCGTTCTCGGCCGCTCCACCATCCACTCGAAGCTCGGTCGTCTCGAGATCAGAATCGGCCTCCATTGCCTCAAGAACATCCGCAGTTCCGTACGCCATCGCTTCGAGAGCTGCCCGCACGATGTGGTTCTTTGTCGTTCCACGAGTGAGACCCAGAATCGAGCCTCTGACTTCGGGGTCCCAGTGCGGAGCCCCTAGACCCACGAAAGCCGGGACGAAGTACACGCCATCGTTGCCCGCCACAGCCCGGGCCATCTCCTCTGACTCAGACGCGGAGTGAAGCAACCCGAGCCCGTCTCGCAACCACTGGATTGCGGCACCCGCAATGAAGATTGACCCCTCAAGCGCAAAAGCTCGACCCCCCTTGGGGCCGCAGGCCGTGGTGGTGAGGAGTCCGTGCTCCGAGCGCACGATCTCGTCACCCGTGTGGAGAAGCAGAAAGGCACCTGTTCCGTAGGTGTTCTTCGCCAATCCTGGAGCCCAACATCCCTGCCCAAAGAGCGCCGCCTGCTGGTCCCCCGCCACTCCCGCAATGGGTGCTTCGATCCCAAGAAGGCTCCCCTCTGCAGTCCCGAAATCCCCCGAACTCCGTCGGATCTCGGGAAGGAGACTCCACGGTACTCCGAATATGCCCAGGAGTTCATCCTCCCACTCGCCAGTTTCGAGGTCGTAGAGCAGGGTTCGGGAAGCGTTCGTGGGATCAGTCGCGTGGACCCTACCTTGGGTAAGTGAGTGGACGAGCCAGGTGTCGATCGTCCCACAGGCAAGCTCACCCGCCTCCGCCCGAGCCCGAAGCTCGGGCCGGTTCTCTAGTAGCCAGGAGATCTTCGTTCCTGAGAAGTAGGGGTCGAGCACGAGACCCGTACGGGCACGAACCGTGGGGCCATGACCCTCCTCTTTCAGACGCGCACAGAACTCGGTGGTGCGGCGGTCCTGCCAGACGATCGCGGGGTGGAGGGGTTTGCCGGTCTCCCGATCCCAGAGGACCACCGTTTCCCGCTGGTTCGTGATGCCGATCCCCTCGATTCGGACCCGCTCTCCGGACACCAAATCCCTCCCCGGCACGGCACCGGCAACTGCCAGCGCCTCACGGGCAACACGGATGGTGATGTCGCGGATCTCCTCCGCGTCATGCTCGACCCAACCGGGCTGAGGGAAGTACTGCGGAAACTCGGAGTAGCCCTGCCCAAGGATCCGGCCGTCCTGTGCGATCACTAACGCGGTGCTTCCGGTCGTGCCCTGGTCCAGGGCGAGGATCGCTCTCGTGGGCATCGAGGGCTCCCGTGCTTGGGGTACGAATCGTCCTTACGCTCAGTCTGGAAAACGGTACGGCTTTCCGGCCTGCTCAAGGAAGCGGAGGAGGAGAGGGACAGGAAGCCCAACAACACCCGTGTAATCCCCTTCGATCCTCTCGACCAGCGCGGCTCCTCCTCCCTGAATTCCGTACGCCCCTGCCTTGTCTTGAGGCTCCCCCGTCTTTGCGTAGGGGAGCGCCATCTCCTCACCGAAAGACCTGAACGTAACCGCGGTCACTTGAACGTCGCTCAGGACCTCGAGATCGGGAGGCCGGACTCCCGGAACGACCAGGGCCAGCGCAGAGACGACTTGGTGAGTGCGACCCTGTAGGCTCAGCAGCATCTCTACGGCATGCTCCGAGTTTCGGGGTTTTCCCAGGATCTCTCCATCGATCGTGACGAGTGTGTCTCCACCAAGGACCCATTTTCCAGGGTGAAGATTCGCAACTGCTAGGGCCTTTTGGATGGATAACCTCAAGGCGTGTTCCTCCGGAGATTCCCCCTCGACAATCGACTCATGGATGCGTGAGGGATGCACGTCGAAGGAAATCCCAAGGCCTTCCAAGATTGCGGCTCGGCGTGGGGAGGCAGACGCTAGGATCACTCGCCGCCCACCGCTGGCACCTCATCCCCTCTCTTGGCCTGCGGAGCACACTCCATGACCAGGGTCACCGGGCCATCATTCACTAGGCACACCTCCATCATCGCCCCAAATTCTCCCTCTTCCACGGGCCCAGATGATAGTCCTCGAAGACGAGTCACAAACCGATTGTACAGCCCTTCTGCGACCTCGGGTTGGGCCGCCCGCACAAAAGAAGGACGCCGACCCTTACGTACATCCCCATAGAGAGTGAATTGGCTCACCACGAGGATATCACCACCCACCTCATCGAGGGACCGATTCATTTTTCCTTCGGGATCCCTGAAGATCCGAAGACCAACCACCTTTTTCGCCATCCAGTCCGACTCGAGTTCGCCGTCTCCCTTGGTGAACCCAACAAGAACGAGAAAGCCGCGGCCAATCGAGGCCACAGTCCGGCTCCCCACGGTCACCGAAGCTCTGGAGACGCGCTGGAGAACAACCTTCATTCCACCGTTACGGACTTGGCTAGGTTCCTAGGCTGATCAACGTCGCATTCTCTCAGGACGGCGATGTGATAGGCCAGAAGCTGCAGGGGAACCACTGTCAGGATCGGGAGAAGCATGGGGTGAGTCTGGGGCACGATGATGAAGTGGTCCACCCTGCCAACGAGTTCTTCGCCTCCGTTGTTCACGACGGCAATGACCCGGCCTAAGCGCGCCTTCACCTCTTCTATATTTGAGACGACCTTGCTGTATACTGCGTCGCGCGGCGCGAGGAATACGACGGGCATCTGATCGTCGATGAGCGCAATCGGACCATGCTTCATCTCAGCAGCTGGATAACCCTCTGCGTGAATGTAACTTACCTCCTTTAACTTCAGGGCTCCCTCGAGAGCTACTGGGAACTGGACACCTCGCCCCAGATACAGGAAGTTCGGTGCGTCCTTGTACTCCTCGGCAAGCGATCGAATCTCGTCATTTCGCTCCAGGATCTCGGCCACCTTCCCCGGAAGCTCTTGGAGCGCCCTCACAAACTTTCGACCCTCAATGATTGGGAGATTCCGGAGACGGCCAAGGTACAGGGTGAAGAATGCGAGGGCCGCAACCTGACTCGTGAATGCCTTGGTCGAGGCCACGCCAACCTCAGGACCCGCATGTAGATACATTCCGAAATCGGTCTCCCTCGCGATCGACGATCCCACCACGTTCACGATCCCCATGACTTTTGCGCCACGCCGCTTAGCCTCGCGTAGGGCAGCTAGCGTATCAGCGGTTTCCCCGGATTGACTGATCACGATAACAAGGGTGTTTCCGTCCACAACCGGGTTCTTGTACCGAAACTCAGAGGCGTATTCGACCTTGGTGGGAATCCGTGCAAGCTCCTCGAGCAGGTATTCCCCGATCAGCGCTGCGTGCCACGACGTCCCACAGGCAGAGATGACGATCTGGTCCACACTCCGGAGTTCCTCATCTGAGATGGTAATACCACCCAGCTTGGCATTCCCCTCCCCCTCCAGCAGCCGTCCCCGCATCACATCCTCGAGGGTATTCGGCTGCTCGAAAATCTCCTTCAGCATGAAGTGCTCAAAGCCACTCTTCTCAATGGCGCCAAGATCCCAGGTCACTTCGTGAACGGGTCGCTGAACGGTCCCATAGTGAAGCTGTCGCACCTTGTACTCGTCGGGTGTGACCACCACGGAATCTCCGTCGTCGAGGTACACGACGTTCCGAGTCTGGTCGATCACAGCTGCGGCGTCGGAGCCCACCATCATCTCCCCATCCTCTCCCACTCCGAGAAGGAGGGGCGACCCAAAGCGCGCGGCCACGATCTTGTCCGGGTCCCGGGAGCTGATAACGGCGATGCCGAACGCTCCGATGACCTGTTCGAGGGCGGCCATCACGGCATCCTCGAGCTTGCCCCCTTTCGGCCACAGGCGGTCGATCAGGTGTACCAAGACTTCGGTATCCGTTTCACTCCGGAATTTGACGCCCTGGACCTCAAGTCGACCCCTCAGGATACTCGCGTTCTCGATGATTCCGTTGTGGACTATGGAGATCGTACCATCCGTCGAGGTGTGGGGATGTGCGTTGGAGTGGCTGGGAGACCCGTGTGTCGCCCAGCGAGTGTGTCCGATTCCGCAGTTTCCTTCCAGGGGCTTCTCTGCTATCAGCTCTTCGAGATTGCCCAGCTTCCCGGTAGATTTCAGGGTACGGAGCACTCCGTCGTTGTCTATTATGCTGATGCCTGCGGAATCATAACCGCGGTATTCAAGCCTCCTCAGCCCCTCGAGCATGATGGGGCCTGCCGTCTTCGATCCTAGGTATCCCACAATCCCGCACATAAAGAGGTTGCTCCCAATGCTATTAGGCGACTTCCGTTATGGGGTCAACTCGTCTCAAGCAGCACAAGCAAGTCTCGCGCCTGCGCAACGATCTCGTGGGCTCGAGCCTCGCTCCGAGCCTCCGCGATGAGCCGAACGATCGGTTCTGTTCCTGAAGGCCGCAGGTGCAACCACTCTCCCCGCGAAGGCCAATCTAGGTGAAGCCCGTCCTCGGTGATGGCCTCCGCAGGAGGCAGACCCTCCGAGAGCGCCGCATATGCGTCTTCGATCTTCTCCCTTGGAAAACGGGCCTTCTCCTTTACGATCGTGTAGTTCGGCCAACGGTCTGCCGCCCCTCGCAGTCCGATGCCTTCATCCAACAGATGCTGGAGAATCAAGGCACATGCAAGGGACGCATCACGGGTCAGATTCAGATCGGGAAGAATCACACCTCCATTTCCTTCCCCACCGATGACCGCACCCTCCCGACTCATCATTCGGGAGACGTTCACCTCACCCACGGGGGCCCGGATCAGACGGCTTCCACAATCTCGCACAACATCTGCTACGACTCTCGAAGTGGAGAGGTTCATCACCACGGGCCCCTTCCTACGTTGAAGCACCACAGCCGTACACAACGCGAGAGTCAGATCCTCGCCAAGGGGCTCCCCTTCCCCGTCGACAAGGGAGAGACGATCCACATCAGGATCCACAGCAAACCCTAGCTCGCTTCCAGATTCCCGAACCAGACTTCCGAGACCGCCGAGGTTCATTGCCGTCGGCTCCGGGTCGCGTGGGAAATATCCGTCGGGCT
>CAUZHN010000106.1:0-7073 GCA_963579625.1 Gemmatimonadales bacterium UBA6960
CCCGGCTTTGAAGTGGATCGCTGATCTCAGCCAATGTTACGGTCAACCCATTTGATGGACAAGGCTGTCGATATGGGTGCCGGAGGTATGCTTGAAAAGGGCGATTCCGAGGAGATGGTCAAGACTGACTTCAAAATCGGTTCTTCAGCAGACACGTGGTAAAATCCGACTATGCACGAAACGTGAGCCAATGAGGGGTGCCTCCCTTGTAGAGTTTGGTCGAGCAGACGGATGACTGGACGCAGAATTCTTGAGTTCAGTCATCCAGAAGTTTGGCTTTTTACTTTGGTGAGAACCCTGTCCCACTACCCTAGGTCCAAGGCCTGCCTAAGCTGGGACGCGGTCATGTCGGTTACGTATACCGGCGTGCCCTGATCGAATTCTCGCGCCCGTGCCAGTGGTCCGACTACGACTGGGTCAAAACCAGCGTCTACTACGAGGGCCGATACGACTTGGAGGGCCTCCGGATCGTCCCCAGCGATCGGAATTCCGACCTTCTCTCCTGCACGGTGAGCCTCCTGCTCGACCGACCTGGAAGCGATCGCGTTGAACGCGCGCACGAGGCGGACTCCCGGCAGGTATTCGGCGGAGGCGACCCCAGTTCCCTTTTCTAAAGCATCGTTCGCCATAGGTCCGTCGCGTCGCGGGTAGGGGTTTCCACAGTCAATGACGACCTTGCCCCGCATCAAAGACCCGTAGTCCTGGCCCACTTGAGGGAGCGCTGCGTAGGGCACTGCTATGAATACGACCTCCCCGAAGGCGGCCGCTTCCGCCGGCGTTCCAGATCGTGCTCTGGGCCCAGCCCGATCAACCAGTTCCGTCAGTTCTTCGGGATGGCGCGAGGAGAAGAGGATCTCGTGTCCGGCCTCTACCCACTTGAGGCCGACCGCAGCCCCAATAAGCCCGGCCCCGATAGTCCCGATCCTCAAGGTGTCGGGGGGTACCTGGGCTGCCTCGAGCCTTTCCGCTAAAGAAATTGGTGCGAAGACCAATCCGGTCGCCGTCGCGCCCGCCCTCAGAAGAAAGTTGCGACGTGACTGCTTGCTCGTTCCTTTTGCCCCCGGTCGACTCATGTCTACCTCCCACAACGAATTTCTTCCCCCGACCATCTACAACGCGGCAGCATATCCGTCGGGGGTCGGGTGGACAAGTCGATCGACCGACTTCGAGCCAATAGACGCCCAGCCATCCAGAAGACCAGCCGGTACTCCAAATTATTGAATTTACCCGTTCTATCCCTGACCCCAGGAGGGGTTTACGGTTGGTGCCAGCCGACACCGCAGTGACAATCAAGCAGGTTTTGATAGGAGGGTGGCCACCTCATGCCATCCCACCCCCTCACACTCACTTGCGGGAGGCTCGCTCGCCAGCGGTGGTCGCGGCTCCGACTGCCTCGGTAAGGTAAATCCGCCTGATCATCTCACGATTCCGTGTGGTTACTGCGATGGGGCAGGAGCCCATCTTAGGCGGTACCCCTTCGGCCTAGAAAGGCCAGAACCAGGGAATCAAAAGCGTGCCCAAGATCCAAAATATGAGGTTGAGCGGTGCGCCCACACGAATGAAATCCACGAACCGGTACTGGCCAGGCCCATAGATCATCGTGTTCGTCTGGTACCCAACCGGCGTCATAAAGCTCGACGACGCCGCAAACACTACGGCGAACATGAAGGTGCGCGGATTCGCATCGATCGAATGCGCGGTGGTGATCGCTATGGGGAGTAACAGAGCAACGGTGGCGTTGTTTGACATCACTTCTGTGAGCAACATGGTGATGCCGAAAAATGCAGCAAGCAGGGCAAGCGGCCCAAAAACACCGACCCCGCTAATCATCCCTTCGGCCAACATCGTCGAAGCGCCGGTTTTTTCCATTGCGGCGCCCAGCGAGAGCATCCCCGCTAATAGGAAAAGCACGTTCCACTCAATTGCTCCGTAAGCCTCCTCGGTCGAGATACACCCACTCAACACCATCAACAGGGCACCCGTGGCCGCTGCAGTGACAATCGACAGTAATCCGATTGCTGAGATCACTACGACGGAGATCACGATGACGAGCGCTTTGGTGGCTTTAGGCCAGCTAAAACGTGGGATCCCGGCCCTAGACACCAGAAGAAACACGCGCTGCTTGGTGAGATGCTCAATCTGATCGTTCGGTACGTCGATCAGCAGCGTGTCTCCCGGCATAAGCTTCATGTTCTGAAACTTGCCATGAGTTAGGGAGCCGTGCTGTCGAATGGCGAGTACAGTAGCTCCATAATTCTCTCGCAGATGCGACTCAGAGAGGGGCTTCCCAGCTAGCGGTGAGCTGGGCCCAACCACTGCCTCAACAAGCCTGGTGTCGGTGGACTCGAGGTCCTCGTCACGCCATTTCGTGCTCATTCCAAAGGTCACGCCGGCGCGGCCCTTCAAATCGTTGATCGTCCTAAGATCCCCCTTGATTCGAAGAATGTCGTGTTCGCGAAGGATAGTCTCAGGAGTCGGGCGCAGGGCGTCCTCGCCGCGTAGGATCTGGAGAACTTCGATGCCGAACTCTTCGACGAGTGGCGCCGATGCCAGCGGGTGGCCGACCGACTTCGATTCCCCCTCTAATACGAGGTCTGTCAGATAGTCGCCCAGACCAAAGCTCTTCGTGAGATCCCCTTTGCCACGGTGGTCGGGCACGAGCCTTCTGCCCACCGTCATCATGTAGGCAACTCCGACGGCGAAGAAAATCACGCCTAGCTTCGTGAACTCGAACATGCCGAATGCCTCAAGCCCTGACTGCTCGGCTATCGAACTCGCCAGGATATTGGTCGACGTCCCAAGGACGGTGCACATGCCTCCAAACATGGAAGCGAACGAAAGGGGCATCAGCAGTTTCGAGGGGCTCGTGTCTGCTCGCCGCCCGACGACAATGACGACAGGGATCAGGATTGCTACCGCAGCCGTATTGTTTAGGGCGGATGACAAGACGCCGACACCTACCATCAGCACGAACACCATCAACCTGGAACTGCGCCGAGCCAGTCTCCCGAGCACTCTGCCAACGAAGTTCACTGCGCCGCTCCGAAACATTCCAGCGCTGAGCACAAACATCGCACCGACCGTAACAGTCGCGGCGTTAGCGAAACCGACGAACCCCTCCGCCGGGGTGAGAATACCAGAGACGAGAAGTGTGATCATGACGAAGATGGCTACGATGTCTGTAGAGAACTTTTCGGTGACAAACAGCACCACTGCACAGATCGTCAAGACCAGAACGAAGACGATTTCCCACGTCACTTGGGCCCCCTGCGCTTGATGTGTTGGTCAGATACCGAAGAATCCACTGGTCCGTGGCGAGTCTCACCCCAAAGACTTCTCATATGCGGAGCCAGCAAATGACCTCGCTCCCCTCGAACATCCATTGAGACGTCGTGCGCCCCGAACGGATTGATGACAATGACCATCTCAAAATAGGCTGCCACGTTATGGTCCTCGACTGTACTACCGTAGTAGGTTTCAGGAGAGTGTTCGATTCAATCGGATCAGGGAGGATCTTTTGTCTGATATCAAGATTACCGTTTCTGCGACCGGCCCTTACAAGGTTGAAGGGGCGGCAGAGTTATGTGACCACGAAGGCAACTTGATTGAAACCCGTGAGGGAAAACCATTTTTCCTCTGCAGGTGTGGTCAATCTGCTAACAAACCCTTTTGTGACGGCGCCCATAGCCGGATGTCTGGGTGGTTGTCTCCCCCTTGATGATCCTCCCTCTACCCTACGCTCCCGTCTGAGTTGTCGTCCTATAGGGTTCAGAAGCAGCGTCAGGGCATGACGACACAGTGTTCCGAATCGGCGGCGAGGTCCCGATGAGGGCGACAGCATGTGTCCTTATGCAAGTGCACCTACAAAAAGACCGCCAGAGGATGAACGGTGGTCCATCGCCGCTCCTTTCCCACACTGCATGCACCAGGACAACATTTAATCTTGAGCCGACCGCAACGGTCTGGCCAAGCTTTTTCTATTGGCGTCTGAACCACACATCCACATCTACGGCTAGGAGAAAGTGGGGTATACCTCCGTGAAAGATCCCGCAGCTCCAATTCCAGCAAGACCGAATCACGGCAACGTCAGCGCTACCAGCGAGCCCGGAAACCCCGTGTGAATGCTGCCGACTTGCACCACGATGTACTGCTTGCCTTGGTGCATGTAGGTCATCAGCCCGTACTGGCCAGGGGCCGGAAGCTCGACGCTCGACAGGATTTCACCCGTCCGCTTGTCGCGGGCATGGAGCTCCAACGGGGCATCGGGCACAATCTGTCCAGTGCCTTGGCTGAGCGACCGGGTCTGGACCAAGAGACTACTAGTCACAATCTGGATCGACCAGCCGGCTCCTCCCGTATTAGGAACCTCCACTCCCGCCAGGAGAGGGTGGTTCCTGATCCGCTCGGGAGTCTCGCCAACCGGCAGCGACCAGATCCGCTCACCCGTGTTCATCTGGAAGGCGGACAGTTGGTTGTCCAGCGGCCTCCAGAGCCGTAACCCGTCGATTGTTGGTAGTCCCGCCCGACGGTCCTCGGGTCCACCGCCGGGCAACCACGCTGCCACTGTGGTTCCCGTGGTAGGAGTAGAGTTGGGAAGAGCATTGCCAGCACCAGGCACGGCATAGTTTGCGTTGTCTACGTCCACCCCGCCCGTGGGCTCCATAAACCCTCGTGCACTGCAGTTTCGGATGTGAGACGCATACATGACTCCCATAGTAGGATCCGCAACCGGGGGATGCGGGGTGACGTTTCCCGCCCCCTGACAGCCGACGTTGTTGATGAAGTCGTTGTCGTGGTTATAGGGGAGCTGCGGCACGTAGAGGCCCCCAATCCGGTATTGACTCAGGATGTCCAGAGCCTGCTGCCTCAGCTCCGGCGTGTAGTCGATTACGAACTCCTCTGTGAGACCACTCAATATGATCGGGTCCAGAGCTTCCGGTCGGGTCGGGTAAGGCTGCGTGGGTGACGTGTAGTTTCCGGGAACTTCTGTCTGGATGACCGGGCGCTCTTCGATGGGCCAGATTGGCTCTCCGGTCTCCCGGTTGAACGCGAAGACGAGACCCTGCTTCGTGTTCTGGATGAGGGCTGGGATCTCACGCCCGTCCACCGTCAGATCCATCAGAATGGGCACGGTCGGAATATCATAGTTCCACTGGTCACTATGGTGGATCTGGAAATGCCACCTCCGCTCGCCTGTCCGAACGTCCAACGCGACCACACTGCCTCCGAAGAGGTTGTCCCCCGGCCGATGGCCTGCGTACGACTGGACCGTCGAGGCATTCGTCACGAAGTACACGAGCCCCAACTCCGGGTCGGCAGACATCGGAGCCCATGAGGACATGTCACCCGAAAATCTCCAGGCGTCGTTTTCCCACGTGTCATTGCCGAACTCGCCGGGCCGTGGAATGACGTGGAATTTCCAAAGGTTCTCACCAGTCCTGGCATCGAATCCCATGATGTCGCCCGGAACATTCTCAATCCGGGTCTGGCCGTAGCTCGGCTCGTGGCCGACGCCCACGACTACCACGTCGTTAACCACAATCGGCGGCGAGGAACTGGTGACCATGCCGAGTTCTCTCGGGATCCCGTGATCCGGATCGTAGGTCCCACCTTGGGCCACGAAGTCCTGCCACGGACCCCAGTCTCCCACGAGGTCCGGGATCAGGTCCACGACACCGGACCGGGAGAAGGACTCGATCGGTACGGGCGAACCCCAGTTCTCCAGGGGCCGACCAGTCTTGGCGTCAAGAGCCCAGAGGAAGAAGCCGGGTGAAATGATATAAATCACTCCGCGACCGTCCACCTCGGCATAGGCGACGCCTTTCCCATAGGCTGCCCTGGGAGACCGTAAATGCCTGACGGTCTCGGGCTCCCTGAAAGTCCAGAGCGTCTCGCCGGTAGCGGGGTCGATGGCCACCACCTGCCGGCGTGGGGTAGCTACCGTGTAGACTATTCCATCTGCGTAGATTGCCCTAGACCGGAAGAAGTAGTCGACGTTGGGGCCGAAGTTGTCGCTTCGCCAGATCCACGCCACCTCGAGGTCCTCGAAGTTGGCGGCGTTGATTTGATCTAGGGGCGAGTAGCGGGTGTGCCCGGCATCACCACCCAGATAACGCCACTCGCCGTTTTCCGTGCCTGGCAAGCGCTGAGCCAGGGCGGTGGAGGCCATCGCCAAGAAGACTGTGCAGGCCAGGCCGAGGCGAAACACGAGAGTCTGCGTTCGGAAGGGTCGAAGCTCAGCTTTCATGATTTTCACTATTCCTCTTTCCGAATCACGGCAACGTCAGTGCTACCAGCGAGCCCGGAAGGCCCGTGTGAACACTACCAATTTGCACCACGATGTATTGTTTTCCTTGGTGCATGTAGGTCATCAGCCCGTACTGGCCAGGGGCTGGAAGCTCGACGCTCGACAGGATTTCGCCCGTCCGCTTGTCGCGGGCATGGAGCTCCAGCGGGGCGTCGGCGACAGTCTGTGAGGTTCCTGAACTAAGCGCTCTGGTCTGGACTAAAAGGTTGCCCATAACCATCTGGATCGAGGCGCCGTTTCCTCCCGAATTAGGAACATCCAATCCTGTCAGGAGAGGGTGGTTCCTGATCCGCTCGGGAGTCTCGCCAACCGGCAGCGACCAGACCCGCTCGCCCGTGTTCATCTGGAAGGCGGACAGTTGGTTGTCCAGCGGCTTATAGATCCGCAGGCCGTCAATCGTCTGTAGCGGAGCAACTCGGTCCTCAGGCCCACCGCCGGGCAACCACGCTGCCACTGTGGTTCCCGTGGTAGGAGTAGAGTTGGGAAGAGCATTGCCAAAACCCGGTACGGCATAGTTCGGATCGTCCACATCCACCCCGTCCGTAGGTTCCATGAACCCGGGGGCGCTACATCCCCGGCCGTGAGATGCGTACATGACTCCCGTGGTGGGATCCGCTACTGGGGGATGATTGGTATTCACCCCAGCCGAGCAGCCGATGTTGTTGATGAAGTCGTTGTCGTGGTTATAGGGGAGCTGCGGCACGTAGAGGCCCCCAATCCGGTATTGACTCAGGATGTCCAGAGCCTGCTGCCTCAGCTCCGGCGT
>CAUZHN010000107.1:0-6897 GCA_963579625.1 Gemmatimonadales bacterium UBA6960
GCGCGATCGAGTTCCGCAGGGTCCATCACCCGGGTAGCAGTTACGGGATACACAACCTCATCTAGCCGGATACGGATGTCTCCCTCATCGACCACTAGGCCGCTCCAACGCTTGTTGTCACAGAAGCCGCAGCTCAAGTAGAGGCCGCCTTCTGGCGTGGACATGCAGTTAAGGTTGATGGAGTACGGTAGGACACCGATGCTCACCTGGATCTGACACAGCGGCACGTCGTTAGCAAACGACCAATCGGTGACTGGACCGTCGGGACCGGCACCGAACAGGTACCCACCAGGTGACATTTCGCATGGGCAAGTCAGGGACCACGATACGAAGGCGGTACAAGACACGAATGCCAGGACTCCGGCGAGAAGGGCGATACGGCGACCCCATACGCGTGAATTGCGTGAATCTTCGGTCGTATTCATAGCAATCTCCTCACTCAGTTCTCACGCGCTGGAGGAATGAGCCGTAAGCCACTCGCGGGACAGCCGTTGGGGGGCGGCTATCTGGCCGGCGCCTCCTCGATTCGTACGTTCCGCAGTGTAGAGACGTCAGCCGGTAGCGGTTCCTCACCAGCCGGATATCCGTTCAGGCTGAGAAAGTAGGCCAAGAGGTTCGCATAATCCTCCTGACTCAGGCTACCGGGATCGCCCTCCGGCATCATCGTGGACACGAGTTCGAAGATATCACCGGCCGTCTGGCCTACCCACCTGATTCTGAACCTGCCGCCCCTGAATTCATTAGTGCTGTGGCAGGCCGCGCACACCTGCCGAAACCTCTGCTCCCCACGGGACGCCTGTCCAGATGTGAACACCCCGTCCAGTACCGAACTGCCGGAAGGCGAACTAGCTACGAGCTCGGGCGGAATACCCACAGGCGCCGTACCAGCCGAGGGCTGTGGAGCCGAGGTGCATGCCCCCACGATGAGGCTCAAAGTGAGGGCCCGCGCGGTTGCGGGGGCGGCACGGGTCAAGAGACGCTCACGCCCCTTTCTGGCTAAATGTTGTCGCCGGCACACACAGAGACGACCTGCCGGCGATTACGGTAACCGCAGTGCCACCAGTGCCGCAGGCGTCCGCCCGCCGGTCTGCACCACGATGTACTGGTTGCCTTCATGCATGTACGTCATCATGCCGTACTGGCCCGCGCCAGGAAGGTCGATGGTTGCCAGGCGCTCCCCGGTGGTCTTGTCCACGGCATGGAGGCGCGGCTCACCCCCCCCGCCCTCAGCCGTGACGAGTAACGTCTTCGTGACCATCGTGATGGCTTTTGAGGTCTGGCCGGTGTTGGGCAGGTCCACCCCCTGCAGCGCAGGATGGTTCCGGATTCGCTCAGGCGTGTCCCCGTTGGGGATCCACCAGAGATGCTCCCCTGTGTTCATGTCGATAGCCGTAATCCGACCGTAAGGCGGCTTGTGGATCGGAAGCCCCTGAGGACCCCTGAAGTCGCCCCGATCAAGAACGGCATACTGCGAAAGTGTCGAGCCCGTGGTCATGATGTCGTCGGGTTCGTCGATATCGACGCCGGGGACGAGCCGCTCGGATCTGCACCCCTTGTTGGACGACACGTAGAGAATCCCTGTTTCCGGATCCGCGGATGTCGGACCAGGGATATTGGTCGCGCCCGACGGACAGCTGACGAACGAGCGTAGCCCGGACGGGTGGCCCATCTGGATCGGCGGGTTGAAGATAGGTCCGATCCGGTAGTTCTGAATGATTCCCAGCGCATCCAGGCGGAGCTCCGGCGTGAAATCGATCAGGTCGTCCTCGGTGAGCCCTTGCTCTTCGTACGCCAGCGGCCACGTGGGGAATGGCTGGGTGAGAGAGAGTTGCTCACCGGGAACCTCAGACTGGGGCACTGGGCGTTCCTCGATGGGCCAAATTGGCTCGCCGGTTTCCCGGTTGAAAGTGTAGGCCCAGCCCTGCTTCGTGGTCTGGACCACGATCGGGGTCGGCACTCCGTCTATCGTCACGTCAAGCAGGATTGGAGCCGTGGGATTGTCGAAGTTCCAGATGTCGTGATGAACGGTCTGGAAGTGCCACACTCGTTCGCCAGTATGGACGTCCAGGGCGATGACACTCGTGCCGAAGAGATTGTCTCCGGGGCGGAAGCCCCCATAAAAGTCTATCGTCGGCGGGTTGGTGGGGATATACACGAGGCCCCGCTCGGGGTCGGCCGACATGGGGGCCCACGAAGAGACGTCCCCAGCGGTCAGCCATGAATTGTTCTCCCATGTGTCGTGGCCGAATTCGCCCGGCCTTGGGATGACATGGAATTTCCATAGGAACTCGCCGGTCCGGGCATCGTAGCCCATGATGTCGCCTGGCACGTTCTCGACCCGTGTCTGGTTGTAACCTTGCTCGTGAGAATTACCCACCACGATCACGTCGTTCACCACTATGGGCGGCGCCGAACTGGTGATCATTCCTATTTCCCGGGGAATTCCCGCGTAATGGTCCAGCGGCTGGCCGAGCTCTTCAAAGGGAAGCCAGCCCCTCACCAGATCTTCCAAGGCGTCCACGACCCCGGTGTCAGGAAATCCCTCCACCGGCACGGGCCTGCCGAATCCCTCCAGCGGCAGACCGGTCTTGGCGTCGAGTGCGTGGAGGAAGAAGCCGGGAGTCGTAATGTAGATCACCCCGCGTCCATCGACCTCGGCGTAGGCGACTCCCTTTCCATAGTTCTGCCGCATGGAGCGTTCCCACCGTAGCGTGTTGGGCTCGCGGAAGACCCAGAGGGTCTCACCCGTAGCAGGGTCGATGGCGGCCACCTGTCGCCGCTCGCTGGCCACCGTGTAGAGGATGCCGTCCACGAAGCTTGGTGTGGATTTGAAGGCGTAGTCGACCGTGGGGCCAAAGTTGTCCGCTCGCCAGATCCAGGCGATCTCCAGATCCTCGAAGTTGCTGGCCTCGATCTGGTCTAGGGGTGAATACCGCGTATGGGCCGCGTCCCCACCCAAATAGTGCCACTCCCCGTTCTCCGTCCCAGGTCCCCCCTGCGCGACGAGGGAAGCCGGTGCCACTAGCAGAACGCTAAGCGCCAGGGCCAGGGCCAGGGTAATCATCAAACACACTCCATTCGCGCTCTGTCTGAGCCACTGGGGGTTACCTCTGGACATCTCCATTTCATTCCTCATCAGAGCAGAAGGGAGGATCTCCCGGGCACGGTCAGCAGGATACGACCGTTCTAAGCAACGAGCTAGGGGTATCCCCGGGTGTTTCCTTCTAGCGCGTACTTTTCAAGCGCGTTACATAAGAGTTGGATGTGAATGAGAGGATCCGGCAGTTAGCGCCGGGCGACGTGTACGGCTCGAAATACCTGAGCTACGGAATGAGGAAAACACGATGCCGCAGTCCCGTTTTCTAACGATGCTGGTCGTGATGTTGGCAGGGGAGCTACACGCCCAAGGAGCCAACAATCCGTATCACGCCAGTGACGGTTGGGAGAACCTCCCGGACGGGAGAGTCTTCGGAGCGCTGTCTGGGGGCTTCCCTGATCCCGATGGCCAGCACCTTTGGATGTTGAACAGGTGTGGCGCGAACATATGCGCTGATAGCGACCTGGATCCGATTCTCAAGTTTGACCTGGACGGGAACGTGGTGGACGGCTTCGGCGCAGGCCTCTTCGGATTTCCACACGGTTTCTTTCTGGACCACGAAGGCTTTCTGTGGGTGACTGAGGGTGCGCCGGACGGAGACAATCGAGCAGAACCTGGATACCGGCGAGGGTTGGGGCATCAGGTCATCAAGCTAAACCTGCAGGGAGAGGTGATGATGACCCTGGGCGAAGCCGGAGTCTACGGGGACGATGAGAGCCACTTCAATGGACCAGCTGATGTTCTGGTCGCTCCCAATGGTGACATCTGGGTCGCGGATGGGCATCGCGGGGGCAATAACCGCATCGTCAAATTCAGCCGCGACGGTCGGTTCCTCTTTCAGGTGGGAGGCGGGGTCGGCTCAGAGAGCAGGGAACCAGGCAGATTTGATGATCCGCATGGTCTCGCAATGGATTCGAGAGGACGGCTCTTCGTCGCCGATCGGGGGAATAGTCGGATTCAGATCTTCGACCAGGGCGGCAATCTTCTCGCGATATGGACGCAGTTCGGAAAGCCGAGCGGTCTCTTCATCGACGGCAACGACATCCTCTATGTGGTCGATGGGTTGTCGGGTCGGGAACGCCCCGGATGGCGGGACAACTTTGGATGGGAGCAGGGTATCCGGATCGGAGACGCCGGAACGGGGTGGGTGACGGCCTTCATTCCCAACCGTGAGGCGGTGGGCGGTGCCGGCATGGAGTTCCTTGCCGTGGATTTCCAGGGCAACATTTACGTTAACGACCTCTCCCGAGTGCGTTTGGCGAAGTACACGCAGTTCAGGCCGTAGGCCGCGTGACCCTTGGGCCCTAGCGGTTCCTCGGATACTCTCTAGAATCCGCCTCGTCCTTCAACGGAACCACCTTGTCCGGATCGACCCGGATCATAACGTACCTGATGTGATCATCGATCCTTGTGAACTGGTGGCCGGTACCGGCAGGGATGACGAGAACGTCACCCGCCGACAGCTCGTGGGTCGTGCCATTGCGGATCTCGGTGTTGTTGTGACCAGATCCGTTCAAAAACTCACGGCACGGTTAGTCGCCTGTCTCAGCACCGCATTGACGAACTCGGAGCCTGTCACGTTCGTCCCGGATCCGCTGATCACATAGCCGATCACATAATAGACTTCAGGGAACGGTATTGCATTGGCGTCGATATGTGCGGCCCTGCACTAGTGCCGCCGCCGAGACCGTCCGCCGCCGTCGCTAGGTTCATGGAAATGGACTCTTCCGTTCAGTTCACGAGGCCCGTGGACTTCTTGATCGTACTCGCACTCGTCCAGCGACCATAAGTAAATGTCACCTCCCACATGAAGGGACAGCTTCAACCCCTCCGCCGTAGTCAGGCCACTGAGACCGAGCCACCCGCCTACATGCTCCGGCAGCTTCAATCCCTTCGCCGTGGTCAGGCCACTGAGGTAGAGATTACCGCCCACATGCTCCGGCAGCTTGAGCCCCTCCGACGAGGTCAGGCCACTGAGAGTGAGATCCCCGCCTACACCCTCCGGCAGCTTCAACCCCTCCGCCGAGGTCAGGCCTCTGAGATCGAGACTCCAGCCTACATGCTCCGGCAGCTTCAACCCCTTCGCCGTAGTCAGGCCACTGAGGTAGAGATTCCCGTCTACATACTCCGGGAGCTTCAACCCATCCGCCGTAGTCAGGCCTCTGAGATCGAGATTCCTGCCTACATGCTCCGGCAGCTTCAACCCCTTCGCCGTAGTCAGGCCACTGAGATCGAGACTCCCGCCCACATCCTCCGGCAGCTTGAGCCCCTCCGCTGAGGTCAGGCCACTGAGGCTGAGCCACCCGCCCACATCCTCCGGCAGCTTCACCCCCTCCGCCGAGGTCAGGCCACTGAGATCGAGACTCCAGCCTACATCCTCCGGCAGCTTCAACCCCTTCGCCGAGGTCAGGCCACTGAGATCGAGATTCTCGCCTACATGCTCCGGTAGCTTCAACCCCTTCGCCGAGGTCAGGCCACTGAGATCTAGACACCCGCCTACATGCTCCGGCAGCTCAAGCCCTTCGGGCGAGGTAAGGTGCGAAAGATCTAGATCGCCCTCCTCTTCGAGGCGGTCGATCATCGCATAGGGAGTTCCGTCAGTCCCCTCTCAATCCTCTCGTTCTTCACACCCAGAGTCGTGCCGCCTGCCCTGAATGTTTTCCCGAGGTGCTGGAGCGCTTCGGCTTGATCTGCTATGGACCCAGGCTCCCGGGATGAAGCAGAGACAGTCTCTTGTGTGACAGGTTCTGGCTCTTCCTGTGCCGCAACACCCTCTAGGATCTCTGCTTCTGCCTGAGGCGGCTGTTCTTCCTTCGGGGCACCAACAAATGCGGACAGGCGGATGCCTTGTCGCTGATCTCCTTCTCGCATTCGTAGCACAGTATTAGAGCCATGCCTTCATTCTGCTCTGCCCCACCCAGACCCGCAACTCAGGACGCGCAGAACTCTGTTGGTAGGTTCAGCGTCAGTGGCTGTGGATAGGTGTGGCTGGATGCCACGGAGGGACTAGGGCTAGTTGCCGTCTTCTAGGCCGGGGGGACAGGGGTCGTAGGTTCAACCGACGGCTTCCTCCATGAGCCGTCGCGTCGCCTCATCGGGCAGCTCGCCCCGGCCCCCACCCATGTTCTCGACGAGGTGCTCCGGGTCCGAGGTAGCAGGGATCACGCAGGTGACTGCGGGGTGGGAGATCACGTACTTGAGGAAGAACTGGCTCCACGCCTCGCAGCCGAACGAGCCTGCCCATTCGGGGACCGACCGACCGCGCACCGCTCCGAAGAGCCTTCCGCCAGCGAAGGGGCGGTTGACCATCACCGCGATCCCGCGCTCCTGCGCCATCGCCAGAATCCGTTCTCCTGACGCTCGCTCGGCGAGGCTGTAGTTGATCTGCAGGAAGTCGATGCGTTCTGGCTCAGCCTCGAGAAGCGCCACCACGGCCCCGTACTGCCGATCCGACGACGTAGTGATGCCGATGTAGTCGAATCGTCCCTCTGCCTTCCACTCCTCCAGCGTGGCGAGATGCACCTCCACGTCGCGGAGGTTATGCACTTGCATGAGCTCGATATGGGAGGGGCGCTGCAGCAGCGCCATCGAGCGCTGCATCTGATCGATGCCCTCAGATTGGCCGTCGATCCAGACCTTGGTCGCCACCCAGAGATCGGAGATCAATCCTGTCTCGACGGCCAGGTCGCCCAGGACCTCCTGGGAGGTCCCGTACATCGGTGAGGAGTCCACCACCCGTCCGCCAAGCCGATGGAACGTGCGGAGGACTTCGGCCAGGGCGGTGCGCTGGGTCCGGTCCG
>CAUZHN010000108.1:0-6820 GCA_963579625.1 Gemmatimonadales bacterium UBA6960
CCAGCCACATCTAGCTATACAAACTGAGTTTTGCTCGTCCTGAGTTGCGGGTCTGAGTGGGGCAGGGCAGAATGGGGCATGATGGGATCCCGAAAGTGCCGTTCGCCCATCTGGGCGACTCTAGCCATCCTGCTCATAGTCCCATTGCTATCGGGCTGCGGACTAATTTTCGTCAAGGGTCCACCTCTCGGTTGGCAGGATGCACCGGCCCTTGAGGCATTCGCGCTCACCCAGCCCTGCACTCAATCCAAGGCTTTAGTCATTATTGATGGCGCCATAGGAGCAGCCTATGCTCTGCTGGGCGGCATCGTCCTGGTTCCACTGATTGGGGGCAAGGTGTATCCTGCGGATCGTGAGGCGGCCACAGCGTTCAGCATAAGCTCTCTTTCAGTGGGCGGGGCACTTGGGTTCTCAGCGTATCAGGGTAACAAGAGGGTGAACGATTGCAGGACCTTGCATTCAACTCACTGACTGGTAATTTTTTAGATGACTTCGTAGTCGTAGGGTTTCCAGCCAATAAGAATCGTATGGCAGGTCCTGCTAGCTGACCAATTGGACTGTCTACCCCCCAGCCTATGACCATCGAGACGCGTCTGCCACCGAGTGCCAGGCACACATTGCACCGTCCCACATCGTTGTCACGAAATCATTTACCTTCCCTGGATCTGCCCGCCGGTCAGTCTGGGGAGCGCCTCGATTTCCAGCGAATATTCTCCGCGTCATCAGTAAAGGTCATCCTGATGTTTGGTGACATAGCTGCCGTGGCGATATGCCTCGGGTTGACCATTTCCATTCCCTGGTTACCGGCCGCTTCTTTTGTAGGTCCCTTCATTGCTTTGTCTATAGCGGTCATTCTTGGCATGTATGTGACAGAGGCGTACGAAGCTCGTGTGTACCGGGAATCGAGTGTTCTGTCCACACGGCTCCTTATCGCGCTCTCCTTCTCTGGAGTGGTCGCCGGGGTCATGGCCTTCTTCATTCCTGCTGCCGGATTGACGAGATCCGCTGTGCCAGGTTTGTACCTGATCGCATTACCTGTATTCGCAGTATGGCGTCTTGGTCTAGCGCAGAGGCTGCACCTCCATCTCCCTCCCCGGCGCGTTGCTGTGGTCGGGAGCGGGCCCGCTACGAGTGAATTGATCGGGGCCTTTAGTGATGCGTCATCGCATGAGCTGGCGATGGTCGTGGCGAGCGATCCGAAAGGTGACTTGCTCGTATCCTCTGAGGGTCTCCCAACGCGACGAGTTGAATTGGGGAAACTCGTTGACGTCGTGGTTGATGACGGTATTAGTTTACTCGCGGTCGCTATTCCTTCCGGTGATGGAGTGCCTCTGTATCGTCAAGTGCTCGCCTGTCGTTATCTCGGCATTGAGGTGCAGGACGTGGCGACATGCTTCGAGATGCTGTGTCAGCGACTTCCTGTTCGGTATCTTGAGGACAGCTGGGTCGCATTTGCTTCGCGGTTCCCGGGCTTGGATCATGGCTTCGAGGGCAAGCTCAAACGAACGTTGGATGTTTCCGTAGCTGGGGTAGGACTCCTGGTCGCGTCACCTCTTATGATTCTCGTGGCGCTAGCAATCCGCACGACTTCTCGTGGCCCCGCCCTGTTCCGGCAGGAACGGGTTGGGCTCAGGGGCGAGACCTATACCATCTTGAAGTTTCGATCGATGCGCTTGGATGCTGAGCAAAACGGGGCCGAATGGGCGCAGGAAGATGACCCGCGCAGCACCTGGCTGGGCTCATGGCTCCGGAAATCCCATCTTGATGAGCTGCCCCAACTCTTGAACGTCCTCTGGGGGGACATGACGTTGGTTGGGCCGCGACCGGAACGGCCTGAGTTCGTGGAGCAGTTGCGCAAGCAGATCCCATACTATGATCTACGCCACACGATGAAGCCAGGAGTGACGGGCTGGGCGCAGGTGCGCCATCCCTACGCTGCTTCGGTCGACGACACCGCGGCGAAGCTCGAATACGATCTATACTACATCCGGCATAAGAGTTTCCTATGGGATCTGAGGATCCTGCTGCGCACCCTCACCGTCGTCTTTGCACGGCGAGGCAGCCGGTAGAGGGCGCGCTGCCGCACACCCTCAGAAGCAGGAGGTCGCTGTTTCGAATTCAGTAGCGCTCATTTGAGTAATATAAATACCTACAATCACTTATGTGACTGTGGGTTTTCTCTTTGGTGTGTTGTTCAAGCTATGAGAGAGACATAAGTAAACCACAGGACCGATTTGTTTGGTTGGGCAGAGATCTTCTTTGTAGCCTCCCCTTCATCACCAGGGAGGGGCCGGTATTCGTGTCAGAGCAGGAGGGAGGAAAGGATCATCTAGAAGAACTATTTTCCAATATAAATCCATGCCTTGGTTCCAGATTTTAAAATTGCTTCAACTCTGGAGTAATCATCAACTTCATATTTGTCAGCCATTAATAATTCGGAAGAATTAATCCCAAAAACTGTTCCTTCTACCTCATCCTTAATATTGCCGGTAAAGACTAGAATCGGATGAATCTCTTTTCCACTTAATTTGATAACGGATTTATGCTCAATTTTAAGTTCTGATATGCAATATTCTTGCAATACATCATGTTTTCCTTCTAATAGGCGTCCGAATGTGTCCAGTTGAACGTTTTCTTGTTGTAAGGTTCCATAAGAAAATAGATTTTCCATAACATTAATCATTCCCATTTGATCGTGGCCGAGGGCTTTGACCTGGCATCATACGTTACCCTGTTCACCCTGCGGACCTCATTGATGATCCGGGACGCACCCGATGGGATCGCAACAATCTAATAGGGAGGGAATCGTGAAACGCAGATCCATCTTCGTAGGATTCGTGCTCCTCACGACGGCAGGTTGTGGGAACGCCGGGGAAGAGCCGGCTTCGGAGCCCGGCTCCGCCGCCGAGGCGGTCCAGCCGGAAGTGACGGTGCTCTTCGACGGCTCGAGCCTAGATGGCTGGAACGTTCTCGGTGGTGCTAATTGGCGCTTGGACGAGAGCGACGGATCTGTGATGGCCGATATGGGAACGGAAGGACATCTGGTGACGGAGTCTTCCTACGACGATTTCGAAGTGATCATCGAGTTCTGGGTGGAGTCGCGGACGAACAGTGGTGTCTACATCCGATGCTCGAATCCAACGGACGACGACGACCCTATCACCGCACGGAACTGCTATGAGGTGAACATCTCCGATCTGCGGGCAGACCAGACCTACCGCACGGGCGGGGTCGTCGGTGTCTCGTCTCCCTCGGAGGTCGTAAACGCCGGCGAACGGTGGAACGAATATGTGATAAGAGCGGAGGGGCCACGCCTTACCGTTACGCTCAACGGGATCGAGATCGTCGACGCCGAGGACTCGACACATTCGGCGGGCGTGATTGGCCTGCAGTTTTCGACCGGCATGGTCAAGTTCCGTAACGTTCGGATTCGGTCGCTCTAGACCTGCTAGGCTGGTTCGGCTAGGGATTAATCACAAAGACCGGGTGTGCCCCATGCATGCTGAGGCCTCACCCGCTTTGCATCCCGCAGAGCCGTTAGGAACGGTTATGGAACGCCTTCTGACCGGATAAAAAAGTCATATTCTATCGGAAAATAATCGGATTGATATTCCGTAACCGTTTCATTTATGTGGCAACTCTGCTGCTTGTTGCCACCTGGGGTTGTGGTGATAACCCCACGGCTCCCACAACACTGCCTTTAAACCCCGACCGGGATGGCGACGGCTTTCTCGACGATGTGGACGCCTGTCCAGATCAGTCCGCGTCGGGACCTCCCTCCAACGGATGCCCGGACGCCCTGGTGGCCTTCTTGGAGTGGGTAAGGATGGACGTCGAGTTTTTCTGGGCAGAAACGTTCGGTGGGGACTTCCTGACCTACAGTCCGATTTCGTCATTTCAGTGGTACACGACCCCCATCGATACCCCCTGTGGGCCTGCCGGCCTGCGCAATGCACTCTACTGCTCCACCGATTCGGCTGTGCACTACGACTACAACTACCTGCAAGAATTCCATGACGTCGGAGATGCGGCGTCAGCGTTCGTTGTCGGCCACGAAATTGGGCACCATGTGTCTTACGTTCTCGGATGGACATCGGTGCTTTCGTTCAAGCAGAACGAACTCCAAGCGGACTGCTTCTCGGGCGCTTGGCTCAGGGGTGCGGCTGATAGAGGCTTGCTTGACGAGGGCGATATAGATGAGATGTTTGCTGCTGCCGATCTGGTCGGTAATCCAAAAGGCACGTGGTTCGATCCGAACGTGCACGGAACGCTTGCCCAACGAAAGTGGGCCGCCCTTATTGGGCTTCACGGGGAAGCTGTGGCGTGCGGGCGACCAGCCTTTATTGATGCCTTGCCAGTACCATTAGTGATGTGATTCGGGAATCGTGTTCGGGATGGGAAGCATCGTGCTGTCTGGTGTATCAGGGAGCAGACACAGAACGCTAGTGCGAGAGCGCATCCGCGGTAGCGGCACTTCTAGCACACCTACCAACAATGTTTTGCTCGTCTTGAGTTGTGGGCCTGAGCGGTACAGTGCCGCTGTCAGGCTGCCACAGGGTTGAGTCACACTAGTAACCCTCTAACTCCGCTCCATTAGCCCGAAAAATCTGACTAAGAATGCCTCATCATGCCCAACTGCCGGCGAAGGGAGGGTCAACAGAAATACACGCTGATTCTGCTGCCGTCACCGAACTGGCCTGCGCGCGTTGGTTTGCGCGCTGCGTCCCGGCCGCCGATGTTAATAATTCCAGCGCTCGCGGCTGTGCCGCGGCGAAGTCGAGATTCCTTTAGGGGGGACTATGTCATCGTTAAGACTTCTGATGTCCGTGCTCTTCGGTGCCGTGATTCTTGTGGGGTGCGCTGCGGAGTCCGGGCCACCGGCCTTGATGGCCTCTACGGCAGTTAACCCGGTCACAGGTGAGGGATACCCGAATCCGAACCCGACACGTATCGCGAACTGGGCGACTCTACCCGAGGGACGCGAGTGGGGCTCCACCGCTGGCCTCGATATCGACCCGACCGACGGACATGTATGGGGATACGAGCGCTGTGCTTCGGGGTCGGCGGGTGGCCCCGGGATTAACTGCGAGAGTAACCCGGTCGACCCGATCTTCAAGTTTGATCGAAACACCGGGGATATCATCGCCAATTTCGGTGCAGGACTCTACGTGACACCCCACGGGATCTACGCGGACGAGGAAGGCAACGTCTGGGTGACGGACTTCGCAGGCAACGAGGAGGGTACCAAAGGTCACCAGGTCCACAAGTTCAGCTCGGACGGTGAATTGCTTCTGAGCCTTGGTATCGCGGGCCAGCCTGGGAACGCCCCCGGACAGTTCAACCAGCCCAATGACGTGATCGTCGGCCCCGACGGTAGTATCTACGTTGCAGACGGCCACAGTGGTCAGAATATGATCACTCAGGAGCAGATGGACGAGGGGCGTGCAGCGGGGCTGACCGGCCGTATCGTAAAGTTTTCACCCGATGGTGAGTACATCATGGAGTGGGGCGAGATCGGTACGGAGCACGGTCAGTTCCGCACACCGCACGCCCTTGAGTTCGACTCTCAAGGCCGGCTCTGGGTCGCGGACCGAGGGAACCACCGGCTCGAGATCTTCGATCAGGAAGGCAACTACCTGGAGTCGCGCTATCAATACGGGCGCATCAGTGACCTGTTCATTACGGACGACCAAATGGTGTATGCCATCGACTCCGAATCCAACCGTCTCCGACACATAAACTGGAGGAACGGAGTCCGCATCGGGCCCCTCGATCAGGATGTGCTCGTGGGCTACATTCCACCCTGGGATTCCACCAGTCGGCCCTATCACGGCACGACGGGCGAGGGCGTCGGAGTTGACGAGGACGGCAATGTCTACGTGGCCGAAGGACCATCCTCGCTCAGTGACGCGGGCTCTGCGTTCACGAAGTACGAGGTGGGCGGCATGTAAGCCAGGCCACTCAGCACGTTTGTCGGCACACAAGAAAACGGGAGAGCCCGCTGTCGGGCTCTCCCGTTTTCTTGACTCGTTGACTATCGGTCGGTTACTGCCCCTCCGCTGGCCCAGCATCCTCCGCTTCCTTCTGACAGGGCAAGAACAGGCAAGAAAGCTATAAACTAGGCAAAAATCACCGGAATCGGGTGCTTTCGATCATTCCTTGTCGGTTCCGGGGCTGATCTTCCTTGCATGGGCGGACGGCAAGCGTGCACCTTGAGTCACCATGTTTGTGCCTGACGCCTTTCCGATCGCACTGCTCATGATGGTCACCAGCATGATTTGTTGGGGATCGTGGGCAAATACCTACAAGCTGACCAAGGGTTATCGGTTCGAGCTGTTCTACTGGGACTATGCGATCGGGATCTTTCTGGTCTCTCTCGTCTTGGCGCTGACGCTTGGATCGATGGGGTCGACGCCCGAAGCCTTCCTCCTCAACGTGCGTCTGGCGGACCCGTCCAACATCATGTACGCCATGGTCGGCGGGGTGATCTTCAACGTGGCCAATCTGCTGCTCGTTGCGGGAATCGAGCTCGTCGGGCTGGCGGTGGCGTTTCCGGTGGCGATCGGCATCGCGCTCGTAGTCGGCGTCGTCCTCAGCTACGCCGTTCAGCAGACCGGCGATCCGTGGCTGCTCGGGCTGGGAGTCTTCCTCGCCATCGTGGCCGTCATCATGAATGGCCAGGCGTATGCCCGTCTGAGCGCCCAGCGTCAAGTCGTTTCAAGGAAGGGCATCATAGTATGTCTCGTGTCGGGGCTTCTGATGGGATTGTTTGCGCCCTTAGTGACGAGGGCGCTCACGGTTGGGGATTCATTGGGTCCGT
>CAUZHN010000109.1:0-6747 GCA_963579625.1 Gemmatimonadales bacterium UBA6960
TTTTCGCCGGACCGGGCCCAGGTCGCCGCCGACATGAGGCGGGCGATCCAGGCCAAGGCGGGCGACCGTATCGAGGTCGTGGAGGTCTTCCTGCGCGACGTCCAGGCGCCCACCACCGTCCGCGAGGCGATCGACGAGAAGCTCCAACGGGAGCAGCAGGTGGCGGCCGAAAAATTCCAGACCGAGATCATCGAAGAGCAGGCGATCCAGGAGATCGCAGCGGCCAGGGGACTCGCCGAAGCCCAGGTCATCATCACGGCCGGCCTCACGCCCGAGTACCTGATGTTCCACTACATCGAGAAACTCGGCGAGCTTTCGGGCGGATCGGTGGTCTACGTGCCGACCGAGGGCGGCATCCCGCTCATGCGCAACGTCGGAACCAACTGACCCATGCGACCACGGCGTTGAACCCATGCCGGCGACGATGTTGAGCGTGGGAGGATCACGGACACGCCCTTGAGTCTTGGATTCGCGTCCTCTATGGCGCGGAACGAGGTATTGAGAATCGTGCCGATGTCCACCGACTCTTTCCGCACGTCCTTCCAGAAGCAGCCCTCAGGAACGTCGAAGCGGTGCTCCTCCGGGTCGGCGGCGTCCAGCGCGGCGTCCCCGTATTCCGCGAGTCGCTGCTCGTACTCTTCCTCCCACACATCAGAGAGCCGCTTGTAAAACAGCAGCCCGAAGATGTAGTGCTTGAAGTCACCTGAATCGATGGAACCTCTGAGCAGGTCAGCGGCACCCCACAGGTGTCGCTCCAGTTCGGGAAGTGTCAGTTGGCTCATTTCTCTTGATCAGACCCCGACGCGTTAGCGAAGTGAGATGAGGAAACCATATCCAGAATCAGGATAACATCGACACTCGGAAAGAAAGCCGAAGCGGCAACCTCCTCCGTCAGGGGCACCTAATGATTCGGGAAGACTCCGGCGGACCGGACGCGCCTTTTGACGGCAAGGAGAATGTAATCGAGGAGATCTTCGAGAAGTTGAAGGCAGTCAATTCAGAGTTGATCGCCAGTGTAGGCTGAAAGCAGACGCCGCAGGATCTTCTGAAGTGCCTTACTCCTAGTCCAGACCCCTCCTGGACTTCCCTTCGCACTGTGTCCCGATTTGTGTCCCGTCGGGCGGCGAAAGGCGGCGGAGACACACGTCGGAGGCGTCGGAGGGTAGGGCGAAAATGGCTTAACTGGGCGAAGCTCTCCGGATAACAACCTCCTACGTCAATCCTCCGGAGGCAGAGGTCACAGGTTCGAATCCTGTCGGGCGTACTGGAGTAAAAAGATTCTCTGTAAGGCGTTACAGCCCTGAGAGGCCTCTGTCGTTAGGCGCTTATCAGCGCCCCAGTGACACTCACAGTGACAAGTGGGCCACTTTTTTGGCTCGCTCGTCGAGTTGCTCACGGTGTTGTTCTACTCTGAATTCCACCGTCTCGGAGCGGTGGCGGACATCGCCAAGGTGGCCGTACACGCGATCTACGAGCGAGCGTCCTCCGTGGCCCATCTCCCGCGACACCACCCACGGGGAGACCGGGGCACCACGGTCCAATGTCTGCAATCGGGTCGCGCAGTACGTGTGCCTGAATACCCGTGTCCGGATCTCGCCAGCTTCCCAACCGGCGGACCTGGCAATAGCGTCGAGTGCCTTCCGCAAGTCCCAGATCATCCCGCCACCTCGGTCGGACGGGAATAGGAGGCCCTCACCTCTGGGTGCCGTAGCGGAGAAGACGTAGGGCCGCAGGATCTCCTCCAACTGGGGCCATAGTGGCACCGTGCGGTGGCTGGTGCGCGTCTTCAGACTCCGTCGCTCATTCGGGCGGAACGTCACCGTCTTGCGGTCGAAGCTCACGTCCTTGACCTCAAGGCCCAGTACCTCCGCCTTTCGTCCTCCCGTCAGCAGGAAGGTTGCCACGAGCGGGTGGATGGCCCGCCGGGCGCAGTACGCTTTCACAGGCCGGTGGTGCCCCGCTGCGTCTAGGAAGAAGGCCGCCTCATGAACTTCAAGCCACGCCGCTTCGTGGTAGTCGGCTGGCGGTTTGTGAGGAGGGTTGCGACCGGGTTGTAGCCAGGGAGCACGCGCCCCTCGCTGGCGGCGCGTCTATAACAAGTTGCTAAGGGCGTTCAAATGTTTCCGGATACTGCCAACCCGACAGGGTGCCGCCCCGACCGTTCTCCGTCGTCTGGAGGTGGCCGACGAACGTTTGCACGTCGGATGTGCGGATGCTCGGTAGGGCGGCGCGGCCCCCTCAGAAGAACTCGACAGCCCGCCGAAGGTAGTGCTCACTGATTGCCAGATGGCCCTCCGTCACGCGGCCAGAACGCGCATTTTCTTCGAGGTGGTGGCCCGCATACTCCGGAGACCCCCTGTGGGTACGGGATGCCCCCAAGGCCGTTAGGCGGCAACACAGGGATCAGTTTTATTGGCTGCCGGCCATTTATCCTCTTTGTCCGGTAGGGCCTCACTCACGCGCAACGTACGGTAGTCGATGTACGCGGGTATCTCACCCCCCCGGTCCATGGCGATTCTTCCCAAGAATCACCTCACGTCGGAGGGGCGTTACTAGTTCTAGAGGGCACACATCAGTCTCTACGCACGCATACGCGAGAGCTATCACTGGGGAGGCCCCAGCAGTCCACTCCCCTCCCTGCTTCGGTCAAAGTTGCAATCTGGGCATCCCCCAAATACCACACAGAATACCACACATCATAAAGCTAACCCAACATCAGAAAGATGCCCAGGGAAGGCACCCAGCCACACCTGGCTATCAAGCACTGTTTTGCTCAGGGGATTTTACGATTTCAGATTGGCTAGGAGTCCCAGCCGACGCCTTGGGCGCTATCCACACACATCAGTTCGCTGGCGCGTCGATGCATTTCGGCCGCTCTCTCAGACTCGTGCATTCTGTCGAAGAGCATGCCCAAGGTGTGGTACGCGCGCCAGTTGTGTGGCTGCAGCTCGATGACCCTCTCCATGGCTGCGACCGCCTCAGCTACGCGACCGAGCCGGTTTAGGGCCTCGCCCAGGTAGAAGTGGGCAGCAGCGTGCCGAGGATCCTGTTTGCAGACCCCTCGGAGGACTTCCTCAGCGGCGGCATTGAGTCCCTTCCGGAACGCGAGCAGACCCTGCTCGGCGCGAACCTCCAGGCTCGTGGGATCGAGGCTCAGAGCCAGCTGCACCTCAGTGTCGGCGTCCTGCCCGTCTGGGCCGGATGCCGCCTCAGAATCGTCGTGTTCCCGTGACTCTTCTTGGACGGAGGAGATCCCCCCATCACCGGAGTCATCGACATCCTGAGGGTCCGGGAATTCCGCCAGATCCTTTACGAAGACGACAGGGATGCTCTTCTCCTCATTTGGCTTGGGGACTACCTCTCGAACGATTTCCTCCCACAGGTCCCCTTGGTCCGCCGGGTGTGTCACATCCTCCGTCTCACCCTTCGCCCTTCCTCCCCGCTTCGCAAAACCCCGATTCCCGGCGGTGTAGTTATTGCTCCACGCGGGTGATCTTTCCTTGAAGTCTTCGGCAACAAGCTGTTTGACGGTCAGGCGCCGCTTAGCTACCTGAATCCTCTCTCGTCTGGCCTTGTTGGGGTCAATCCCAAAGCGGTGCAACTCTGCTCTGATTTTTCTTGCCTCAGCTCTGGCTTGCTCAAGAGTCACGTCACCCCACTGGCCGATCCTGTAGAACTTCCTGTTCGTAGATGGTCCATATCCTAGATAGAAGACCTTGCCGGACCTCCCGGTGGCCTTGGGCGGATAGAGCTTGATATGGTGCCCTGACACATCGGGATCATTATGAATCTGATGCTTCGGGACGTTCCCTGAACGGGTGCGTTTAGAATCATCCCATTTCAGATTCACTATATTCGCTTCGGTCAAGGTTTCCATCTGGATATCCCCTTAGGGTACCACACATAATACCACACACCATGGGGCCAAAACAACATCAGAAAGATGCTCACAGGGTTGCCATAAACCAAACTAGATGTGGCTTATCACTCTAGGAGAATTCATGAGCGAAAAAGATGTAGAGAAAGTGAGGGTTCATGATGTAATCGTGGGGCTGATGTGTTTAAGCTCCGTACTTCTTGCCGATCAGGTTGGCCTCAGTTGGACCTATGTAGCCGTTGGAGTAGCTGTGCTTCAAATAGCGAGTCCATTCACAAAACTTTGTCCAGTTTATACAGTGCTCAATAAGGTTATGCCCGATACTGACTGAGCCAATTCAGAATGGGAAGTAGTGCGACCCAACCGGCTGCTGTTAAGTGCGTTGGCTTCCCGCCTAGGTTGCGGACCTGTGGGGGTCACTTCAAATCCCCTTCGCAGACATCCTCCGCTTAGGGGTCGAGGCGTTCAGCATTGACAGCACTATTGCTTAGCGGATTTCTTGGTATGATGCTTTTGGCACGCTTTGTCTTATGGGGTGGTTGATGATGGGGCTCTGCTACCCAGCGTGCTGTCCTTCTTGCAGCTAAGAGATTATTGAGGCGCATGGGCGGCGCACTTAGTGCCCTGTAAAAACGGTCGCGACTTGTCTACATCTGCTGACGAATGGAGTTCATTATCGTGCCGAAACGAGAAAACCCAATGATCAAGACAAGCTCTTCGAGCTTTGGGCTTGCCCTCACGGTCCTGATCTTCGGATTGTCGAGTCTGCCACTCGCTGCTCAACAACGAGAGGATTTTCAGCCGCGGAACGTCATTTCCGCCAATCCGATTGGGCTTCTGGCTAATGTCTTCAATGCGGAGTACGAGCGTGTTATCTCCCCGACCTCCACAATTGGTTTCGGGGGATCCACCAGCTCATTCGAAAACAGGACCGATATATACCCAGATGCGGGCCCTTTCCCGCTGCCTCCGCTCACAGGGGAAACAGACGCATCTGGCAATCCTATCCGCGATTATCTGGATACAGACTACCTGCAGGCCACTGAGGAATGGGAGAATAACGCCAGACCGGTCTCTGAGTATGCAGATATCCAATACGTCAACTTCGACGTGTTCTATCGATTTTACCCGGGCAGTCGCCGCACCCGGACGTACGCCGCTCCTATCGGGTGGGCATTTGGTATGAAGGTGGGCCTTACCTCAGTAGACGGTGCCGGGATAGGCGATGGGACCTACTTCGGTTACGGCTTTGATTTCAATCGTAGTTGGGTTCTAGGACCAAACGATAACTTCTATGTTGGCCTCGGATTTGGCCTAAAGCGACTCTTCGGAGTCCCGAGGGTCGAGGATGATTGGGGGGAAAGAGTTTCCGCTTTGGACGGTAAACTGCCGTTTGGGGGTGGTGACCTTTACTCAACGTTCCGAGTAGTGAACATCGGGTTTATTTTTTGACCGGAGTGAGTATTAATAAATCCTAGATCCGTGGCACCCAGCCCCCCCGGTGGACCTTGGAATCGGCATGTCAGCGGAGACCTTTGAAGTCTCCCGCCTCGTCGGCCAGGGTACGGCCAACACGGCAGAGTTCATTGCCCTTGAGACGGCGATCGACGAGGCTCGCTCGCGCTTCTTCATCTGCAGCTCGAGTAGCACTGAGTAGGGTCTAATAAAAGGGCCCTGGGCGGGGGGTGTCCTCTGCTCAGGGGCCCCTAATTGCTCCCTTACTGGACTACAATGACTGCGGACGCCATAAGCGTCTGGTCTTGAGCGACGATCCTGCCGACGATTGTAAACGTTCCAGCCGGGAGTTGGGGGCTGACTTGCTCGCGGTACACTAGGACTTGATTCGGCTGCACCGTCTCCTGTCCCAGCATCTGCATAAACATTCTTTCTTCGCTCCAAGACCACACGGTATCAGCCGGGGTTCTGAGGATGGCGAAGTCATACCTCTGTCCGGTCGAAAAGTCGAGCACTGAAGGCTGGTCGGAGTTGTTTTGTAACTCCAGCGTCAATTCGATGACGTCGCCAGTAGTGTAGGTTTGTCTGTCGGTGGTTACAGATACGACTGCCTGAACATTGCTGACCGGCTGAGGCACCTGCAAAGCATGTTCTCCGCTGCCGCCACATGCCAAGAGGCTGATGAAAGCGTAGCTGTATAGCGACCTTCCTGAGGCTAGCAAACCTTCATCCTCCCCAAGTAAGGTGCTGGGTTATCTGGTTAGCGCCGGGCGGGCGTCTCTAACTTCAGCGAGTAATTTGAGACAGACTGTTGCTGAAAATCTTGCCCGGCAGCTGCCTGCTCCAGCACGATTTGGTATCGGGATACCGCTAAAGGGTTCGGGACCCAGACTTTAGCGACCACATTATTTTGCAGATTCCCAACAAGCAGAACTCTCAATTGATCAGGAGCCTGGGGGTTGGTGAACACCCTGTGGCTTGCGGAAGCCACGGAATCAACTGGTCCTCCAACAACTTCGAATAACAGAGCCTCTGAGTTCCCGGGCGCCCCCGTAAGGCGAACGTCTAGCCAGCCGGGAGGCGAAATGTCTGGGAGGCTTAGAAGGCTTGTCTCGTCATCATGACAACCTGTCAGCATAGAAGCGACGATCATGACCGATAGCCCAAATGAGCGGCGATTCATCGTGGCACTTCCTGTCCTGCGTCGCCAGGGAACAGTCCAGCTCTGTGTATTAGGGAGAGCAGGTCTCCGAGGTTGTACACTCCGTCGCTGTTACCCCGGCGATCCAGTTGCAACTTCTGTGAGGGAAGCAATTGTGGTGCACCAAGCAACTCTTCGACCGCGAGTATCGGGTCGATATCTTCTGGGTAGACCGGCATGCCAGCCGCATCAACGCCGAGCACTTCGGTCAACT
>CAUZHN010000110.1:0-6545 GCA_963579625.1 Gemmatimonadales bacterium UBA6960
TCAACAACATCTTCTCGGGCTCCCTACACATGCTTACCGATCACCGGCTAGCCGGTGTGCCGTCACTTCGTGTGAACCAGATGCACTGGCTTCCCACCACGGACGAGGACGTGGAGAGGATGGAGGTTGTGCTCGGACCGGGATCCGCGCTCTATGGGCCGAACACAGCAAACGGCATAGTGCACGTGCTCACGAAATCTCCTCTGACGAGCCAGGGGACGAGCGTCACCCTCGGTGGAGGCGAGCGTTCGGTGTTTCAGAGCTCGTTCCGCTCTGCCTTTCTTCTCGGCGAGGATTTCGGATTCAAGGTCTCGGGACAGTATCTCAGTGGTGAGGAGTGGGGATACGAGGATCCGACCGAGAAAGCAGCGAGAGTGGCGACGGACAGTGACCCGGGGTCGTGCCTAAAGGATAGGTTGGGTCGGGGGCTTAATGCGGCCAACGCACAACTTGCCTGCAACCGACTTGGTGTCCGGGACTTAGACATCGAACGTTTTGGTGTCGAGATGAGGGCTGACTGGCGGTTCGCCGAGGATGGCACCTTCGTGACGACCTACGGTCGTACCGACGCCACGGGTCTCGAGATGACGGGCCTCGGAGCCGGGCAGGCCAAGAACTGGCTCTACGAGTTCAAGCAGGCGCGGTTGAACAAGGGCCGTTTCTTCGCGCAGGCGTACCACAACACGAATGATGCGGGAGAAAGCTACCTCCTGCGCGATGGGACGCCCCTTACAGACCAATCCAGCCTTTTCGTCGCACAAGCCCAGCATGGTTTCGCCTTCCTAGACGATGTGCAGGACTTCACTTTCGGTGTGGACTACTATGCGACCCGACCTCAATCGCTGGGAACGATTTACGGGTCCTATGACACCAATGACGACCTGAACGAGTGGGGGGCCTATCTCCAATCGAAAACTGCCCTGTCTTCACGGATCGACTTTATCGTCGCGGGGCGAATAGACTCGCACTCGGCTCTTCCGGACAAGATGTTGTCTCCCCGCGCGGCGTTGGTCTTCCGACCAGAAGAGAGTCAAAGTGTGCGTCTCACATACAACCGCGCCTTCTCCACCCCCTCCACCCTGAACCTCTTCCTAGACATCCCGGGCGGGTTCGCGCCTGCCCCGCTGGGGCCCCTGGGCTACGGCACCCGAGCATTCGGGACAGGTCCGAACGGATGGGCTCTCCAGAACGCAAACGGGAGCCTCCGCGGAATGCGTTCCCCCTTCAACCCGGGCGGTGCCGGGCAGCTCCTGCCAGCCAGTCCGACAATCCTCTGGCCTATGGCAGTGGGGGTCATGGCGGCGCAGGGCGCAATCGACGCCACCACTGCGGGGCTTCTGCTCGGCCTCTCGCCAACAGCTGCTGACATCGGTCTGATGCTCCTCAATCCGACGACGCTGGCGTTGACGCCGGCAGCCAGCTCCGTCCTTCCCGACGTGGTCCCGCTTCTTGAGTCGTACACGGAGACATATGAGGTGGGTTGGACTGGAGTGCTGAATGACCGAATCGCGATTTCTGCGGATTTGTACCACATGAAAAAGGACAATTTTATATCGCCTCTCCTCCTGCAGACTCCCCTGATTACGCTAAACGGACAGGACGTCGGTGCGTTCATACAGGGACCGGTCGGGACCGCGGTCTACGCCCAGCTCATGGCGGCCGGGATGGATCACGCTACGGCTGCTGCGACTTCCGCGGCTACGGTTACCGCACTGGCGACCGGGATCGCTGGGATCCCGCTGGCAGTTGTATCCTCGGACCAAGTGACTAGCGGATCCGACCTGATCCTGACGTATCGGAATGTGGGTGACGTGTCGCTCTGGGGAGCCGATCTTTCCGTCGAAGCGTTTCTGACCGACGAGTGGACGTTGATGGGAACCTATTCCCACATGAGCGAGGACTATTTCAACGTCGTGGGGAGTTCCCCGATTGCACTGAATTCGCCAAAGGACAAGGGGTCAGGCGGGGTCGCATACAGAAATCTGTCGTCGGGGTTCAGCGCATCGGGAAGGCTGCGGTTCACCAGTTCGTTCCCGGCCGAGTCGGCCGGCTTCGTGGGAACCAAGTGCATCACTGGTGGAACCGGGGGTATCTTCGAGGAAGATTGCGTGGATTCCTCGGCCATCTTCGACCTCACTGCTGGGTACCAAGTGCCCAATACAAGGGCCACGCTACAACTGTCGGTGAATAATGTTTTAGATACCGACTATCGGTCGTTCGTGGGGGTGCCGTCAGTCGGCCGGTTCGCAATGATACGTGTGAAGTATGATCTCTTTTGATTGAGCGAGGATCCCTCGTTTGGCAGGACCTGTTTCGTCAGGTTTCGAAGGAGGACAAATGTTTGGGCGCATGATCATCGCTGTTGGATTAATAGCGGTAGGTAGCGCGGACGCGTTCGCCATGCAGATTCTCGTTCGCGAGGAGGCCCCAACCGATCGGGCCGCCGACTTTCCGCTGGCTGAGCTGGAGGCGACGTTCCGCCAGATGGATGCAGATGGGCTCTCCACCGTTCGGCTGCTTGAGGGAGGGACTTACAACGTCAACATCCGTCGTCTGCGAGGCGCGGAAACCGCGCTCGTTCATGAGATAACGAGCGATGTTTATGTCGTACGGGAGGGCTCGGGGACCCTGGTGACCGGGGGAACCCTTGTCGATGAGAACGGAGCCGCGGTTGATGGGTCGAGGGGTGCAGCCATCCGAGACGGTGTGACACGTGTCATCACCGTGGGGGACGTCATCTTCATCCCGGCTGGAGTGCCTCACGGGATCCGCGATTCCGACGGGATGACGTGGCTGAATATCCGCTTCGACACACGGTAGTCATCCGGTTAGCCCGCTTATTGAGTCAGTGGTGCCAAGCGTGAGTGCGGATGTGCTGTAAACGAGGGAGACGCCAGGGGGAGGCTATGCGCCGAGACCCGGTGCTCAGTCAATAAAGGTACCCAAGCCCAAGGTAGATTGGAGCGGTTGACTCTCTGGAGTGGCCCACGTCCAGGGAGACAATGAAGTTCTCTCCCATTCCGAGCTTCAATCCGCCACCGTAGCCATGGTGTAGGTCCGAGAGGGCCTCGCCTAGCGCTACTCCTTCCGCCCAGACCCGCCCCGAGTCGACGAAGGCGGTCACGACCAGATGGAAGTCCCGATCGAACGTCGTGAACTCGGTGGCTCGCCACCGCAACTCCCTATTCCAGAGAAATATCCCCTTTCCGGTGTAGCGGTTCTTGGGGATGCCTCGGAGCGTCTTTGCGCCTCCAAGGCCCTCCTGTGCCTTGAAGGAGGTGTCTAGCTGCTGAAGCTCGTAGAAGGGAGCATCGCCTGACGTACTTTGCAGAATCAGGCGATTCGCGAGGACGATTCGGCCCCCAAGCGAAAAGTATCGCCTAAAGGTCACTGTCCACGTGGTGAAGGAATGGTCTCCGCCTAGAGGCTCCGCAGCACTCTTGACCAAGATCTCTGACCAAGTTCCGTTTCTGGTGCCTACTTCCCGGTCCCGCGTATCCCAGACAAGGCCTCCTCTAACGAAGTTCGTCCAGCCTCCGGGCAGCGTGTCGCCCCTTCTGGCCAGCTCGGCGGCAAGAAGGGTAGTCCCCTCGTCGTGTGGCGTCAGGTTGATCGAGGTTCTCCCAGAGCCTCCACCGAAGAGCGCACGGAGCGGCGTGTCACCTATCGGGCGTTGAAGGTCGAAGGCAAGCCGATTCCGGGTCCGGCCAAAGCGGTAGAAGTAAGGATCTGGCCCATCGTCTCGCTCCAACCCCTCGTCGTAGTCACTGTCGTTTCCGATGCCGTAATACGGTGTCGCGGTGTGGTGCTCGGTTCCTGCGAACACAGTCAGTCGCCACCCGCCGCGGAGGAGGTATGGCGTGTCGAAGAACACTGTGAGATCACGCCGACCTTCGGTGGAGAACAGAACAGTGGGCTGAAGCGTGAGGACGTACGGCTCGTATTCATCCCCTTCGGCATAGCGGTAGAATTCGACCACTGCCCCATACCCGAAGCCCTCGTCCGAGTCGAAGTTGATGGCTGGTACACCCGCGAACTCCCAGCGGCGTTCGGCCGATCCAGGTTCCTGCGCGCCTAGCGCACAAAGGGACGCGGACAATGCCCAGGACAGGGCGGTAGGGAAGATCACCCAATGAGGATTTCGACAGAGGCTATGCAACGGTTTTCTCCCGGTCAACCATGGCGATACCCTCGGCCTCGTTCACCGTCAAGAGCAGAAGGCCACCGATGGTGAAGAAGATGAGGACTGTGGCCATCCCGGCCCGCTGAGACTGGAAGAGTGTGGTTGTCAACCCCAGTAGAAAGGGTCCCATGAACGCGGTGGCCTTTCCCGAGAAGGCGAAGAAACCGTAGAATTCGGTTTCCTTATCCATCGGGACGAAGCGGCCGAGTAGGGAGCGGCTGGCGGCCTGGTTTGGGCCGACGAAAATTCCCACCACCAGACCAGCGATCCACAGGCCTGTGGCGGTAGTCGCAAGCACGGCCGCGATGCCGGCGCCGATGAGCCCAAGAATAGAGATGAAGATCGTGAGCTTCCCTCCGATGCGGTCGTCCAGGAATCCCATTGTGAACGCTCCCAGCCCCGCCGTAACGTTCAGCGCTAGCCCCCAGAGCATCACCTCCTGGAGAGAGAAGTTGAACGTTTCGGCTGCGTAAATTGGGCCGAAGGCGAAGATCGTGACAAGGCCGTCATTGTAGACGAGCCGCGCCAAAAGTAGCCGGAGGATCTGACGGTACCGCCGGATCTCGCGAAAGGTCATAGCCAGCTGCCGCAAGGTGGCTCGGACGACCGATGCTCCTGGGGGTCGGGTTCCCACCTTTGAGTCCTTCACCCATGTGAACATCGGGAGGCTGAACACCGCGAACCAAACGGCCACCAGGATGGTGGTGGCGCGCACGTTCTGCTGTTCATCTGTCGAGAGTCCAAACCAAGGCTGCTCGGGCTGGATGAAGCCGATCAGGGCGATCACCATCGCCAGGAGTCCGCCTAGGTACCCAAGAGCCCACCCGTAGCCTGAGATACGGCCAATTTTATCTGGTGGCGAGATGTCGGGCAGATAGGAGTTGTAGAAGACCCCGCACAGTTCATAGGCGACGTTACTGATCACGAACAAGGTGAGGGCGAGCAGCACTTGGCCTGGTCGGGCGAAGTAGAGCAGGGCGACACCCACGATGGACACCAGCGTGCTGGTCGCGAGAAACGCCTTTCGGTGGCCCCCGCCGTCGGCCAACGCCCCAAGGAAGGGTGATAAGAGCGCCACCACGATGGCGGTGACGGTTACCGCATTCGCCCACTGGGCTGTACCCGTGATTCCGTCTGTGGCGATTGCCTGGGTGAACAGCACCGCGTAGATGAACGTGACGATGAGCGTCGTATACGCGGAATTTGCGAAGTCGTAGAGTGCCCACCCCCATACGGCCTTCGGATTTCCCCGGAGAAGCAACGCGGCGGGCGGCGAACCTCTCAACTTGCTCGCCGTGAGTAGGCCCGCCGCCCGCCGGAAATCACCGAACTGTTATAGCGCTTAACGGTCCGCCCGCTGGGATGGGTTGTGCACATGGTTCGGGTCGTTTGCGTGCTGCTCGTAGTGTTGGCGAAGCAGGTCCTTTCCGTAGTCGTTTCCGTTTGGAGTCCGCACGCCCGCGTGGATATGCGTTCGCGACGGCGTCCTCGGTTGTACGCCGAAAGTGACCGGAATCGTGTGGTCAAACTCGATCACGATAACCGGGCTTTGGACTCGGTAATAGAACAACGTCTTGGGGTCATAGAGCTTCATATCGTCACTCACGTCACCGATCCAGGCGAATCGGGTTTCATCCAGATGAGCTCGCACTTCCTCCATCTTGATGCGTGCCTGATCATCACGGATATGTCCGACCCAGACGCCAACCACATCCATGAGGAGTTCGCGCTGGGCCGCATTCAGTTGGTCCCCGCGGATGCCCGCCTGCTCAATGACCACGTTATCCTTGAAGGCGGCCGCCAACTGATTGTTTTGCATCTTGTCCGTTTCTACGGTCGCGACCTGACGCTGATCAGGTCGGAGAGACTCCATAAATGTGAGGCCTACATTCTGCTCTTCCTGGAGTGCCTCGACTCCAGCATACCTGCCTGTTTCGACCCGGGTCGGCTCGGTTCCCCAGAAATTTGGAGACATCACGACCTGATCTCCCATCACGAAGTAGTTGATGACCAGGTGGTGTCCATCCAGCTGCCATCCCCAGGGCTCCGTGTCAGACGGATCCCCAAAGATATCGATGAAGTAAAGGTATTCCCCGTAGGCCTCCAGATCATTCAGTATATCCGCCAGATAGCCGTCGATACGCATGATGTTGCGAGCCTGCTCAAAGCCCTTCGCACTCATCCCGGTCCTTACCATGGCGAAGGCCGCTTCCCTTTGGGCCTCGTTCATATCTCTGAACGACAGCCCCGCTCGCATAGTGCTTCCGACCGGAACGTTACTCCAGTGTCGCCATTCCTCATCGTCCAGATCAAACATTGTCCGGGCCTTCTGTCCGGCCGTAAGCGTGTTGAGGTACGCTTT
>CAUZHN010000111.1:0-6503 GCA_963579625.1 Gemmatimonadales bacterium UBA6960
GCAGGTCGCATTAACGCCCTGATCAACTTGAACCTGAGGCCGGCGCGACGCACCGCCTGGGGGTTCGATGCCCGCAAGGCGCGCAGCATGACGAATGCCGTCGATGACGACCCGGGCATGCCAGACGCGCTGGAGGTTGCCGAGCAGCAGGACGCCCACTTCGCCTCCACCGGCAGGCTGATTGGACCGCTGCACGGCGTGGTGATGGCCATCAAGGACCAGTTCGACACGTTCGACATGCGCACCACCGCCGGTGCCGATGCCTTCTACGCCGACGATCGTCCCCCGCGCGACGGGACGTTCGTCACGCGGCTCCGCGAGGCCGGTGCCATCATCCTGGCTAAGGCGAACATGGGGGAGTACGCTGCTGGGGGCGTCACGGGCGTGCGCAGCTCTTTCGGGGGCACCAATTGCAATGCGTACGACACGGAACGTGATCCTGGTTCGTCGAGCGGCGGCTCCGGCAACGCGGTCTCGGTGAACCTGGTCACGTGCGCTATCGGAGAGGAGACGGGCACTTCAGTTCGCGAGCCGGCGAAGAACAACAGCGTCGTTGGGCTTGCACCGACACGTGAGCTGGTCAGTGCCGACGGGATGATCCAGAGGGGGATCACGACCAGGGTCGGACCCATTTGCCGCACCGTAGAGGACGTAGCCCGCGTGCTCGACGCTTACGCCGGCTTCGACCCGAACGACGAGCTCACTGCCTTCAGCGTGGGCCGCAAGCCCTCAGATCCCTATCACTCATTCGCCAACGAGACGCGGCTCGATGGAATACGGATCGGCGTGGTTCGCGAGTACATGAACAAGGATCTGTTTACGATTGCGGACGCGGAAACCATCGACCTGATAAACAGGGCGATCGAAGACCTTCGCGCACTCGGCGCCACGATCATCGACCCCGGCCCGAGGGGAGCTCTGTTTCAGGACGCGGTCGACAAGTACGGACCGGTGTGGCGCAGCAACCTCTTCGTCGGGCAGTTCTCCGAGCACTTTCCGGAACAGGCCGACCACCTGCCCCTCTTGGTGGACATGTTCCTCGACCCATCCCTCGTGCCCCACGATTCGATCGGACGGCCGAGCATGAGGAACCTGGGTCCGGCCGGTGGCAATGTTGGTGGCGCCAAATACAACTTCAACACGTATCTCAGGGAGCGCGGGGACACGAATATCCGGAGCGTGACGGACCTGATCGACAAGGCGAATTTCTGGGATGACCCCGTGATCGAGAACCGGAAGGAGAATCTTCAGAGAGCAGACTCGGCCACGACGCTCGCGGGTCCGGGAACCCTGCAGAATCGATTCGCTGTTCAAACGATCGTCCTCCAGACCTTCGCGGATCTCCGCCTGGATGCCGTGGTCTACCCGACGGGCAACATTCCGCCGGCGATCATCACGAGTCCTGAGGAGCCTTCGAAAAATGACAGAGGTCCTGGACTGTGGACCTACATCAATAGCAGGGGTTTCCCCGCGATGACTGTTCCAGCCGGCTTCACCACCGAGGTCTACGACCGGGAGCCCGATCTCACGGATCCGGACAGCACTGTCCTGGTGGGGCCGGTGGCAGCGGAGCTTCCCGTGGGGATCGACTTCCTCGCTCGGCCGTTCGGTGAGCCGATGCTCTTCCGCATCGCGTCAGCGTATGAGGCGAGGACGAAGCACCGCATCCCGCCTCCCGACTTCGGACCGATCCCGTAGACCGCAGCCGTTGTGGGGGCTGGCGGCGAGCCCGCGCCTGACGCGGCGCGTGGTGACTTGTGGGCCACACTTCTTCAACAGCATCACATCTGCGTCTGGAAGCATCTTCTCTACAGAGCACCACCTATCCTAATGGCAACCAGTAGAATGAGGAGCTGAACTCCAAAACCGATCACACAAACACCGATAGCACGCCACGTGCTCGTGTAGTCGAGGGCCTGTCGGACGGCGATCACCATCGCTACGAGCATCCATATGCTCGCGACAGTAAAGAGCAGGACGCGGAGGCCCGGGATGATCCCTAAGACCCGAATCAACCCAGGCGCGCTGGAAAAGCCGATCGTGCGTAGTAATTCCCTATAATCCGCCCTGGTCTCTGGCTCTGGCAGTAATTTTGTTCCTATCAAATAGGTGAGAAAGGCCCAGATGTACCATCCTATCAGAGCCGCGATCATACCGATGACGATTCCACCCAGGCCCGCATTTCCGCTTCCTATCCCAGCGGCTACCGCGGACAGAATGACCACGGTCATGGCTTGAGCCATCGCACCTTGATCGGCCTCCACCTCCTCATACAGATGAACGTCCAGTTTAGCGGCGCGAATCATACGGTTCTTGAGACTAGCCATGCTTTTCTCCGAGAGGTGATGGCAGGCGGTATAGATCCGAAATTAAGTGTGTCCAGAGCATCTTCCGCCACGATGCCTTTAGCAGGGTCTTCCGGTGATCCCTAGACCCGAACTTCTTGGTCCGCGCCTCGGAGCGTAGACGAGCTACCACGTCCGAAGCAAGTAGGATGCGGCTGCGGGGAGAGGTGGCCACTCTACACCCCCTCGTCGTTCTGGGGCGATTCTCTCGTAATCGTCATCTCTTTCGATGGTCACTGGTCGCCCATCCGCAATGCGGAGCCCGCGACCGCGATCGTGGTGTTCACGCCCAGTCCATAGATACCCGGGTGTAGGCCCCAGACCTTGCCGGCCACAACAAAATCGAACGGACCGAAAGCGAGTCCCAGGGCGATCACTAATCCAGTCACGAGCCCCACGAATACCGGGACCTTTCTGAGGAAGGGCAGGTGTATTCCAAGCATGAAGGCGGGCGCGAGTTGAATGAGCACGTCGAACTTGCGATCAATCAGGCTGATGAGAGAGGCCTGATCCTTAAGAAGGATCGCGAACACCACCAGTGCTCCGACGATAATCCACGAGCATCGCTTGCCGATCATCGTGAGCTCGGACTCGCTCGCTTTCGGGTTTAGGTGAACGGCGTAGATGTCCTTGGCGAACATGGATGAGATGGCCAGCATGGCAGAGTCTGCCGTAGACATGAGCGCGGCGATCACGGCACTGAAGATCAGTACGACTACAGAGTAACCAAGCAGGGAATTCTCCTGAACGATTCGTAACAATCGCCCGAGTGCCTGATCGGTGTCCGCACCCTCGAGTCCCGGAACGTAGGCCAGCGCGTAGATACCTGCGATCACTGCCACTAACGCCGTCATATAGGGCAGGAACGTCATGCTGGCGAAGCTCAGATTCATGGTACGACAAGACTTTGCCGCATAGATTCTTTGGATGGCATGGGGGTAGAGGGCGCCTCCCACGCCGATCACGATCACATAACTCAGCCATTCACGGAGCATGGCTGGCTCGGGTCGTGCCACCTTGAAAGCATCAGGGGATGCGGCGATCCGTGCTGTCGCGGCCGACAATGGCCCGAACTGGTCAACCAGCAACATCAGCAAGACCAAGAAACCGACCAATAGCACGCCACCCTGCATCACATCCGTCCACGCGATGGCGCGGATGCCACCAAGCGTCCCGTAGATGAGCATGATGAGCGCGAGCCCGATCACTCCGTAGTGGTAGGCCTCATCACCAAAAGGGCCGGCGAGCCCCTGCATAGCTCGACCCATCGTCATCAGCTGCGCCAGCAGGTAGTTGTTCAGAGCGATAATCATCACGATAGAGCCAATCAGCGAGATGACCCTGGACTCGTATCGGTCCTCCAGATAGTCCGCCGGCGTGACATAGCCACGATTGCGCGACAGCTCGTGCAGCTTCGGAGCAAACGCTAGATAGAAAACGATGATCGCCAGCATATAGTGGACGGCAATCAGCCAGCCGAAACCGAATCGGTAAGTCGCCCCGGCAACGCCGAAGATGGTGTTGCCGCTGTACTGAGTCGCGTAGAGCGTCAAGAGCAAGACAAAAAAACCAAAGCCCCGTCCGCCCAGGTAGAAGTCCTGAAGTGTGTCTTCCTTTCGAGCTGCTCGGCCTGCCCACCCGAGCAGCAAGAGCAGGGAGAGATAGAAAGCAATGAAGGCCCACGCGCCGGGTCCAAACGGCAGGAGATCGCTCATTTGTCGCCGGCGTCCTCGGGCCAGCTCAGAAAAACCCAGCTGGTGAATGCCGAGGTGAGGAGCAACGCCGCCAGCGTCGCGATCACCCACAGCGGCAGCCCGTAGGCATCGCGTGTGTCACCGGCTGGCCAGTACCAGGGGATCACTAGCGCCAAAAGCACTAGGTACACGATGATTATCCACCCGCGCGGTTTCCGCTGTGCTGCCATCGTCGAGTCTCGCTCCCCTGGCATGTGAAGTCCCTACTCTCTACCCGTCTCCCAGTCCAAACGTTGTCGACGGCGACAACCGCGCACTGTTTGATCTCTGCGAGTCAAGGCCCCAGTGGGGTACCCCCCCCTGATTCAGCGCAACCAGTGATCGGGGGGACAAACGTGTGGTTTCTTTGAGCTTCCTTCAGCTTCGCCCGTCTGCACGCGCTGACCTTCTCGAAACCCTTCTTGGCCGCTATTCCGGACAGGCCAGATATCGCGATCAATGATGGTGATGGCCAGAGCGGCCGAAATGCTCTGCTGTGCAACGGCGGTCGAGCTAGAACCCTCCGGCTAGTCGACGGTAGAGGGCACTTAGACAGTTCTGGTTCTTTTAGTCACCTAAACAAGTTCAATACAATTGTGAGGATGATGCTGATAATGATGCAAGTAACGATAGGAAATACAAAAGAAAAGTTTTCTGATTGATGGAAAATATCTCCAGGGAGTTTTCCAAATGGGATTTTCTTTAGGACTGGATATGCCAGTCCTATCAAGAAGATAGTGAGACCTATCAGAATGATGGTTTTCTGCATATCCCTAATTTATAATGAACTCGCCGTCCGTCGCTTGAAGGAAGTACGACCCTGATGTCCAATGCACAGTGACGATCTGACCGGGGGGGCGGAAAAGGTCGTGTTGAACATCGTCCCAAACTCCTGGTGGCCAACTAGATTGACCGGTGAATTGGGAGACTCGGTTTGGCTGGACTCTAGGGAGAACAACTAGCCCCCCCTTACGTGGGTTATCTATGAGAACAACGAGACTGGGTGGGCCAGTCCGGGCTATCTGGCTGGATCTAGTGCGACTGGGTAAAGCCCTTGCTCCACTCACACCGGAGGTGATTGACCGATGCGAACCGTCGTGACCACTATCGTTCTGCTTGGACTTCGGCTGCCCCTCGCCGCTCAGGAAACGCCGCGGCTTCCCGTCAACTATACCTCCATCGCCGAAATCGAGGCGGCACTGGACGAGCAGGGAGAGGCCGGCGGTGGCGGAGCCAGCATCAACCTTTCCGACCCAGGTGAGTTCGCGCCGGAAGTCATGGTGCGGCGCAGGTTCGCCACGCAAGGGAACAATGCTAGCGTACACCCAGAGCGAGATGAAATCTATCAGGTAATTGCTGGCGGCGGGACATTCATGACTGGTGGTACGGTCGCGGATCCTAATGATCGTACGGTAGGTATCCGAGGCGGAGTGGAGCGGCGCATCAGAGCAGGTGACGTAGTCGTGATTCCCGCAGGAACTCTGCACTGGTTCAGCCAGATTGACGGCTCGATTACGTACATGAACATCCGGCTATACGCTCCCTGACGACTTGCCGAGGGAAGTCCCTTGAGAGAATAACGCGAGTCCTCGGTAGGGCCCTCTCCGCCCATGCAGCTTCTCCATCTGTTCGCTGGGCCGTTCGTCTTCTCGGTCGTCCCTGATGGAAGGATGCGACCTAGTCTTTCAGGTATCCCAAGGCCGACCCTGTCTCGGACGGATACGATCCAATTGCCTATGGTGGTGCTGGTAACAGCGTGGTCAGGGTTGTATCGTGACACATTCCGATGCGCCTGAAGAAGGGCCAATGGCTTACGGCAAGGAGAACATCATGAGGAAGGAAGTTCTTAGCGTGGTGGGAGGTGTTTGCGCGTTCCTCCTGGGGACCCTGTCCACACAGGCGCAGGAGGTCGAGCCTTCCTGCAACATGTGCGAGTCTACTTACGTTAGCGACGAAGAGATCGGCGAGTATCTCGAGATTGACAGCATCGATCAACAGATACGGATGTTGGATATCGGGAGGGCGAATGTCGGAGTTGCGCTGGTCAAGCGCGGCAGGCTCGAACGGCCCGCAGGTGCTGCAGAACACAGCCTTGTGAGCGAGGTCTACTACGTCCTGAGCGGGTCAGGCACCAACTTGACCGGAACAGAACTCATCGACCCGGAACCGAGAGTCCCGCCGAGCAGACTGAACGGACCGGGTCACAACGCATCGGGGATCCGCAACGGTGTGGCCACAGAACTCAAGGCAGGAGATGTCTACGTGATTCCCGCCGGGGTCGGGCACCAGTTCACCCGCATCGACGATCATATCGAGTACATCTTGATCCGGCTCGATCCGGACCAGATCGTGCCCCTTTTCGACGAAGAGGACTCGAGAGGATACCTGGACTCGCAGCGCTAGGGTTGGATAAAGCCAGCTGTGG
>CAUZHN010000112.1:0-6333 GCA_963579625.1 Gemmatimonadales bacterium UBA6960
ACCCCGGAGCATGTTGTGTCTGAGGTCTATTCCCACGACAGCATGGCACCCGCAGCTCGTGCGGTGAGAGTGGACGTGCCGATTGCCATCGACGGAGTTTTGGACGAGCCCGTATGGATGACTGCGACTGCGCTCACGGAGTTTCTCCAAACCGTTCCGGACGAAGCACAGCGGGTCACGGAGGAAACTGAGGTCCGCTTTCTGTATGACGACGACAACATCTACGTGGGTGCCTGGCTCTGGGACGAGGGCGAAGTGCCGGCTCGCCTGAGGCGGAGGGATCAGGGGACGCCCGATGCGGACTACTTCGTTGTCATCTTTGACAGCTACCATGATCACCGCACCGCTTACCGGTTCGCGGTGAGCGCCGCCGGCAACCACTCGGACGAGATCATGACGATCGGCCGCGGAGGTGGAGGCAGGGGCTTTGGGTTCGGCGACCGCTCCTGGGATCCCGTCATCGACGTGCGCACGACCATCACAGACGACGGCTGGTTCGTGGAGTGGCGGATCCCCTTCAGCCAGCTTCGCTACCGAACCGATGAGATCCAGACGTGGGGCCTTCAGGTCGAGCGCAAACTACGACGCAAGGGAGAAGACACGGTGTGGGCGTTCAGGCCGAGGAACGAACCCCAGGTCGTGGCACGATACGGGCATCTATACGGGATCGAGGGCATCCCGCAGGGTAAGCGACTGGAGCTCCTCCCCTTCAGCACGGCCCGTGCTGAATACCGAGAGATTCCGAGGAGCGAGGCTGCGGGGTTTGATAACCCCTTCCGAAGTGGTTCGGAGTACTTCGGCAACATGGGGTTAGACCTCAAGTATCGGCTCGGAACAAACCTCACCCTGGATGCGGCGATGAACCCCGACTTCGGGCAGGTGGAGCTAGATCCAGCTGTGATCAACCTGACGGCATTCGAGACCCGTTTTGATGAGAAGCGACCGTTCTTCGTGGAGGGAGCGGAGATCTTCCGGTTCGGGGAGGGCGGGGCGCGTTGGGGTGGGTCCGACGCTCAGCTGCTTTATTCGCGACGGATCGGACGAACGCCGCAGGGTTTCGTGCCGGATGTGGCAGCATACTCGGACGTACCGGGACAGACGACGATTCCGGGGGCGGCGAAGCTCACGGGAAAGACAGCGGGCGGCTGGTCGGTAGGACTTCTCGAAGTCGTCACGGACCGGGTCACAGCGCCGTGGATCGATCCGGACGGGACGCGTGGAAGGGAAGAGGTCGAGCCTCGGTCCAACTACCTCGTCGCACGTCTGCGGCGTGACATCCGCCAGGGGACGGGCTCCTTAGGCGTGATCACTACTAGTGTTCACCGGGACCTGAGGTCCGAGACTCTCCGATCGCGGTTGCGGTCCTCCGCGTACTCGGTCGGGGTGGACGGTCGGATCGAAACAAGATCGCTGAAGTGGAGGCTTGCCGGAAAGGTGTCCGGGAGCAGAGTGGACGGAGGCGTGGATGCGATCGCCCGGACCCAGCGGAGTTCCGCGCGATACATGGACCGGCCCGATGCCACCCATATGGAATTCGATCCGGACGCTCGCTCGCTCAGTGGGCTCTATGGGCAGCTGAATCTGAGCAAGCAGACAGGGACGTGGCAGGGAAACCTCGGGGTGACCGCCATCACGCCAGGTTACGAGGTGAACGACCTCGGATTTCAGAGCTTCGCCGACCGGGTCGAGGCTACGTCCAGCTTCGGATACCGACAGCCGAGGGTCAGCAGACACTTTCGGATGTTGAACGTCACTGTAAATACGACCAACACGTTCAACTTCGGGGGCGAGGCGGTGGCGTCCAACGTCGGGCTTTGGGTCAATGCGGAGCACGCCAGCTTCAACCGGTTCAACATCGGCATCAACCGCCGGTTCGAGACGTGGAACGACAGGCTGACCCGGGGCGGCCCCCTGACACTCGAACCGGCTGGGTACTTCGGAAACCTCAACTTCAACACCGACCGGCGAGGGATCTTGCAGTTTCGTGGCGGATTCCGCGTCAACGAAGACGATGCAGGAGGATGGAATCGAAGCGGAAATCTCGGTCTCTTCTTCCGATTCTGGGAGATCTACGAGCTCGATGTCGGGCCCCAGGTGAGCCGTGATCGCGTCGCGGCCCAATATGTGACGACTGTCCCCGATCCGGCTGCAACGCAAACCTCTGGCAATCGCTACTTGTTCGCGCCCCTCGACCAGACCACGGTCGCGATCGAGACACGGTTCAACGTGACGTTCTCCCCGGACCTAACCTTCGAGCTCTACGCTCAGCCCTTCATGTCGAGCGGTGACTATCGGGGGCTGATGGAACTCGCCGCTTCACGAAGCTTCCGCTTCCTACAGTATGGGAAGGACGTGGGTTCGGTGATCCGGGGCGAGAACGCCAAGTACCTGGTTGATCCGGAAGGCGACGGTGCAGAGCCGTTCGAGGTGTCGGATCTCGACTTCAACCTGCGTTCTCTTTTGGGCAGCGCCGTCTTACGTTGGGAGTGGCGCCCGGGGAGCACGCTCTTTCTCGTATGGCAGCAGACTCGGTCAGAGAGACTCCTCCGAGCGGCAGGGAGGACGTTCGACGATGAAGTCGGAGAGTTCAACCTGGGCCGTGACGGGCGCACACTGTTTGGCCTAAAGTCCGATAATGTCTTCGTAGTCAAAGTCACTTACTGGCTAAACCCCTGACGACGCTGAAGCCTGAGTGTCAATCGGGGCAGCGGCGTAGGGTGAACAACCGATCCGCATGAATCCGAGCGTCCGGTTAGGCTAGTACGTTGTGAGAGCACTTCTGGTGGAGGACCATCTGATGAAGATTGGACGAGTCCAGCGGGTTCCACTGCGCCAGCTAGGGAAGCGTAAAGACACCGGGTTTACCGTATGGCTTGGGCAGAACGTGGGGTTAGGCTGGATTAAGGCATAATGAAGAGGTATAGGGGGTCACGCAGAGGGGTATTGAGAGGATCAGACCAGGGAGCACGACGAACCCCAGTGCTGAAACATCGGGGAGGAGTTCTGAAGCCGACGGACCTAGGACCGGTGGAGGTCCGGTGCCTGGGGTCTGTCCCGTACCACCGGGGTGCCGATTTGCAGCGGGATCTGGTGGCAAGCCGGCGGCAAGGTTTGCTGGCGGACCAACTCCTCCTCCTCGAACATCCCCACGTGATCACCATGGGTTCGGCGTCCGACCCCGGACATGTCCTCGCTGCCCCTGAAGAAAGGAATGCTTTAGGGATTGATCTGGTCAATTCGGGGCGGGGAGGGGATGTCACCTACCATGGCCCCGGGCAGCTCGTGGGCTATCCAATTCTCGATTTAAACCCTGACCGAAAGGACATTCACCGATATCTGCGCGACCTAGAGGAGGTGCTTATCCAAGTGGTTGGGGGGTTTGGGATCGGTGGCGTCCGAATTGCAGGGAACACGGGGGTGTGGACAGAGGGGGGGAAGATCGCGGCGATCGGGGTGCGGGTATCGTCCGGCTGGATCACCTCCCATGGGTTTGCCCTCAACGTGAACACTGACCTGACCTATTTCGACACTATTGTCCCATGTGGGCTCAAGGATAAGAGAGTGACCTCTCTCGAGCACCTTCTGCAGCGCAGTGTAAAGATGAATGAGGTCATCGGGCAGACTGTGGAAGCCTTTGGAAGGGTCTTCAAGCGCCCATTTCAAAGGGTAAGCGGGCTACCCTGATTCGCTCTTCGTTCCATCTGCTACCACACTAGGTGGGTCAAATTCGGAGAAGTCCAGGTACCGTGCCCTCTCGTCTCGTTCTCCCTGTAGCCACTTTTCGAATGCCGACGTCTGAAAGCCCCCCGAGGTGTCCTGACCCCTGGCTGCCCGTACAGCTAGATCATCTGCATATTCGTTCCTCGGGTGCCCGACATGTCCTCTAACCCAGGCCCATTCGATCAAGTGGCGTTCGGCTTCACGGTCGAGTTCCTTCCACAACCCAAGATTCTCGATCGACCCTCCTTTTCGCTTCCATCCCCGTTCTTTCCACTTGGGAAGCCACTCAGTCATACCTTTCACTAGGTACTGGGAGTCGGAGACGAATAGCACGCGACAGGGTCGGGCGAGCCCTCGGATTCCCTCGATGGCACTCCGTATCGCCATGCGGTTGTTGGTTGTATCGCTCTCGGAAATCCAGTAGTCACAGCGGATCCATCGGTTCCTGGTCCAGAACTCCACCAGGCCAGCGGCCCCCCCGGGGTTCGCCCGGGCCATGAATTGGTTTCCGAGGCATGACTCATCGGCGTGAATCATCACCTCGAAGGGGGCATTCGAAAGAAGCACTTCTTCCGATCGTTTACTCATGCGTTCAGGAAGAGGAGGGGGGGGGCCGTCACCAAGATAAGTAGGGTTACAAAGGTAGGAGACCTTAGGGAGGAGTGGAAGGGTATTGTCTTCTCATGCGTAGCGGAAGTACTCCGCGGCAGGGGCGAGTCCAGGCCGCACCTTGACGACCTGGAACGCAACTCTAGATTGCGGGCTGCGGTTGGCGGACGAGTTGCTGTGGCAGCACCTGAGCCGGGGAGAGTTGACCTGTGATTGAGACCGATAAGTATGTCCCGACCTACCTGTTGCTGGAAGATGGTCGCCGTTTCGAGGGATTCTCACTAGGGGCTGAAGGGTCCTGTTTCGGCGAAGTGGTCTTCAATACCGCGATGACGGGATACCAGGAGGTTCTCACCGATCCTTCCTATGCGGGCCAGCTGGTTGCCATGACGTACCCACTGATCGGCAACTATGGAGTGAACGATGAGGACACGGAATCCCCAAGGCCGAAAGTGTCGGGGTTCATCGTGCGCGAGGCGGCCCGCCGTGCATCATCTTGGCGGGCTCAAGGCGGTCTGTCGGAGTATCTCTCTACGCATGCAGTAGTGGGGATCACCGGAGTGGATACCAGGGCCCTGACTCGGCACATCCGGGAATACGGAGCAATGCGTGGAGGGATCGCCCTCGCCACCCTGGTGGAGGCCGAGTTTCTGGATCAAATCAGAGAGCAACCGAGGATGCAGGGGCTAGATCTCGCCTCAGGGGTGTCCACGAGCGAGCCCTATGTTGTTCCGGCGCGTGGTGACGAGCAGTTCCACGTTCTCTCGTACGACTTCGGTTTAAAGGCTAATTCGCCCAAGATTCTATCTGACCATGGGTGCCGGGTGACTGTGATCCCAGCTTGCACTACGGCCCTGGAAATCCTGGCCGAAGCACCTGACGGGTTGTTCGTATCCAATGGTCCAGGAGATCCATCTGCGCTAGAAAAGGCTACGAAAGAGATCCTGGCGGTGGCTGAGGAAGGCGTCCCAGTGTTTGGGGTTTGTCTGGGACATCAGTTGATCGCTCGGGCCTTCGGTGCACGGACCTTCAAGCTTCCCTTCGGCCACCATGGGGTGAACCATCCCGTTCGAGCGCTTGATCGAAATCAAGTCGAAATCACATCTCAAAATCACGGTTTCGCAGTAGAGCTTGACGAGGATGGGTCGATTCCGGGGGCTCCTGACCTTCGTGTTACCCATGTAAACCTATACGACGGAACGCTTGAGGGTTTCAAGCACACGAGCCGTCCGGTTTTCTCCGTTCAGTATCATCCTGAGTCTGCTCCGGGGCCCCACGACTCAAGATATCTCTTTGAGCAATTCATTGAACTCATGCAGGAGCGGTCAGAAAAGAGCTAACGCGGTTCTAGGTCCAGTGGCCTACCTTTCTTCATAGCTTGTGGACTAGAATTGCCGATCCTTTTTACACGCTCTTGTCCTGCCGCTTTCCGGTCGGCCTGAATGGCTGTATGTTATTGCGCTGCTTGGAGAACGCGGCTGATTTAGCTCTGGCGTTTTATTCGGAGGGACACATGACGAAAGCGGATCTTGTCGAGGAAGTGGCAGAGGCCATCGGTCCCGGAGTCACCAAAAGAGATTGCGCGCTGATCGTAGACGGTTTTCTGGGCGCCGTGAAGAAGGCGCTCACAACAGAACAGAACATCGAGATCCGTGGATTCGGCACCTTCAAAGTCCGCTACCGCAAGTCCAGGAAGGCCCGGAATCCTCGGACTGGTGAACCTGTCCAGGTTCAGGCTCGAAAGGTTCCGGTCTTCAAACCCTCCAAACAGCTTCGGAACCGGGTAGCGGGTCACTAAAGAGTTGGCAGGGAGGCCCGGAAGCCTACGAATGTGCAGGGTTGGTTGTGGGGTGGAGGCCCCACCCCCTCGGGGGCCTGTGTTTAACAGGTGCCCCCGATTTCACATCTAACCTTCGGTGACGATCCGAGACCAGTATTTGGAGCTAGGGGATGCCGCTCTTCTAGCCCTCGCTCGTGGAGGTGACTCTAGAGCCCTATCGTGTC
>CAUZHN010000113.1:0-6273 GCA_963579625.1 Gemmatimonadales bacterium UBA6960
GGGGGGGGGCGGGCAACCTAGATGTCTCTCCACAGACCCAGCGACCTGGGGAGCGGACGCAATATTCGACGTGATCAATGGCGAGCTTCACTTCGCTGGATATTACAAGCTCCCCGCACCCCAAACGGAGACGGAGAACTGCGTTGCTCACAACGGTTCCCTGATCCCGGTGCCCGGCCGGGATATCATGGTTCAGGCCTGGTACCAGGGCGGGCTCTCGGTATTCGACTTCACTGATTCTGAGAACCCAACCGAGATCGCGTACTTCGATCGGGGCCCGGTAAGCGAGAGTGAGCTGCTCTCAGCGGGTTACTGGTCGACGTACTGGTACAACGGACATATCTATGGTTCGGAAATCTCGCGGGGGCTCGACGTATTCGAGCTGACGCCGAGCGAACATCTGTCCCAGAATGAAATCGATGCGGCGAACCTCGTACTATACGAGACCTTTAATCCGCAGGAGCAGCCGAGGGTGGTTTGGCCTGCGGCTTTCGTCGTGGCCAGGGCATACTTGGATCAGCTTATCCGCGTGGATGGCCTCACGATGGGCCGGATTGCTGAGGTGGTGGCCGAGCTGGACGCAGTAGAGGCAATGGACGATGGCCCCTCGAAGCGCGCGGCTTTGGCCGAGCTGGCGACGCAGCTATGGGACGATGCCCGACAGATAGACGCCAATCAGCAAGCCGGGGACGAGGAGCGCGTCCAAGCGCTTGCGGGAGCCATTCTAGACCTGGCAGCCGTACAGCGCTAACCATGATTTAGGAGACGGGGCCCAACGAGCAGGGCCGCTATTCGGCGGCCGACGTTCTACGGGAAAGTGCTTGCCTCTTTTTCAGCTGGCTCCTGGGACTGGGGTTTCTGCTGCTCAAATGCGTCCCTTGGTGCGGCAGGCATCGGTTTCCATCCCGCGGACTGGACCGCAGCCTGCGCGGCTGCTAAGCGCGCGACGGGAATCCGGAAGGGCGAGCAGCTCACGTAGTCGAGCCCCGTGTTGTGGAAGAATTGCACCGATCTGGGGTCACCTCCATGCTCGCCACAGATCCCGATCTGGAGAGTGGGGCGAGTCCCCCGCCCGAGCCGGACCGCCATCCGCATGATCCGTCCCACACCGTCGATGTCCAGGGTCGCGAAGGGGTTGTCTGGAAGCACCTTTTGTTCAATGTAATGTGTGAGGAATCCGGACTCCGCGTCGTCCCGGGAGATTCCGAATACCGTCTGGGTCAGATCGTTCGTGCCGAACGAGAAGAACTCAGCTGCCGTGGCGAGTTCATCTGCCATCAGAGCCGCTCGTGGGATCTCGATCATAGTTCCGATCTTGTAAGAGATCTCCACCTCTTCTTCTTCCATTATGGCCCGGGCTTCGCCTTCCACGAGCTCGCGTTGTATGAGGAGTTCATTCAGGTGTGAAACCAGTGGGATCATCACCTCCACGTTGACAGTTATATCTTTGCGTGTACACCGTGCAGCTGCCTGGAAGAGTGCGCGGGTCTGCATCCGGGTCAGCTCTGGAAGCAGCATTGCGAGACGGACGCCTCTCGTGCCCAGCATGGGGTTCGTCTCCAGAAGATCTTCGGTCCGCTCAAGGAAGTCCTGCTTGATACGGATCTCCTCAAGTGTATCGTCGATCTCATGAAGCGTGTCTAGGTGCTGAAGTCTGACTTTTAGTTCCGCTAGCTCGCGGAGGAGTTCTTGATGGCTCGGGAGGAACTCGTGGAGTGGGGGGTCTAGGAGCCGAACTACGATGGGAAGGCCATCCATCACGTGGAAGAGCCCCTCGAAATCTTCACGCTGAAGAGGCAGGAGTACGTTGAGGGCCTCCTCACGCTCCGCAGAGGTCCGGGCCATGATCATCTTCCGCATTACTGGGAGCCGATCGTCCTCGAAGAACATGTGCTCAGTACGGCAGAGACCGATCCCCTCCGCACCATAATCCCGTGCTCGCCTCGCGTCATCGGGGTGGTCGGCATTTGCCCAAACCTGGAGTTTGCGGAACTCATCTGCCCAGCTCATCAGACGGATAAGCCAAGGATCCCGGATATCTGAGGCCACGGTAGGAAGCGCACCAAGGTAGACTTCTCCTTGCAACCCGTCGATCGAAATTGTGTCGCCCTCGTGGATCGTGAGATCTCCGATTTGTGCCTTGCGGTTGTCCAGGTTGATCTCGAGGGTTTCGACTCCGACCACAGCCGGTTTGCCGAATTGACGCGCTACCAACGCCGCGTGGCTGGTCCGTCCGCCCCGGCCGGTGAGGATTCCTTCGGACGCGAACATACCGTGTACATCATCCGGCCTCGTCTCGGATCGGACCATAATCACTGCCTTCCCGTCCTCCCTCGCCCACTTCTGTGCAGTGTCCGCATCAAAAGCGACCACACCCACGGCCGCTCCAGGGGAAACGTTAAGGCCCCGTGCGATTACTGGAGCCTTCTTTCTAGCATCCTCATCGAATTGAGGATGTAGGTAGAAATCCACCTGCTCAGGGCTCACTCGGAGGACCGCCTCCTCTCGGCGAAGGAGTTTCTCGTCCACCATGTCGACGGCAATCCGGACTTCCGCCTGGGCGGTTCGCTTGCCGTTCCGGGCCTGGAGGAGCCAGAGCTTCCCCTCCTCGATTGTGAACTCCAGGTCCTGCATATTTCTGTAGTGTGTCTCTAGCCCGCTAGCGATCTCGGAGAGCTGCTTGTAGGCGTCGGGGAACTCGCTGGCCATCGCGCTGATATTCAGTGTTTTCCGGGTCCCGGCGACAACGTCTTCCCCCTGAGCATTGACAAGGAAATCTCCATTCAGTCCGGGTTCACCCGTCGACGGATTCCGACTCATCGCGACTCCGGTAGCGGAGTGTTTACCCATGTTACCAAAGACCATCGTTTGGATGTTCGCCGCCGTCCCGAGGTCGTGCGAGATCCCTGACTCGTTCCGGTAATCCACGGCTCGCCTCGCATGCCATGACGTGAAGACTGCCTCGGTGGCTGACTGTAGCTGCTCCAGAGGGTTCTGTGGGAAGGGGGCCTTGGTGTGGGTATTGACGAGCTCCTTGAACTTCTGGGTAAGGGCTATCCAATCCTCCGCCTGGAGCTCCGAATCCGACGTGACACCGGCCATCAGGCGCCTCCGCTCGATGACTTCCCCGAACACTTCTTCTTCCATTTCTCGGACCACAGTGCCGAACATCTGGATCACGCGTCTGTACGTGTCGTAGACGAAGCGCTGGTCCCCCGTGAGCTCCACCATCCCTCGGGCGACTTCATCGTTCATCCCGAGGTTTAGGATCGTGTCCATCATCCCGGGCATGGAGAACGTCGCGCCAGAGCGACATGAGACGAGGAGTGGTCTCTCGGGGTTTCCGAACTCTTTCCCAGTAATGGCCTGGATGTGGTGAAGGGCCTCCAGTTGTTGTTCCCAGATTTCTGCCGGGAACTCAGCTGTCTTGGTGAGATAGGCGTTACAGGCCTCGGTTGTCACAGTGAAGCCGGGAGGCACCGGGATATGAATTCGTGTCATTTCGGCTAGATTTGCACCCTTGCCTCCCAGAAGTCCGCGGACCGCCTCCCAATCACCCATTGTGGCTTCGGCTTCTTCGAGTTCCGTGAAGAGGTACACCCACTTCCGCTTCATTTTCGCTTCCTTCCTCATAGAGTCATTGGGGCGAATGTGCCCCGTAAGTCACGAACTCTGGACCGCTGTCCTCAATAAGTTTTGAACTCACTCGAAACCTTACAGCCGGGATGAGGAAGAGCCAGACCCCCTCTCCTCAAGGTACTGTCCGATCCGGCCCAATCCCTCTTCAATCTTCTCTAAATCAAGGGCGTAGGAGAGCCGGATCCGGCCCGGGCTGCCAAACCACTCCCCCAAGTAGGTGATGACCCTATGGTCGTGGAAGAGATCCCACACGAAGTCAAGAGGATGGTCCACACGCGGCATCACGTAAAACGCGCCTTCCGGCCTCCAAGTGTCCAGCCCCAAGTCCAACAGCCCTCGGTAGATGAGATCTCGGCGCGCGCGCCACACCTCAAGCTGATCCTCGATGAAGGTGATAGGTGTGTGTGTGGCCGCGAGGGCCATCTGTTGTCCGAGGATATTCGTGTTCATGGACGTATGGGTCTTCATCGCGATTACGCTGGCGATCAGTTCGCTGTCTAGTGACCAGAGGTACCCAACCCTCGACCCGCACATCGCGTAGGTCTTGGAGAAAGAATTGATCGTCACCACTCTGGGGCCCTTGATGAGGTAATTCTCTCTAACATAGATGAGATCTTTATAGACTTCGTCCGAGAGGACGTAGATTCCAAGATCACTTGCGATCTTCTCAATCTCCCTCAAGGTATCGACAGCCTCGACTCGTCCAGTTGGGTTTGATGGGGAGTTAATGATCACGGCGCGGCAGTCCTGCACTTTGGTGCGGAAATCATCCAGATCGATGCGCCCCTCGAGGGTGTCAGTGAAAACAGGTTCCAGCCCTGCGTAGTGGGCTGTCTCGGGGTAGGAGTAGTAGTAGGGCCGCGTCATCAAAACCTTCCTGTCACCCGGGCCATCTCCGAGCGCTATTACCCGTAGTGCCAAGTCGAGTGCTTCGGATGCCCCATTCGTGATGACGAAGCTCTCCGGTGTCGAGTGTGGGTACTGCCCGGCAAGTGCCTGGCGTAGCTCCAGCATTCCTTGGATCAGGCCATATCTGAAGTCCCGGTAGTGTGGCAGGACCTCAAAGGCCTCGGGTGGAGGAGGGAGATCGGGCTGGCCCGAGCCGAAAGAAATAATGTTGTCTCCCTGAACTCCGATGAAGGAGGAGGGAGAGAGCCGTTCTTTGACGCCCATCGACATATTTTACCGTCCATCCAGTTCAGGGGCTGCCCACGAGCCCAGACCCGAATAGCCAGCTAGCACTCCGTGGTGATGCCCCACAAAGAAGTGATAAGCTACCCGACAGCAGGCCGAAACCTAGATGTAAGGAGCCCCCGAGTCGATACCGTAGGACGAATCGGGAACTCATATATGAGCCTCCGACCGTGCGGACACGCGTTACCAAGAAGGAACCTGCTGAGATGATTTGCGCGGACCTACTGGACAGGGAGGCGGTCCGGACCTTAAAATGCCAGGCAGGACTAGGATTCTATTGTTGTAAACGTAGTAAAATTTGTGTATCTGGAAGGCTTGCGCGAAGGTAGACCTTCGCGCCTTTTTCTTCCTTGTTGGCTTCGCTTCCTACTTGAGGGAGATGCGAGATGAGTTCCAAACGAAAGGTGCTGCTAGGAATTGGCTTGGTTGGAGCGCTTGGAATACTCTGGGCATGTCAGTCGGAGATGCAGAGCGGTATTGAGGCGCAGAGCGTACAGGCTCCGGCTTTTGAGGTGGACCCGTTCTGGCCTGAGCCATTCCCCAACGCCTGGCTTCTCGGTAACGCGATCGGAGTCTGGGTGGACGACAGTGATTTGATCTGGATGGTCCATCGTAGCTCGGCAACGCTAACGGGTGGCGAGAGCGGAGCGGAGCAAGATCCGCCTACTGGGGAATGCTGCGTTGGCGCTCCGCCGATTCTGGCCTTCGACCAAGCCGGCAATATCGTGCATGCATGGGGTGGGGAGCCTGGCGAGATGTACCAAGGTTACGAGTGGCCCACTTCGAATCACGGCATCTTCGTGGACCATGAGGGCTATGTGTGGGTCGGCGGTAATGGCCCCGGTGACGCCCATATCCTGAAGATGACGCAGGATGGAGACGTAGTAGCGCAGTTTGGGGTCGCGGACGCTCGCGCCGATGGCTCCGGGGGGTACGTGCGTGACAGCCATGACCCGGAGAGTTTCGGACGGGTCGCGAAAATTTTTGTAGATGCAGCCGACAATGAGGTTTACGTATCGGACGGGTACTTGAACAAGCGCGTTGCGGTCCTGGATCCGGAATCAGGTGAGCTGCTTCGCTATTGGGGTGCCTACGGGAATGTGCCGGACGATGACTTTGAGTTCGGTCCACGTGGAGCGGATAGGACGCCGGCCCAGCAGTTCCGTGGCCCGGTACACTGCGCGGACGTATCCCACGATGGTTTGGTTTATGTGTGCGACCGCGGGGAGAATCGGATTCAGGTATTTACCAAACAAGGGGAATTCGTGCAGGAGGAATTCTATCAGAACGAGTCTCTGGGTGAGGGTTCCACTTGGGATGTGGCGTTCTCGAAGGACCCGGAACAGCGGTATCTCTACATCACGGACGGACGGAACCAAAAGGTACGGGTCGTGGAGCGTGAAACCCTGCGGGAGCTGTATACCTTCGGTCAGGGTGGTC
>CAUZHN010000114.1:0-6270 GCA_963579625.1 Gemmatimonadales bacterium UBA6960
TCCGCAAGGAGGAGCTGGATGCCAACATCCGCAAGAAAGTTAAGAGGTCGGCGGTTTCCAAGCAGTCCTGACTTTCCGAGTCGCCAGGCCATATCTATCGTCTTCAAAGACCTGGTCCCGGAGAACACACCCCCCATGAACCTTGTATAGGCAGAGATCAAAGCACAGACAGGTGTTTACATGCGGACAGCTGAGAAGCTCGCGAAACGCAGCACCTGCTGGCGGCTCTCGCTAGGTACGGTCATCTCTGACTCGACGCTGTAGAACGTGGCGGCGATCGGGGTGCGAAGGAAACCGTCCGCGGCATCCGCATCCCCCAACGACTGTGACTTGTCCATTCTAGGGGCTTGTGGATGCATACAATCGGAGATGAACGTCCTAGTGGAGGTTCCCGGGCGAGATCACAAGCAAGGTCGTGTTCGTCACCATGGGTGATGTGTGAGAAGTTAATGATTTGGGCGGATGTGAGTCAGCTGGATCTGTTGAGTATTCCGGATGGTCTCGAGGTGCTAGAGTGAGGCGTTGTCGCGGTGCATTATGCGTTGTGGCTAGACGACTGGTGGAGGGCTGAGTCCCTGATGTGTTTCTCAGACCCTGACCGTGTCCAGGAGCATTAAGCCGAGCAGGAGGGGCTGATAAGCGAGGGATCCGAGGAACACATTTCGCACTGCCCGCGGACTCATATCACGCCAAGCACCAAGGCATTGCCAGAAGAAGCCGACACCTAGGATTAAAGCTCCGACAAGGTAGATGATTCCGGTCAGGCCGAGCGCGGCAGGGACTGTGCTCACAGCGATCAGCGCGACTGAATAGAGGATCATGAGGCGTCCGATCGGCTTCCCCTCGGCGTCGGTTGGCGGCGAGAGAATAAATCCTGCCCTCGCGTAGTCTTCGCGTAGGATCCAGGCGAGTGCCAGAACATGAGGAATCTGCCACACGAAGGCTATGCCAAAAAGGGCGAGGGCACCTGGACCTATGCTTCCCGACGCCGCACTCCACCCGATTAGGGCGGGCATGGCCCCGGGAACAGCGCCAGCGAAAGTGGCAGCATGGGAACGCGACTTCAGGGGCGTGTACACTAAGTTATACGCTGCTGCGGAGCCGACGGTCAGGATTGCCGGAAGAACTCCGACAGTGGCCCAGAGATGAGTTACTCCGCCCACTACCAGGAGGAGGCCAAAGAGAAGTGCTTCCCTGGGTCTGAGCCGACCCGAAGGGATCGGACGAGTCCGGGTGCGCGCCATCAACGCGTCCAGGTCTCTTTCGACGTACTGGTTCAGTGCGAGGGCTCCGGCCGTGGCAAGTGCCGTACCCAGCAAGGTATGGAGCACCTGTATCAGGTCCGCTCTTCCCCCCGTGGACACGTAGTAGGCTACCCCGGCCGTCATCATCGCGAAGAGGGCTATGCCCGGTTTGGTAAGCTCGTAATAGGCGCGGACCCGGGAATGGGTATCGGAATCTCCCGGTCTCCCCGATGCAGCCGGAATGCCGGACTGGGCCAAACTCGGGGGAACCTCGGATGTAGATGACATAGCCGGGCGCATTGCCTGCCCTGTCGGTGCCTGCCCTGAGTCCGATGGCACGGCCCGAAGGGAAGCCATGAAGGGGTTCACGGTGACCGCTCCAACAGCCCGAACGGTCGTCGAACCTGTGTATGAGGATAAGGTCACGCAAGCCGAAGATTCGGGCCAGTCCCTTCGGTCTTGTCTGCTCGGGGCCAGGAGCGTCAATGATGGATCTTGGGGCATAGGGGATCTATGCCCCATGGGAGTCGTAGAAGCTTGAGGACCTACGAGCGAATCTCGTCAGTTCGAGACGCGGAACGCAGTGACTTGTCCCTCGGGGATGGAGCCCAGCTCGGGAATGATCTCAGGACGAGACATTGATGGCTGAAGTTCGCCGCCAGGGTGTTAGGCAGCGCAGAGTCCGAGAGGGTCGGATCGGGCGGTGGGCTTTTCTCGTGTCGGTTGTACTCCATGTGCTGGTCTTTCTCTTCGGCCCCCGGGGCTCGGTACCCATTTCTTCTTCGGCGGCTGTGGGGCCGGATCGCGCCGACTTTCGGGCAGCGGATGGTAGTATGACTGTATTGGCCCTTTCCTCCGCTCCACCAACGCCGATCAGACGTCCCGCGCTCCCCGTAGTGGACGTAGAGCTGGTGGTTCCCCAGTTGAACACCACGGAACCGCTTCCAGAAGCGGCGCTGAACCTCCCCGATCTCTTGGCCTCAGGTGTGGGTTCCACCAGTGGCCGGGACCCTGGAGATACTTCAGATGCTGGAATTCCCGGAGCTGTCGGGGCGGGAGATGCTGGGACGTCCATAGAGGGAAGATTGCGCATCGTACCCCCTTCTCCCCGCGGCATCATTCTTCCTCCTACTAGTGAGGATCTCCGAGGGAGCCGAATCGAAGTATGGGTATTCGTCGATGAAGAGGGGCAGGTCGTTGCCGATTCCACCCGACTCCAGCCACCAACTGAAAATAGCAGATTCAACGAACAACTCCTGGGAGAAGCGGCGCAGTGGGTCTTCGAGCCCGCGAGACAGAACGGAGCGCCGGTCGCTGCCTGGTTTCCATATACAATCAGTATGGAATAGACGTGAGGTCGGATCCTGCAGCCCTTCCTCGCTCCACCGACCTACTTGATCCGTAGCCCAGGCCAAAGGTTGTCAGTACCTTCCTGCCCATGACCACCGCACAAGGAGCCAGGCGGATCCTTTGGGTGGACGACGAGATCGATCTGCTGCGTCCACACCTCCTCTTCCTGCAGCAGTGCTACCGAGGTGCAATTCTGCACGGTGGCATCTCTCCGGAGGAAGTGATCGTTTGGGTGGCTACGCTACGGTCACGCTCAAGGTGAGTCTATACCTACGGATCCTATCATACCTGAGGCCCTACCTGGGCGTCTTCGCTCTTGCCGTAATGGCGACCTCAATTTTCGCTGCACTCGACGCGTTCTCACTTGCTCTCCTGATTCCATTCCTGCGGACGCTCTTTGCGGGGAGTGACGATGGTGTTTCGGTTGGAGCTGACGGGCCCGATGACGCTCTGCTAGATCGACTCTTGGATGGGACGTTGGGCCGATTCGTGGATGTCACAGCTCCGCGGGACGAGGCTATCCAGGGGATCATACTCTTCCTTCTTGCTGTCTTCCTACTGAAGAACCTGTTCGATTATGCGCGCATCTACGTGGTGGCTTGGATTGAGCAATCCGTGACGCGGGACCTGCGGTGCGAGGTATACGACCATCTGGTCGAATTGGATTTGGTCTTCTTTGGCCGGACACGTGTAGGGCAAATTATTTCGCGGCTCACGCATGATGTGGAGCAGCTTCGGACGCTCGTGACGAAGGAGTTGGCCAAGATCCTTGCGTCAGCGTTTGAGCTCGTGGCGGCGCTGAGCTTAATGGTGCTCATCTCGTGGCAGCTCACCCTTGCCTCCATCATCGTGCTTCCCGGGGTGTTCGCAATCTGGGGTCCTCTCCTAGGGCGGGTTCGGAGAGGAGACCGAAGAGTGCTGGATCTGGCAGGAGAGGTGAACAGCCACCTCCAAGAGACGTTGTCCGGAATTCGGCTGGTGAAGGCTTCAGCGGCAGAGAGCCACGAAAGAAGGCGCTTCCACCGTCTGACGTGGGCCTACTTCAAGGCTTTCGTCAGAACCGAGCGATTCAGAACTCTGGCGAACCCCGTCACCGAGATGGTGGGGGCGCTAGGGACGGTAGTAATCCTCTGGTATGGGACCCGCCTTGTGTTCGGTGGTAGTGGGCTTTCGCCAGAGAATTTCCTAGGATTCCTGGCTCTTTCGATGAAGCTGTACGCGCCAGTCAAGTATCTCGGAAAACTTCCAGCAATCATTCAGCCTGGGATTGTGGCAGCCGAGAGGGCTTTTGAATTTCTCGATGCACCAGTGGAGATCCGTGATTCGCCTAATGCTAGACCTTTCCCTGGCGTTGGGCAGGAGATCGTGTACGATGACGTGTCATTCGGGTACCGACCGGGGGAGCCGGTGCTCTCCGAGGTCTCCTTCCGTGCCGCCGCGGGGACAGTCACAGCGCTAGTCGGACCTTCGGGTGTGGGCAAAACCACTCTCGTAGACCTTATGGGGCGCTTTTACGAAGCGAGCAAGGGCCGGATCCTAGTGGACGGGATCGATCTCCGTGAATTCTCGATCCGATCCCTCAGGGAGCGTTTTGGCATTGTCTCCCAGGATACCATTCTCTTCCACGACACGGTGTGGGCGAATATCGCCTACGGACTGGACGAGGACTTTCCAGAAGAGGAGATAGAGCGGGCGGCAAGGGCCGCACGCGCTCACGACTTCATTTCCCAGTTGCCTGAGGGCTACCAGACAGTAGTTGGAGAGCGTGGTATGCAGCTGTCCGGAGGTCAACGGCAACGGATCGCGATCGCCAGAGCAATCCTCAGGGATCCCTCAATCCTCATCCTCGATGAGGCCACCTCGGCGCTCGACTCCGAATCGGAGCGGTTGGTACAAGGGGCCATGGAACAGCTGCTGGCTGGAAGGACCACCTTTGTAATTGCCCACCGGCTCTCCACGGTTCAGCGGGCTCACCAAATCCTCGTCATGGACAAGGGGCGGATTGTTCAGCGGGGAACACACGAGGAGTTACTGGACGAGGGTGGGGTGTATGGGCACCTACATGATCTCCAATTCCAGCCCGACGAAGTCCCGAGTCCGACGCCCGTTGTCGTTACGTGAACCGTCCGCACCTTTTGTACCGGCTCGAGCATCTAGTGGTGGTGTCCGTTGCAGCAGTCGTCATTCGCCTGCCGGAGGCAGGGGCAGTTGCCCTTGGAGTTGCCCTGGGGTGGATCGCGAGTTCACTGCTTCGCATACGGCGCGTCGTCGTCCGGGAAAACCTCGGTCGCGCATTTCCCGAACGGTCCCCTGGCTGGTACAGACGAGTCACTCGGGCAAGTTACCGACATTTAGGTCGTGAAGTGGTATCGCTCCTTCGCTTCGGGCGTATGCTCCCCGCTGAGATCCGATCTCGATGCGAGGTTGAGGGTCTGGAGTTGATCCAGGGGCCGCTCGCCCGGGGCCAGGGTGTGATCGTCCTGGGCGGCCACTTTGGCAATTGGGAGGTTGCGGGTGCTAGCCTTACCGCAAGGGGAATCCCAGTCGATGCGGTGGTGCGCAGGCAATCCAATCCCCTTTTCGACGAATACATGATCCACGCGCGGAGACGCTTGGGGTGGGGTGTTATCTATCAGCACAAAGCGACGCGTCGGGTGATGAAGTGCTTGCAAGATTCGAGGGTGGTCGCCTTGGTAGCCGATCAGAACTTCACCGGCAAGGGTGTGTTCGTAGATTTTTTTGGGTTCCCCGCCTCAACCGTTCGAGGCCCAGGGATCCTCGCTATTCGTACTGGTGTCCCCGTCCTGTTCTGCGACCCCAGACGCTTACCTGGATCGAAGGCGAGGTACAGGGTTCGATTCTCCCCGATTCTTTACGAGCCAGCCGATGACCTCGAAGAAAATGTGCACCGCCTGACACGAGCTTATATGGCGAGCTTGGAGGAGGTCATTCGAGAGAGTCCTGAGCAGTATTTCTGGTTTCACAAACGGTGGAAGACGCAACCCAAGGTCCGGGAACCGGGATCTTCAGTGAAGGTAGCACAGGGGGCTACAGAAAATCCTTCCCACGCCGAATATGCTCAGGGAGACGTCGATTGATCTATATCAGTATCCCTGTTCGTGACGAGGAACAAACCATTGGGGTCCTCCTCTGGAAGATCCGCAAGGTCATGGCCGCATTTGGGCGTCCCTATGAGGTGGTGGTTCTTGATGACGCTTCCGGAGACTCTACGCCTCAGGTGCTTGCCAGGTATGATGGGGTCCTCCCCCTTCATGTGATTCGTTCAGAGAAGCCCCTGGGGTATGGTTCGGCGGTCGAGCTCCTTCTAAGAGAGATTGTCGCCCGTAGCCCCTACCCTAAGAGGGACGTAGCTATAACCCTGCAGGGTGATTTCACTGAAGACCCCCAGGACCTCGTCGGGATGGTGAAGACTATCGAAGGTGGGACAGACCTGGTTGTCGGGATTCCCCTCCTGGACGGAAGAGGTGTTCCTGCCTCACACAGAGTTTCGCGCTGGTTGGCCCCGTTGGTCTTGGGCAAGGCGTTCAGGGGGGCTCCAGTCAAGGATCCGCTCTCGGGTTTCAGGGCATACCGGGTAATCGTACTGAAGAAGGCGCTCCGGGGGCTAGATGAAGGCCGAAATCTGGTGGCAGCTGATGGCTGGGGTGCAAATCTG
>CAUZHN010000115.1:0-6170 GCA_963579625.1 Gemmatimonadales bacterium UBA6960
GGGGAGTGGAGCCCGGCGTCCAGATGCAGGTCGAGTGGCTCGACATGGAGGACGTCGAATCGCCAGATGACGATCTGCGCCAACGGGGCTTCGAGGCGGGTGCCGCGCGGTTCGCCCGGGGCGAAGGCATCTGGTACGGTGACCAGGAAATCTTCATCGCCTGCACGAATGGTGGTGAGGCCCGAAAGGGTCAGATCTGGCGCTACCGGCCCAGCGCCCTTGAGGGAAGCGTGGCCGAGAGTGACCAGCCCGCGACGCTCGAGCTTTTCATCGAACCCAACGACGGCAACATGATCGAGAATGCGGACAATCTCACCGTGGCGCCGTGGGGCGACATCATCATTTGTGAGGACGGCACTGGTGATGACTACCTCGTGTGCGTTACGCCCCAAGGAAATACTTACAAGCTGGCTCGGAACGTTTCCGGTAACGGAGAGTTTGCCGGTGTGTGCTTCTCTCCCGACGGCACCACGATGTTCGTGAACATGCAATCCGACGGGTGGACGCTCGCAATCACAGGCCCGTGGGGTAACGCTCGCCTCTGAGCGGCACGACCGGGGGACTCGGATTATCCAGCCCCACTCAGGACGAGCAGAACAGTGTTTAGTGGTTCAGCGTCAGTGGCGGTGGAATAGGGGGGTGCCCGGTACTGGGGGTTTGATAGCTAGGCGTGGCTGGATGCCACGGAGGGGGGACTGGGGGCTAGTTCCCGCCGGAGGGATGCGCCTCAATCCACTCGGTGGACAGCCATTGGGCTTCGGCTATTTGTTCGCGAGTCATCCGTGACTCGGCTCGGTCTTTGTTACCCTGTGCAACCTCATTTCCTTGGGCCGCCGCAAGATTGAACCACATATAGGCACGCACATCGTTCCTTCGGACACCTTCGCCATTGGAGCACATACTCCCGAGGTTGTTCTGGGCAAACGCAATCGCTTGTTAGAACGCAGCCGCCTCAAGGGCTCAGGCCGGTTTCGGGCACCTTTGCGTTCGCGTTCAATAGGCAGGCGAAGTGAGGCCAATAGGCCACGAGCATCAGGAGCCAGAGGACGATCACGACGAGCCCCATTACGAGCCCGCTCGGTGCAACCAAGGTGTTAAAACCGAGGATCGGAATAGCCACCGGAGCGAGCATGACGATGGCCAGTGGAACAAACTTCCCAGTCAGCAAGAACGCACCCGCCGTGATCTCTACGATCTTGAGGAGGGGCCAAAGATACCCCGTCGCCATCATTGCTCCGACAAACGCTTCTGCCGCCGGTTCAGGCTCGGGCATGGGCAGGAAGTGTAGAAGGCCGTCTAGGCCAATGACTACGAACATCAGACCCGAGAGCAGGCGGGCACCCAAGGCGACTTTCGACATAGAACTCTCCATGTGTTAGTCCAACGAGAAGCTTCCTAACGTCTCTGCGATTCTTATGCGCTGTCAATGTGGTAACCGTAGGCGTGGCGCTCTCCCCGCTTGCCCGCAGCTCGTCGCGGCGGGATGTTGGGCGGAGCTTGGGGCATCGGTGCCTGTGGCTTTGGTTAGGACCATTCCCGTAAGGAATCCCCTCATGAGCCGGATCGCACGACTCGCTGTCGCGCTACTCATCACAAGCTCCGTAGTCTTCCCCGCTTCGGGACAAGAACTCCAGCCGGTCGCGGGCCGCTCGCCGAGCGAGGGTCAAAGGGTAGTGTTCGTCACTGGCTCCACCGGTGGTCTAGGAAGGGAGATAGCCCGAGATCTTGCCGCGAGCGGCGACCACGTCGTCATACACGGAAGGAGTGTGGAGCGGGGGGTGGAGCTCGTGGCCGAAATTGAAGCCAAGGGGCGCGGGAGCGCACGCCTGTACCTTGCTGACCTCGGTTCATTCGACGAAGTCCGGTCGCTGGCATGGGCGATCCGGCGTGACTACGATCGGCTCGACGTGCTCGTCAACAACGCCGGGATTTGGCTGGAAGGCCCCCGGCAACTGAGTGACGACGGAAACGAGCTTCACTTCCAGGTCAACTACCTATCGAGCTTTCTACTGACCCGAGAGCTTCTTCCCCTGCTCAGGCGCAGCGCCCCGTCCCGGATCGTCCACGTCTCGTCCGTCGCCCAGCAGCCGATCGACTTCGATAACGTCATGCTGGAAGACGACTACAGTGACGGTCGCGCCTACGCTCAAAGCAAGCTTGCCCAGATCATGTTCACGTTCGATCTGGCCGAGGAGCTGGCTGGGAGTGACGTCACTACGAACGCGGTGCATCCTGCTTCTATGATGGACACAGATATGGTGTTGGAAAGGGGTGCCAGGGCACGAAGCAGTGTCCATGACGGAGCCGATCCGGTCATGTACCTCATCGACGGGGATGATCTCGGGACCGGAGGCTACTTCAATCAGAGGACCCCGACACGGGCAAACCCCCAGGCGTATGAAGAACAGGCCCGGAAGCATCTGCGGACTATCGCAGAAAGGCTGACGGTGGCGCGCTGAGGAGCACAGACGCGGGCTCGAACTGCTGGTCTTCCTTCTTGTCGCTGATCTCCTTCTCGCATTCGTAGCACGGTATTAGGGCCCTGCCCTCATTCTGCTCCACCCCACTCAAGCCCACAACTCAGGACGAGCAAAACACTGTTTAGTGATTCAGTGACGGTGGCGGTGGAATAGGGGGGGATGCCCGATACTGGGGGCTGGATAGCTAGGTATGGCTGGGTGCCACGGAGGGGGACTGAGGGGCTAGCTGCTGTCGTTGCTAGCGTATTTCAATAGAAGTTTAGAATGTTGCAAGGATGCGATACTTCAAACTCTCAGCGGTGCTGTTACTCGCTGCGTGCGGAAGCGACAGCCCGACCGCCCCAGTAAACCACCTGGGCGAGCAACGAGCACTCTGGGCATCCCAAGGCCTAACGGATTACACGTTTTCTGTTAGAAGAGTCTGCTACTGCCAGTTTGTGGGCGATGTTCGGGTAACCGTTAAGGATGGAGTCATAACCGGTGTCACCGAACTCGCATCGGAGGTAACGCGTGACCCCGAGACTTTCAGGACAATCGATGGCCTTTACACATATGTCATTTTCCTCTGGGCACCCGATCTCACTCCACCTAGGTCCGATATCGGTAGTGCTATCAACTGAGGTGCCAAGGGAGCAAATAGTCTGGGTGGACCCTAACTGACTACCTACTCTACGTCCCTTCAATGACAGCTATGTTCCTTAAAACAACATCTTTCACGTTGTCGCCTAGAATGCTCAATACCTTCTGATAATCCTCGCTATAGTAGTAACTCTTTGCCTTTTCAAGACTCTCAAATTCCAAAACTGCTCCAGCAATCATAGGATCACCTTCAAGGGTTCCTTGTACTGGACCAACGCAAAGAAATCTAAAGTCACCTCTTTCAGCCAAAGGTCCTGTTGCATCAACATATTCTTGAAATAGCTCTTGATCCTTTAGGCCAGAAACGTGTGCAACCCAATAACCTTTCTTCATACTATTTTACTCCTCTCTAGTGGACCGAAGTTTTTGCAGAAAATTTTCGGGGGTCTGGGACTCCTAGCTCATTAGATGAAAAAGCAGAGGGCATATCCAAGAACCAGCCCCTTACCGAAAGAAATCCAAGCAATGCCATAATCTGAGATGCCCAGTTTTTTCTTCCACCACTCGACATACCTGATATGCCAACCGACAACGCTCATTATCCTTCCTCCTCTATTTTTGCAGAATTCTTTCGGGACGTTGGGACTCCTGGCTCAATCTGAAATCAGAAAACCATTTGAGCAAAACTGTGTTTATTGTTGGAGGGGATGCAGCAGTGAAAAAGGGGTGGCCGGGGGTACTGGGGGGAACTAGTTGCCGTCTTCTAGGCCGCTGGTACGCGCCTCTATCCACTCGCGGGACATCCGTTGGGCTTCGCCTATTTGTTCGCGAGCCATCCGCTCTTCGATGATGTCTTTGCCACTCTGTGCACCCTCCAATCCTTGGGCCGCCGCAATATTGAACCACATGTAGCCAAGCACCATATCCTCCGGTACGCCATCGCCACTGGAGTACTGAACCCCGAGGCCGTACTGGCCACCCGCATTCCCTTGCTCGGCGGCTAACCGAAACCAGCGCACAGCCTCCGCCATAAGGAGTGCCATCACGGACCGACGTTCACCAGCGCACCCTGCGGAACGAATATGCAGCGGCTAGCTTCGATGGCGCAGACCTCGCGCTGCATCTCGATCTCCTGGAGCGCCACAAATTGCGCCGGGCTCAGACCGAGCGAGTTCCGGTAGGCGTTGTCCGCCAAGGCGCGGGACTGTTCCGCCGCTAGGCGTGAGTCCTCGGCTAGCCTGCGCTCGTTCTCGGTGAGCTGTCGTTGCTGCTGGGTTGCAGTTTCTACGCGCTGAGTCTCAACGGCGTCCGGTGGATTAGCCCGACCCACGGTAACCTGTATGAGTCGAATCGGTAGCTCCGCCTCGCCGATGTAGATCTCCATCTCTTCCGTGACTTCGGCGTCGATGTCGTCGATTGCCTCCGTGGAGATCGCAGTCTCATTCATTCCGTGTTTCCGGACTGCTTGTCTCACTCGATTCTGGAACTCGATGGCTACGTTCTGCTCGAACCATTGTGCTCCGAACCCCTCGATCAGCCGTACGCTGTTCGTGACCTGTAGGCGAACCACGGCGTTGAAGTCGAGTGGAACGCCATCCGCCGACATGATGTCCTCGAACTGCATTGCGAACTGCTGTGGCCGGATGTCCACGTAGGTCGGTTCGGTCGTGAACCACACCCAGTTGCGCCCCGTTGTCGCCGGGGAGTCTACGACCCCGCCACTCCCGAAGACGAACGGGTATTGAGTCAGGACCGCTTCCTGGCCGGGGCCAGGAGTCACAGACCGACAGCTTGCCAGAGACCCTGCCGCTAGAAGCATAAGGACCGAACGTCTCATGTGATGTACCTCCTTGGTGTTCACGTGCTCCTCATCCTTCATCAGAAGACAGCCTAGTAGTGAATATAACGGACTCTCAGTTATCCATTTATTTGTGTCTCGCCGGTCAGAGTGTTGTTCCGAATGACATAGAAGCGGATGTCATTGTTGGTCGCCTAGCTCGAATACCTGCCGTGGTAGATTTCCCACGATTAGGCTTCGGTAACTGTCTGTTGTTGGGCACCTGCTTCGGCACCGAATAAGTTCGCTAGGAAGACACCACCAAGAAGAAAACTGAGTCCGAAGATGACACTTCGCAGATTACGCATCTTTACCTCCTCTTTAGTGAACCGACAATCTTGCAGAATTTTTCTGGGCATAGGAGTCCCAAGGCAATTTGAAATTAGAAAATCCCCTGCGCAAAACAGTGCTGGATCGCTAGGTGTGGCTGGGTGCCACGGAGGGACTAGGGGCTAGTTGCCGTCTCGCGGATGCTCCGCCATCCACTCGCGGGACAGCCACTTGATGCCTATCAGTCTGCTTCCTCCGCATAGTCATCCAACACCGAGGCGGAGATGTGGTGCATGTGGGGGAGAGCGTTCAACTCATGTACCGCGTTATACGAAAGGCAGGTACAGCTTTCAGCAAGCGGCCCGCGGTCTAGGAGTGAGAAGACCGGCCGTCGTAGCTCACGGAACACTTTCTCCCTTCGTTGGCTTCGGAGTGGACTTGGGGGCACCACAATGCGGACAGGCGAGTGCCTTGTCGCTGATCTCCTTCTCGCATTCGTAGCACGGTATTAGAGCCATGCTTGATTCTGCCCTGCCCCACTCAGGCCCGCAAATCAGGACGCGCCAACCCTGTTTAGTGGTTCTGGGTCAGTGGCGGTGGCATAAGGGGGTGTACCCCACTGGGGTCTCGCCTCGATATCGGGACGTAGCGTACCTTAACGCTCGATTCGGCACCGGATATCGGTTTGCCTATCCTAGACTCGGCAGCCAGTATGGTGCTTCCACTCGTATGAACTGAGCGCGCCCTCTATGAAGATTTCTGCTTTGTCCGCGTCACCTGTTATTGGCTTGCTAGCCTTATTCCTGATGACACCGGACGTACACGCTCAGTGTGGCTTGCTGGCCGAGGGCTCCGAAATGGTTTCGGGCATAGTTTATGATGACCTCAATCAAGACGGTCAGCACGGTTCCGGGGAGTCTGGTGTTGCGCGTGTGAGCGTCAGCAATGGCTGTGAAGTCGTTCTAACGAACTCGGACGGCTCTTACGAAATAGCCCTGGCGCCT
>CAUZHN010000116.1:0-6074 GCA_963579625.1 Gemmatimonadales bacterium UBA6960
AGACGAGTTCCAGTAATTCGGTTACAGGTTGAGGACCCCAGGTATTTAGGAAGTTGGGCCCAGCCAATGCAGGAGCCTCAGCGGATCCCTGGAAATTTGTTAGGTGGCAGCTCGCGCACGTAGTCAGGTACACCACCTCCCCTGCATCCGCTTGGGCCTCTGAATACGATGCCTGTGGAGGATCCTGTACCCCAGCCACTCCAACCGGGATTAAGCAGAGCACCACGATAACGATACGAAGAGTTACTCCCCATCGGTCAATCCCGGCTTTCCAGTTGCGCTTCATTTTTTTTCTCTACCTGAAGAAGATCTAATCCGTCTCCGGAGCCGCGTAGGGCCCCATAGTAAGACGGGGCGGAGGGTTTTGAACTACATCCCCCCGCCCCGTTCTAACTTTACCGAAGTACTCTCTCGTTATTACATAGCCCTACAAATTGGGATTCTGGAGCTTCTCTACATCCGGAAGCGGCATGCAGGTATGTGGTCCGTACTCCATCCCTCTTTGATTCGTACCTGTCTCGAAATCATCCGTCGTTACTCCAGGAATATCGAGCCGCAGTATGTCTCCGACCTTAGTCCCCTGCAACCACAGCTCCCGTCGTCGCTCCTCCCACACCTGTGCCTTAATCTCAGCTGCATCGGTGCTGGCGAATGTCGGCAACGGGAGAGACGCGTGATCTGACGCGACGTGCGGCAGATCGGAAACCGAGGCCCTCAAGGCATTAATAATGTTCACGGCTGTCTGCCCCTGCTGGACTTCCGCGATCATAAGCTGAGCCTCGCGGTAGGTGGCAAACGGAATATCAGCACCCAAGTCGTCATACTTATGCTGAGTCCACATGTCCGAGATCCCGTCGCGGCCAACACCCAGCCCAACGTGCTTGAGGGGTATCCTCGGATCTTCCACAGTGCCCACCTTTAGCCCGATGTAGTCCGGGTGGACCGTCTCGTTCTGGTCGTCGGTAACCGTGTCATAAATCCTGTTCCAACGACGGGATTCCCCTGCGTCCATCTCCGCCAGGGCCACGAACCCCACGTCCACCAGCTGAGCATCCGCTACGGCGCCAGCACCATTACCCTGGTTCAGTCTTGACCGTGCACGACCGACCAAGGCCATGTTCTTGTAATAGGTGGCGTCGGAACTGCTAACGGAACCCAAACCGGTAATCGCCGATGTGAACCGGGCCTCCGCAAGCGCCATCGTCCCAGCACGCGACACGCTCGGACCTCCATCGAACGCCAGCTCACAGAAAGTTTCGCCAAGAATCTGATAGGCATAGCCCGCGTAGGCATTCAACTTGCCAATCAAGAAGGCCTGGTCCGCGACGGACCCCGCTTCAAATCCGTTGATTCGGCCTATGTAGTCCTCAGCCGTACCACGCACAATTTGGAATGGGAGTAGAATGGGTGGATACGGCCCCTGGTCGCACTCTAGCTGATCGAAAATTTCCATTTCCCGCGATCGCAGCTGCGTCAGGCGGAGACGACTATCGGTAGTTGTTACATACAAGTCGTTTCCGTAGACCCCACCCGCATGCACGTACCTACCCAGTGCACAATCGAAATCGGCCTGAACGCTTTTAGCTAGTACCGACGCCAGGTTGGGGTCATTTAGGTCCGTGTCCCTCAACTGTCCCGGAAGCTCCACCTCCAGAAGACTATCACAAGCTCCCAGGATCAAGATCGAGAGCGCGATAACTCCCGCGGTCATTCCGCGAATGCGCGGCCGGGCCTCGCGATGTTTTCCCCTATACAGGATACTGTTTAGATCTATCATGAGTCTCCTCGCCTGTAGTCCTTTTCGGCTTACCTCAGTTGGTTTGGCCATGCGTTAGAAAGTGACCCTCATCCTGAGAAGAGCCGTCGACGAAAGTGGTGCTTGCGTATCCTGCTGTCCTCCAAATTCCTGGTTCCCAAGGCTCTGCCTGACATCGGGGATTCTCTCGTTCCCGACGATGGTGGTCCAGCTTTCACGCCAGATGAACTTGAGATTTCTAACTGACAAGCCTATAGACGCACGGCTTGCACCAATTCTTCCCGCCATCGACTCCGGGAGCTGATACTGGACACCCAGCTCCTCAAAGTTGAGGTACCCATTCGGAATATATCCGGTGGGGTTTCGGCTTGTTTTCATCTGGGCGTTGAAGATCGCGCCGGCCTCTATTGGGTGATTACGGGCATACGAGTTCTTCCAGCTTGAATGCCTTGCCCCAATCTGATCGGCATGTGTGTAGCCGCCGCCCCGGCCTTCGACGCTGGCGAAGAGCCTCAAGTCGTTAAAGAGGGTCCAGGTGGACAAAGCATTGATCGTCCACGTGTGATGCGTGTTGCCCCAGTAAACGCGGTTGGCATCGCCACACGCAACCGCAGAACCACCCATCTCACGTCCGTCGGCTCCCGTTCCGGCATCACACAAGATGTTTTCTACGCTGCTAGTACTTCCCACGAAATCCGCGGATACGACCTTGAAGTCGTGGAGCCCCGCCATTGGGTATCCCACAACATTCTCTCTACTTCGGCGAATAGTGATGCGGTCAATGTCGCCGAGAGAAACGATCATGTTGTCCATCGTGGCGAACGCCACGGTCATATCCCAACGCAGGTCTTGCGCCTGTAGGAGCGCCACGTCAAGGGAAACCTCCGAGCCCCAGTTATCAATCTGGCCGGCATTTACGAACTGTTTACCTGGAAACGCCAGCGAGGGAAGCACGGGCTTATCCAAGATCGCATCCATCGTGCTCTTCCAGTAATACGTATATCCGATCTGGATCCGCTCATCCCAGAAACCGGCGTCAAATCCAAGCTCTACCTCCTCCGCTCGCTCCGGTCCTAGGTCCGCGTTGCCATAGCTGCTCGGTGTCAGAACGGGTGAATTCCCCGGACCCGTCTCGGGCTTGTAAAGCCGCTGAGCTGCAAAAACGTCCGGTTGTCGTCCAGCGGCGCCCCATGCGCCCCTCAGCCGGAGCGGCTGCAGAATGTCTACGCTCCAAAACGGCTCTTCGCTCAGCACCCAGGTTCCACTCAACTTCGGATATGTTTGGGCACCGTAATCCGCTCCGAATGCGCTGTTCTCGTCGACACGCACAGCACCCGTTAGGAAGAGCCGGTCCTCACGCAAATTGAGCTGTTCCTGGACGTAAAAGCCTACAGTGACATTCTCGAGCCTGTCTTCATTAGCCTGGGTCAGCGCTGCCGCACCCACGGTGCTCAAGAACTCAGTGGCAAACTCGTCACCTCTAGCGTAGTTGAACCAGGTCTCTTTCTTATAGTACTGGAACCCAACCGATGTATTGGTCCCGAGCCATGAGAATGGGCTGTACGTCGCGGTCCCGGCATAGTCTAGGGACGCGAGTTGCGTTTGCATGTCGCTGATGGTCCTTCTGCCACGGCCGGTGCCCCCCCAAATACCCTGGGGTGCATTCGATTCCCGGAAGATGGTGTTGGTCTCGGTCTCGTCGGTCAGGTCGCTCCCCAAAGTGAGGCGGTTCGTAAGCCAGTCCGTTGGGGCGTACTGGATACGCGCACTCATATTCTTCCGTTCGGCACCGACCAACCACTGTTGACCATCTCTGAGGCCTTCGGGCGTCCTGCCCCCCCAACCCTTGAGTTTACTTTCGTAACCCCCGTATTCCACGGCACTCAAGGGGCTTCCGGACATGGTCTGTCTCCAAAGGTCACCGACGAACCGCGTGTTTCCACTCATCATGGAGCCGCTCAGTCCGATAGTCAGCTGATCATTGGGCGTAAGATCAAGGTTCACCCGCCCCGTCGACCGCTGGTCCCAGTTCCAGCTCACGATCCCGTCCTGATCGTTCCGGTTGAATGCAGCGAAATACCGGAACAAGTCCGTACCACCGCGGGCCGATAGACTGTATTCTTGCAAAGCCCCGTACCGGAATAGATCCTCACCCGCGTTGCGCGACTTATAAACATCGAGCATGTGCATTGAGAGCAGTTCGCCCGTCTCCGGGTGCGTGGCCCAATTCGTCCAGATTTTACCGTGCGGATCCGGCATGTAGTTCACCCCAAGTCCTACGCTGGCATCGAACGTCACATCACCCGTCTCTCCGCGCTTGGTAATAATCTGGATCACACCGTTGGATGCTTCGGTCCCATAGAGCGTCGATGCAGCAGGACCCTTGATCACCTCGATGCTAGCAATGTCTTCGGGGTTGATGTCGTTCAGCCTTCCTGTCGTCTGTCTCCGGCCTTCATTGCGATCGGTGTTGATCCTCACACCGTCGACGTAGACCAGAGGATCGTTGGAAAGTCCCACACTTGAAGAGCCGCGAATTCGGATGTTGGCGTCCCCGGCCCCAACGAACCCACCGGCCGACATCATGGCCAAACCCGGGACACGCGTGCTAAGCAACTGCTCCACGCTCACAACCGGAGCCATATTCGTAATGGCCGCTGCGTCCATTCGTTCGACGACATTTCCGATGGCTCGTCTCTGCGTACCTCCCGCTGTTCCCGTGACGATCAATTCGTCCAATGCGAGCGCCGCCTGGGAGAGTTGAAGATCTGCGACCGCGGTCTGGTTGCCCACCGTCACCTGGATGGTGACCGTCTCATACCCGAGCCGCTGCCCTGTCAAAGTGTGCGTTCCAGCTGGCACATTCGAGAGCTGGTAGGTTCCGTTCGCCTGCGATAGCACGCCGATATCCAAGTTGGCAATGCTAATCTGTACGGAACCCAAGGGCAGACCGGAACCAGAGTCCTCCACGCTTCCTGTGATGGTCCCCTGACCCTCCACTGACTCGGCCACAACGCCGAGCGAAAACAGCGTCAGGAGAGCTACTAGCTGAGGTCCGCGAGAGAATATACTCAACGACATGATACAGCCTCCTTTGGGGTGTTCCTTACAAATCCGTCCTGACTAATTTCCCGTCATCGCCAAGACAAACTCTAGGCGTGACCCAGATTTTTGTAACAGTAACCTATAATACTATGGGTAACTTACTTGCAAGACCTAAGGGGTAATTTAATCACAGTCCCATTGAACTTGGCCGCTAACAGATCAACTGACTGACTACCCAATCCCGGCCGGAAGCCAGAGATCTCGTTCACCGTCAGTCCTCTCAGATGAGTGAAATACCATCCACTCACCGTCCGACCCCCCAATCGCCCTGGTACGGAGAAAAACATCACGGGAGCCGGAGCGCCACGAGCGAGTTCGGCAGGTCCGCACTATTCACCTGGACCACGATATGCTGCTGTCCCTCGTGCGCGTAAGTAATTAATCCGTAAGAACCTGGTGCCGGAAGCTCAAGCCTGCCCAAGCGCTCTCCGGTCTGCTTGTCGAGGGCGTAGAGATATGGCTCACCAGTGTGGAGGAGCAGTGTCCTTGTGACCAAAGTTGGAGCCAGACTTCCCACTCCCGTGTTGGGCAGGTCGACTCCCTGTAGTGCGGGGTGGTTCCGGATGCGATCAGGCGTATCCCCGTTGGGCACCCACCACGCATGCTCCCCGGTGTTCATATCTATGGCCACGATCCTGCTATAGGGCGGCCTCCAGAGCGGGAGTCCCTGGGGACCACCGCAGCCCGCATTCCCAAGCCCGCCCACCCAGTCCAGAGTCGTTTCACCCGTTATGAAGGCCGGAGTCGTATTCGTGCCAGAAAAAATCGGGTCATCCGGATCATCCAAGTCGGACCCAGGTGGAATCTGAGGGCACCGGCAGTTCCGCACCATGGAAATGAAAACCAACCCTGTCTCTGGGTCGGCGGAAGGCTCAGCACCGGTGTTTGGGCTCCCCGACGGGCAGTTGATTGTCGCCAGTTTGCCGAGTTCGTTTCCTTCATGTATCAACGGCGTGAACGGTTCTTTGCCCCAGTCAAAGTTCTCCAGGATCTCAAGCGCCTGCTGGCGGAGTTCGGGCGTGTAGTCGATGAGTTCCTCCTCGGGAAGCCCGAGGAAGCCAACCGGCTCAGGCTTCGTGGGGAAGGGCTGTACCGGCGAAGCCTGCTCCCCAGGCACCTGCGATGGGGGCACCGGTCGGTACTCTATGGGCCAGACAGGCTCGCCCGTCACCCGGTTGAAGACAAACGTGATTCCGTGCTTCCCATTGACCAC
>CAUZHN010000117.1:0-6067 GCA_963579625.1 Gemmatimonadales bacterium UBA6960
TCCATGTCACGGTGTTGCCCGAGGCCAAGCGGGTCGTGGGTAAGTCATTGCAAGACCCGCCAGAGGAGCAGAAGGCGAGTGGCTAAGGCTCTTCTCGACTGCCGCTGGACGATTCTGAGTATCTCTAGAAGTGAAGCGCAGGACACGTTCACTGGCTGCACAGGTGGCCCGACGAGCCGGGCGGACATATCAAGCTCGTGAGGGGGCATGGAAGACAAAAGAAAGCAGGATGGACGAACGACGCTTCGTGAGATTTTCGCAGCGACCCGTGCTAACGCCGAGCTCCGCGAAGCTCCTCGTAGAGTGCTGGCTTCTTGCTAGCGAGGAGCTGGATGGGGTCCTGGTGGGCGACGTGGTGGCCGACCTGGCGTGGCGGCTGCACCGGACGCCAGGTGACGTTGCGTCGGCGCTGGAGGAGCTCGCAGGCAAGGGCTTCCTAGAGGTCGATTACGACGCCGGCGGTGAAGTGCTAGCACCGGGCGAGCGTGATGCTCCCTCAGGTGCTCGCTCAGTAGAGGTTAGTAGAGAAGAGATTAAGAGAGTACGTGCGGTGCGGAGAAAATACTCGGAAGCATTCGAGGAAGTGTGGAAGATCCACGCGAGAGGCCCGAAGGCGAAAGCCGATGAAGAGTATTTGGCGGCGGTCGCCAACGGCGTCACGCACGATGAGCTCATCGAGAAGCTCTCTGGGTATGTGGCGGCCGAGCTGCGACCGGATGACAACCCGCCGTTCAAGGGCCAGCATCTCTTCCGGTGGCTTCGCCACGAGGGGTGGCAGGAGACGTTCGATCTCCAGACCACTGACGAGCTGCCTATCGCTTTCAACTGGTTCCCTTGGTTCCCTCCGGCACTGAAGGAACTGGAGGAAGACAAATGACCACGACAGCAGAGCTCACCAACCTGAACTCGCCGGCCTTCATGGCAGCGTTCGCCGAGGAGCAGCAGCTACCCACGGTGGCGATCCCCACAATGCTCCCGAGCTGGAGCAGACTCATGCGCGATGAGGGCGGTGGATCGGGTCTGGCCCCCGGACGGGTCTACGTGATCCGTGCCAACCCAGGCAAGCGGACCGAACATGTGGGCGTCGCATGACCACGGACGAGACCTCGAAGAGGATCGAAGACCTCGTTGATCGTATCCTCCGGGCACAGAGCCAAGGATGGACCGGCCACGGTGAAAGCACCAACGGGGTTCAGGGTCTGAGCCAGCCGGAGGGGAGAGCGAACAGCCAAGGGAAGAGTGGGGTCAGAAAACTTCGGAAGACTCGGGTGGAAACAACGAAGAACACAGCGATTGGAGAGCTTGTCCCCCAACCGCACGGTGGAGCCCTCAGAAGGGGCAACCCCGGCAACCGAGGCGGCGGGCGTCCTAGCCACGCGGTCAAGCAAGCCTTCTGTGGTGATCTGGAGTTAGCGCATCAGCGGATTCGCGCACTCCTCAAGGATCCGAGCCTACGACCTGTCGATCTCATAGACATCTTCGGCAAACTAATGACGCGGCTTTAGGACGATTGGCAACGATCGAGGTATGCATGTTGAGCCGATCTAGGAGCTTCTGGGATGCATGTGGGATGCAAACATCAATGTCTGCTATACAGGGCAATGACTTACGAGCCCAACCTCCTGCCTACGCAGCATGCGACAGGGTATTTCAACCGGCATGGAAGCCTGATGCGGGCAGGTCAGAATGACCGCGATGCATGATCTCATCGCCCGCTGGCGCAGCGAGGCCGAGACACTGACGCTGGCCGAGGCAGCACTTGAGTCCAGCTACTCCACCGAGCACCTCCGCACGATGGTAGCCGCAGAGACGATCCCGAATGCAGGCGAGAAAGGGCGGCCCCGTATCCGACGCGGCGATCTTCCACTCAAGCGGGTCACGCAGCCCGGTAGCCTTGGAACGCCCGAGGACGACGCCCGTGCATTCTTGAACCGGCCAAAGGACGAGGCCGAACGGAGTCTACTGATTCCCCAAGTTCGACCCACCGACTGATATGGAGGCTTGAAATGAGACAGAAACATTACCTGGTGACCCTGTTGGCGAGCGTGCTGGCGGACACGACAGTTGCTGTCCTCGCCGATTCTGAGGAAGAGGCGGCTAGGCTCGCGCTGGAGGGCGCTGACTACGACATGGAGAAGTGGCTCAAATACTACGAGTACGACCCACTGGTGGAACCAACGGCTTGCGACGTTTCACCCGCGACCGGCCGCGACATCGAGTATGCAGATCAGCAGCACCTACTCGACGGACGATCCACTGACGAATAATCAGTAGGTCCGGGGTTCGAGTCCCTGGCGGGGCACTCAGGCAAGTTAAATCCTCACAAGCACTTACAAGCTTGTGGGGCTTTTTCTATGCCCGCCAGAGATTGACTCGCACTTCCAGATGTACTTCCGCCAAAGCCGATTTATTGAGCTTCAATATCTTGATATCAGCGTGTGTGTTGTTGCTGGAATGGTCCTCTAACGCCAGCAAAGCGACCCCCTCAGTACCGGGGGGCACCCCTATTCCACCGCCACTAACGCTGAACTTATGAACAGTGTTTTGCGCGACCGACCACGCGAGTACGTTACGAGATCACTTCCAGGGGATGATGGCCGTATGAAGCATACAGGTTAGTGCGCCGTTAAAACTGCGACCCGGTTTTGATCGGACCTACGGAACGACCGTCGTCCGACTCAGCCGGTTCCACTGGACCCTCGAGGGTATACTCCCTCAGGGCCCTCCCCTTAGAGTCAGGTGATGCGAATAAGGACGAGGGCTTTCCGCTCAGGCAATACACAGTAGACCACATATGAACGTGATCAAATTACGCCCCATGATAGAGCGCCACCTGCAATCGTGAACAACTACCTCAACGCTGTACCGCGAGGAGTCTCCGTTTTAGCAATGCTGCTAACGGTTGCGACTCTTGAGGCGAGCCCAGCGACTGCACAGTCAACGCCGTCTGGAAGTAAGGAGGCTGTTGCCACACGTATTCCGTCAGGACAGATCAACATTGACGGCCGTCTCGACGAGACTGCTTGGTCACGTGCTGCAACTGTAACCGACTTCGTCCAAAAAGAGCCGGTAGAAGGGGTCGAACCGACAGAGCGCACAGAGATACGATTCGTTTATGATGACGGCGGGCTTTATGTCGGTGCACGCATGAGTAGCAGTCGCGGGCGCGCAGGGATCCAGGCACCGCTCAGCCGGAGAGATAGTCCCTATAGCCCAACCCGTGGAGTGACACGGAGCGGTTTTTCTGCCCGCCCTAGTTCAAGCGGGAGACCGGAGCTGGCCGATTACATCTTGATCTCTTTGGACACGTTCTTGGATCGACGAACGGCGTACAGCTTCGGGGTGACAGCTTCGGGTGTGAGAATCGACCACCAGCACCTGTCGGATAGTGAAGAAGACATCGATGCCCGGTACGATCCAGTATGGGAAGCGAGTGCCCAAATCGATGATACGGGTTGGACTGCTGAAATGTGGATTCCTTTCGCTCAGCTCCGATTTAACCTCGACATGGAACTTCCCTGGGGACTCAACGTGCACCGTTGGATTCCGCTCAAGAATGAGGACGACTACTGGGTAGCAGTACCTCGGACAGAGGAAGCTTGGTCATCCCGGTTCGGCACGCTCCGAGGCATAAGTTCTGTGGACCAGGGCCGCAGGCTCGAGTTGCTCCCCTACGCCACCGGAAGCTCCAGACTGTCGGCGAACCAGGACTCACGGAACCCATTCGTGGACGACCTCAACCTGAGGGGGAATGTGGGCGGCGACCTCAAAATGGGTCTAGGCTCCAACTTGACGCTGGATGCGACTTTCTTCCCTGACTTCGGCCAAGTGGAGGTCGACCCGGCCGTGATCAACCTTACGGATACGGAAACTTTCTATCCGGAACGTCGCCCATTCTTCACTGAGGGCAGCTCACTCTTTGAGGGCTTCGAGAACAACTACTTCTACACCCGCCGGATTGGTGGCCCTCCGCTCGGATCAGCCTCCGGTGATTTTGTGGACGCCCCTCAAGAGACGACGATCCTCGGCGCTGGAAAAATCACCGGAAGGCTTCCGTCGGGTACGTCCCTTGGTATCCTCACAGGTATCACAGATGAGGAACACGCCCGCACCTTTGACTTCAACACCGCCGGTTCCGGAGAAGGTGGCATTCGTGAAGTCGCAGTAACCCCTAGTACCGCCTGGGGGATGGCACGAGTCCAACAAGAATTCGGTGCGGCAGGTTCGACTGCATCGCTGATGCTGAGCGGTGTTCATAGAAATATGGGTGAAAACGATGCACTCGCAGCTCAATTGCGACGTAACGCATGGATGATGGGTGGTGACCTGCATTGGCGCTTTGGCGGCGGAGTATATGAAGTCTTGGTGAGCGGAGGCCTGACAGGCATCAATGGCGAAGCGTCAGCGATTCTGCGAGCCCAACGTGGAAGTGAGCGATACCTGCAACGACCTGACGCCGATTACATCGAAGTGGATTCCTCGAGAACCTCCATGTCTGGAAGCAAGGCCACATTTCTGGTACGAAAAATCAGCGGAGAACATTGGCTTTGGGATGTCTTCTTCGATGCTGAAACACCCGACGTTACGTTCAGCGATATTGGGCGCCTTGGCTTTGCGGACGGGGTGCAAGCCCGGCAAGGCCTTACGTACCGCGAAACAGCCCCTGGGCGTACACTTCGAGGCTATTCCTTCGCAGTTGGACACACCAGCGAGTGGAACTACGGGGGCGACAGGCAGCAGACCAGGTTCAATGGCAATACCGAACTCACACTGAACAACTTCTGGACTGCTCGAGCGTCTACGAGCTTTCGACTCCGCGGCCAGAACGCGCGGCTCACGCGTGGCGGCCCATCGATGCAGGCACCCCGAGACTGGAACACCTCACTCAGTATCCGAAGCAACGCGTCAGCGCAGACCCGCTGGAGTATTGGTGGTGCCTACGGACGGGACGAAATAGAGGGCTGGAGTGGAAGCGTCAACGCAGAGGTGTCCTTGGTGCCAGCTCCACGTTGGCAGGTCTCGTTCATTCCTTCTTTCGAGCGACAAGTAGACCCTCGCCAATATGTCACACGAATGGGCGGAGGCACTGCTGCTACGTATGGTGGTCGGTACATTTTCGGCTACACCGACCGTACCACACTCGCCCTCGAGACCCGGCTGAACTTTACGCTTCAGCCAGATCTGAATTTGGAGCTGTATGCCCAACCGTTCGCAGCTAGTGGCCGTTACTTCGACATCGGTGAGTTAGCGGCAGCTAAGGGACTCGATCTGCGGACATATGGCACTGACGGCACTACGATCAACCGGCTACCAAGCGGCAACCTCAAGGTCACGGACAGCGCGAACACGTTTACGATCCCAAACCAAGATTTCAATTTGCGTTCTTTTAGGAGCACTCTCGTGCTTAGCTGGGAGTGGCGTCCAGGAAGCACCCTTTTTCTTGTCTGGCAGCAAGCCCGTTCTCGTGAGCTAGCGTCGGGCACTCGAGCAACTCTTAACGATCTTATCCGATCTGCAGGTGCCGCCGGGGACAACTCATTCGCGGTCAAGATGAGCTACTGGATAGGCGTTTAATCCTCTAGCCTCAGGTGGTTCCGGAGCACGAGGTCACAGGTTCGAATCCTGCTGGGCGCACTTCAGTAAGAGGAGGCTAGGAGCGTCCCTCGTAGGGACAGCCCCTAGCCCCCCTCCGTGGCACCCAGCCACACCTAGCTATCCAGCAGTGTTTCACTCGTCTGATCCGGCGAGTACGTTGCGAGAGCACTTCTGATGGAGGATGGTCCGATGGGATGGTTCGGCAGAATGAGTCGTTCGTCCGCGAGCATCGTCATTAGGCGGCCGGTCTCCGAAGTCTTCGCATATATGGACGACATCTCCAGGGAGATCGAATGGCAACCGAACCTACAGTTTGCCAAGAAGCATCCCGAGGGGCCGACGATGGTGGGAACGGAGAAGCGCTACGAGAATCGGTTTCTTGGCCGCAAGGTGAAGAACACCTATGTGGTGAAGGAACTGGAGCCTGAGCGCCGGATCGTCTACGAGACGACGGGCAAGTCATCGGTTTCCG
>CAUZHN010000118.1:0-5984 GCA_963579625.1 Gemmatimonadales bacterium UBA6960
CGAACGTCTCCTTGCTCGTTCCGGTTTCCCAGTTGATGGTACGCGTGTAGTTGGCCATCGCATCGATGCGGGGCCAGTCGACGCTGACGGCGTTCTCGAACGTCTGGCCGACGGCGCCGCTATAGCCTGTTCCCGAAAACGTGATACATCGCAGATTGGCTTCGCCGATCTCCGCAGCGGCGGCGGCCAGAAGAGGCGCAGGATCCACGTAGCCCGGAGGAAACTGCTGGGCGTGGGCCCGGCTTCCCCAGACTAAGAGTAGAGCAACCGCAACTAGCATCTTCTTGGCCATGTTTCCTCCTGAGTGACGCCCGCCCGACCCTGACCGGCAGAACGTTGGTAGCAATAGCAAGAGAGCCGGCGCTCGAGGATCCTCCCTAGATGGTGCTGGCAACGGCATAGGTTGCTGCCCGTGTCAAATGCACGAGTCGATCGGACAGGTCTTCGCGTATACAGACAAGAAATTCAAACGCCCTCCGCGGCCGAGAGACAAAGTAGGACAAGACTTCAGTGTTAGAAATGCCCATGATTTCTTGCGTCGCTGACCCAGAACCTATAGACACTGTTCTGCGGGTCTGAGTGGGGCAGGGCAGAATGAAGGCATGGAAAGTCTCCTAGGAACCTTCCTTGCTGCGGGTGCCGCAGGTGGGATTGCTTACCTCATTCTCCATGGCATTCGTGCTCTATCGGGAGATAAGAGCGGCTCACACGACCCAAATGGACTGAATTCTACCGATCAGGACGGACGGAATTGTGGCTCTGATACCACGTACAGTTGGCGGGAAGAATCCAAGGGCAGCATCGAAGTACGGGTGAAGGAGATCATTGCGATTAAGCTTGGGGTCGAGGCGGAGAAGGTCACCCCGGAGGCTTCGTTCGAGGAGGATCTGGGTGCCAGCTTCACAGGCGTACGTGAACTCGTCACGGCTTTCGAAAGGGAGTTCAGTATCGACATCCCCGATGAGGATGGCAAGGAAATGGCAACGGTAGGAGAAGCCATTAGGTACCTACAGAGCAACTTGGCTGCGGAGGCGTTACAGGCGGATGACTTGGTCCAGAAGATGAGTGATTCAGCGCCATATTCGCCAGATCAGTCACAGTCATCAGTCCTATCGTGTTTGGAGTGTGGGCACGAGAACCCTGCGGAAGTGAATTTCTGTACCAAGTGCAGGGCGAAGATGACCCTTGAGTGCAACAAATGTGGATTCAATTAGAGGAGAATTTCCAGATAGGGCTGGGCCACCTGAAAGCCTACAAAGTGGAGCATGGGGACTACAGTGTGCTCGCCAGCTTCAAGACCGAGGACGGGTTCACTCTCGGCAGTTGGTGTTCTGCTCGACGAACAGACCACAAAAAGAGCCGACTATCTCAGGAGCGCATCGACGCACTTGAAGCACTTGGCTTCGAGCTATAGTGGCTTGAACAGGAACTCCTCGGCGAAGTCCGGCGACGTGTGGTCGGCGACCCCGAGACCTTCGCGACTGGAGGGATCGAGCCCGAACCAAACTCAGATCCGTCAGCCCTTTTTACCACATGTTTTTTCGGCCTCCAGACCCCCCCCTCCGTGGCACCCAGCCACGCCCAGCTATCCAGCACTGTTTTGCGCAGGGGATTTTCTGATTTCAGATTGAGCTAGGAGTCCCAACGTCCCGAAAGAATTCTGCAAAAATGGAGGAGGAAGGATAATGAGCGTTGTAGGTTGGCAAATCAGGTATGTCGAGTGGTGGAAGAAGAAACTAGGGATCTCATATCATGCAATGATTTGGATAGCGTGTTTGGAAGGGTTGATCATCGGATACGCGCTGTGCTTTTTTATATGAAAAAGACGGGGTGTCGACATAGGGCATCACCCTGTATTCAGCAGGGAACTGATAGCAGTGCTGTTTGAGGTTATTTGGATACCAGATGGAGGTGTCTGGGTAGACGAACCCGCTCGCACTCATCGGGCGGGATCTTTTCTGAGACAAATAGTAGGCGGGCGATTTCGACGCTCGCACCGTCCATTCCTCGTCTCCTTCGTTACCGTGGTTGGGGGGCCATCCTAGCTCAAACGCCCTTCCGCGTCACGAGGCGCGGGATTGAGGTACTGGGTCTGTCGGTCGCTTGCGGTCTCCTCTACGTTGCGATTCACGTAGCGAATCTGACTCTGAAGAAGAAGAGAATTCGCTTTCTCGGCGGGAGGCGCCCATGAGACCGCTCGTTCCCTTCGCGTTCGTCACGCTCGTCGTTGTTCCCACCCTGGCTTGTGGCGATGCGAATGCAGGTGCATCCGACGGCGGGACTCCCGACGCCGCGGTCGCGCGGCCGAGCGGCCCCCCGACCTACCTGACCCTCACTGGCCCTGCGAAGCGTTTCTGTTCGGGGATCTGGGTTTCCGGGCGGGTGCGTGAGGAGGCGCTGTACAACAGCGTCCTGTGGACCGATGAGCAGGTCAGAGACTACGAGAGTGGTCGCCTCGCGTTCGCCGTCGATGACGAGCGTCGCATCGTCACCGCCTCGTACGGAGGCGTCGAAGCTCGGGCACGTCACTTCGGCGACCAGGGATGCGTGATCCTCCCGGACCACACGGACGGCGTCTTCTTCACGCCTCGAGAGGTCACGAGCGCGCTTCCCGACGCGGCCTCGACTCCGTGGCCGATGGGCGACGCGCTCCCGGACCAGCCGATGGCGGACGATGTCGATGCCGAGCTTCTCGCCGAGGCGGTCGGCGTCTTCTTCGGAAACCCCGACGACAATCGTGCGGCGTTCCTCGTGGTGCATCGGGGACGGATCGTGGCCGAGGAGTACGGGACTGGCGCGCACCGGGACATGCAACTCGAAAGCTGGTCGATGGCGAAGAGCATGACCGCCACCCTCGTGGGGCGCCTGATCCAGATGGGTAACCTCGAGCTGTGGCAACCCGCTCCTGTGCCCGCGTGGCAGAACACGGACGGGGACCCGCGCGCGGCCATCAGGGTCGCGGACCTCCTGCGCATGTCGAGCGGCCTCCGCTTCAGCAACACGGGCGCAACTCCGGAGCAGCTGGCCCGCTCGTTCGTGCCGGGGCAGGTGGACCATCGCCTGGGCTACGTGGCGCCCATCGATGCCTTCGCGTTCTCGGTGAGCCGGGACGCCGAGTTTCCGTCCAACACGGTGGGCCGCTACCGGAACTCGGATCCGTGGACGCTCGGATACATCGTCCGGCGCACCGTGGAGAACGAGCTCGGCGAGGAGTACCTCACGTGGCCGCAGCGCTCTCTCTTCGACGAAATCGGGATTCGCCGCTTCACTCTGGAGACCGACCCGTACGGCAACTTCCTCCTCACCGGCTACAACTTCGGGACGGCCAGGAACTGGGCGCGGTTCGGCCTCCTGTACCTCCAGCGAGGCCTGTGGAACGGAAGGCGTCTGCTGACCGAGGAGTTCGTGGACTTCGTGAGCTCACCGGCTCCTGCGTGGGATCGCCCGTACTACGGCGGCCTCTTCTGGCTGAACAGCGCGGACGAGTCCGGGCGCGGCGGCCGGATCCCCAGCCTCCCCCCGGACACCTACAACGCCTCGGGCGCGGGGGGCCAGAGCACGTACATCATCCCTTCTCGCGAACTCGTGATCGTCGTGCAGAGCCATCGCTCACCGGCCGCCCACGCGCCGGACCGCCGGGACCGCGAGCACGAGGCGCTGGGGTTGGCGGTCAAAGCCGTGGATGCGTCGTGGACGTGGTAGGGAAAATGTGCTGCTAAAGGTGTGCGGCCATGGAATCTGCACCCCATCCCAGGCCGCTAATACGCCCGGATACGACTTGATCCTCAATGAGCTGAAGAAACCGGGAGCGGGTCACGAGGGGAATTCTCACTCAGCTAGGCTCCAATCCAATGACGCCTTCGGTCTGCTGCTAGCCCACACGCCGCTGTCAGGCTACCAGTCCCCCCCCTCTACCGGCTCGGCCCTCCTAGCGCACCTACCGACAGTGTTTTGCTCGTCCTGAGTTGCGCGTCTGAGTGGGAAAGCTGGCGTCGGCCTCGGCCTCATCACATACTTGTTCTACGCGGACCGGGAGTACATGGTTGCAGCGGGGTGGGTGGGAGCGACTGAGCGTTCACGCTCGGGTTCAGCTCTCATATCCAGACCCGAGCAATTGCGAGGAGACTCCGGTGGCGATCCAGATCACGGGCTCATCTCTGTCCATCGAGGACATCGAGGCAGTCGCACGTCGCGGCGAGAAGGTAGCGCTCCACCCAGATGCAGTCACCCGTATCCAGCGTTGTCGGGGCTTCATCGAAGAGCGTCTCGGGGCTGGCGAGATTATGTATGGCGTCAATACCGGGATTGGGGAGTTCTCCGAGGTCGTGCTCGATGATGACCAGATCCGGCAGTTCCAGCGCTACCTGATCTACAATCACGCCGCCGGAATCGGTGAGCCTGCACCGGTCGATCATATCCGTGCAGCTATGCTACTTCGAACCAACGTGCATGCTCACGGCCACTCTGGCTGCAGGTTGGAGATCACGCATACCCTCATCGAAATGCTCAACAAGGGCCTGACTCCGGTCGTGTGTGCGAAAGGATCGGTGGGTGCCAGCGGAGATCTGGCACCCATGGGCCAGGTAGCGCTTTTGCTGATGGGAGAAGGGGAAGCGTTCTACAAGGATGAGCGACTCCCGGGCGGTGTGGCGATGGACCGCGCGGGTATTGCTGTTCCAGGCCTGAAGGCCAGGGACGGACTCGCCGTGATCAACGGCTCGAATGTCCTCAACGGGATCGGGGCCCTCGCGGTGTACGATGCCGAGCGGTGGCTCAAACAGGCAGAGATCGCTGCCGCGATGTCTCTCGAGGCGTTGAAGGCGAACATGAAGCCGTACGATGCCCGGGTACATGAGCTACGTGGTTTCAGGGGAGCCATGACGAGTGCCTCCAATCTTCGGAGAATCGTCGAGGGTTCGGACCTTCTGACTGGAAAAGAGTCCGTGAAGGTACAGGACGCCTACAGCATGCGATCGACCCCACAGGTGATCGGTGCGGCCCGGGACCAAATGCGTTGGACCCGAGAGCAAATCGAGATCGAGGCCAATGGCGTTGGGGACAATCCCATCTTCCTTCCGGAAGACGGGATCGTGCTGACCGGCGCGAATTTCCAGGGTACTCCGGTGAGCCTTCCTATCGACACCCTCGGTGCGGTCGTCACCATGGTGAGTGTACTCTCGGAGCGCAGGATGAATCGGCTGACCAACCCTGCCTTGAGCGAGGGTCTCCCGCCGTTTCTCACCGAAGGTGCGGGGATGTACTCGGGTCTAATGTTGAGCCAGTACACTGCGGACACGCAAATCGTCGAGCAGAAGATGCTCTCCGCACCCGCCTACTTCGAGTCGATTCCGGCGGCTGCGGATCAAGAGGATTTTGTCTCTATGGGGATGAACTCCGCGCTCAAGACTCGGCAGATACTCGATCTGGCGTATGGCATTCTTGGCATTGAGCTGATCGCTGCTGCACAGGGTCTCGATCTCCGTGATTACACTCCGGGGAGGGGGACCAGGGCCGCGCATGCCGCGGTCCGCCTCCACGTCGAATACTTGGATGAGGATCGCCCCCTCCACACTGACCACAACGCCATGCGTGCGGCGGTGAAGAACCTCGATGTTCTCGAAGCGGTCGAGGCCGAGGTGGGCGAGTTGGCGAGCTACTGACCTGCTCATGAAAAAAGCCCTACTTCTCGTGCTCGCTCTAGCAGTTATCCCCAAGGGGATTGATGCGGAGGCGGCACACTGGTATCGACTGGCCGCCGAGCAAGGGAATGTGCGTGCCCAGAACGACCTCACCCAACGTGACTGGCCCCGTCCTGCCCAGGAACCGATCCTCGACGAAGCAGGAATGGCGCGATGCGCCGCAGTTAAGCAGTTTGCGCATGGCCTCCCCCACCTCTCGCAATGAGGTGCCCGATGCGTCGCTCTCTGATCCTGCTCGCGATAGCCCTTTCTCCCCTCCCCGTCGCGGCTCAATTCCAATCGGTC
>CAUZHN010000119.1:0-5831 GCA_963579625.1 Gemmatimonadales bacterium UBA6960
CAGTCCGGAGCACCTGCTCCATCTGCTCGTACTGTCGTCCGAAAGAGGTGGTTACGCCGACGTAGCGTGTACGACCTTCTTCCTTCGCTTGTCGGATGGTCCTCAGATGAAGTTCGGTATCCCTTAAGTTGTGTACCTGATTCAAGTCGATGCTGTCTCGTCCCCAGTCCTGAAGGGACGTCTCCTGCTGATCAATACCTGCCTGCATGCCACCACCTGTTGAAATCTTTGTGGCGAAGAAGAGGTCATTCTGTATTCCAGGTTCCTGAATAAGCTGGCCGGAGACGCTCTCCGAACTCCCATAAGTCGGAGCCGTATCGAAGAAGCGTCCCCCCATCTCGTGGAATAGTCGCAGTACCTCTTTCAAAGGAGCTCGTTCCTCGCCCGAAGCACCCACACTGAACGTGCGCGCGCTACCGAGACCCACTGCGGGAATCTCCTCACCCGAAGAGGGAATAGAGCGCACGAGTAACGGCTGTTCCTGAGCAAGGGCCGGAAACTCACGCAGCAGCAGGGCGGCAGCCCCCGTTCCAGCACTGATCTTGAGCATATGTCGACGTGAGATCTTCATTTCGTCCCCTCATAGACTGTACGACCATCGCCTCTGGTGATCACCCGACCGCTATCAGAGCGAGAGCGAGCAGCAGGGTTCTCTTCATCGAACTATCCTCCACCAGAAATGCTCTCTCAACGTACTAGCCTAATCGGACGAGTGAAACTCTGTTTATTGATTCAGAGGATGTGGCCCTAAAGGGGGGGGGGTGCCCGGTACTGGGGGGTTGACCGGCGAGAGCGAAGAGAGGTTCGATGTGTGTCGCCTGTGCCAGTATACGTTCCCCATCGGGGATGAAAGAGGGATAAGCGGTGGATGGATGCCCTTAAAAGAGCGAGTTTTCCTAGGCTGTGCGGGTAATATGGTGGGTGATGTTGGTAATTATAATCCGATAAGAGCTGTGTGTTGGTCGGGATCGAGGGCGGAGGGTTATGGATCGCATTACGAGTAAAATTACGCTAGAGGCTGAAATCCATGCGTGACGCGAGCCCCCTTCGCCCCCCCGTCGAGGCCTCCCGAGTCCGGCATCGTACGTATGAGGTCATCTTTGGCCACGAGACTCGACCGGGCCAAATTTTTGACGTCGTACTGATCGTCGCCATCCTTGCCAGCGTTCTCGTGATCATGCTTGAGAGCGTCTCCTCCATTCGTACGGAGTACTTTAGCCTGCTCCGGGGAGCGGAGTGGTTCTTCACCCTGCTCTTCACCGTCGAGTACGTGGCTCGCCTCTGGTGCGTAGGGCGTCCGCGTACTTATGCGAAAAGCCCTTTGGGCCTCATTGACCTGCTGGCGGTGCTTCCAAGCTATATTTCAGTACTCTTCGCGGGGGGGCAGGTCATCCCAGTCGTGCGAATCCTGCGAGTGCTCAGGGTCTTCCGCATCTTGAAGCTGGCGCACTATATCAGGGAGGCCCACACTCTGGTCCGGGCGCTGAGGGCCAGCCAGTACAAAATCACCGTTTTCGTCCTGTTCGTCCTTACCTTCACCGTCATCATCGGCTCTTTAATGTACCTGATCGAGGGGCCCAGAAACGGTTTTACCAGCATCCCCCGTGGCGTCTACTGGGGTGTTGTCACGCTCACGACTGTGGGCTTCGGCGACATCACACCTCAGACTCCATGGGGCCAGATCCTGGCGAGCGTCGTGATGATCATGGGGTATGGCATCATTGCGATTCCGACTGGGATCGTGACCGCGGAGTTTGTGTACTCCGCACGGTCGCAAGATGGTCCCGTATGCCCTGGGTGTGGCCGGCTGGACCACGATCCCGATGCCCAGCACTGCAAGTGGTGTGGGACTAGCCTGCAGAAAGTTTATCAGGAATAAAGTCCGATAGTCCGTGATTCCGATAGTCCGTGATCGACGCTCTTGCGGAGTGGGAACCGCCTCACTATCGGGGTGGTAGTGGTGTGTGCCCAGCTCGTACGAGTGCCCGCCCACGATGGCGGTGAAGGGGGGTCAGCAGTGAGATGAATGCCACTAGCAGTCTGATTTGTTCTGGCCCGTGTGTGTGGTATTGATAATTGTCATCATAATGGACGGTGCTGGGGAGTCATTTAAATGGTTTTTATACAATGACTTATATATATGAAAGATCTTTATGTGCCGAACTGCCAGCTGTAGCTGGTGCCCTACCTTACGAGCCTAGGGTCGAGTTGAGGCGGATCTTGATACTGCCTGTCATGTCCATTAGCCCGCAGTCCGTAGTGTGCCCAGAGAGAGAGCTGCAGTTTGTTTCCCCGGGGGGTCGGCGAGTGATGAAGAGGCGATGTCCTCCGCGATTGTTCGTGGCCTTATCGCTTGTCCTGACGGCGCTGACCCTCTCGTCCTGCCAGACGGCAGGCAGCCATCAGGTGACTCCCTCGGTCGTTCAACGTGTAAACTTTCTCGGAGCAAAGCTCCACGATTTGTCCGCCCCGCCTAGGTTGGTCGGCCCGCTGCGAGCGGTTCCGCTCCCAGACATCGAGATCGAGGGGATCGATGAGATCCTCCACTCTCCCGTGTCCTCGGATCCAATCCTCCGGCAAGCGATCAGCTTATGGGTGGTACAGTGGACGACGAAACAGGTAGAGTCCTTCGAGCGCTACCTTGCGCAAATGCGTCGCTACGATCCTCTGGTGCAGCGAGAGATCAACGCCCGAGGTCTTCCGGAAAGCCTTCGCTACCTCCCTCTTATCGAGAGTGGCTACTCTCCCGTAGCCGTGAGTCCAGTTGGGGCAACCGGTTTGTGGCAGCTCATGCATCCTACCGCTCGAGAGCTTGGATTGACGGTCAACTCGATCGTAGATGATCGACGGGATCCCGTTGCGTCCACCGTTGCCGCGCTGGACTACTTGGAGGGCCTTTACGATGAGTTCGGATCATGGCTTTTGACCCTCGCTGCCTACAACGGTGGTCCCGGTCGAGTCCGACGAGCCCTAAAACGTTCCGGCCCCGGTATGGCTGGTGAGGGAGATGAGCGCTTCCTTGAAGCCCGTCGCTACCTTCCGCGCGAAACCAGGGAGTTCATACCTCGTTTCTTGGCAGCTGCCGCCCTAGCGGGTGACCCCGGGGAATACGGGTTTTCGGTCACAGAGCCGGACCCGATGACCTTCGACGAAATCACAGTGCCTGACGCGACATCGCTGGAGGTTGTTGCAAAGGCTATTCAGGTTCCGGAAGAGGGTATCCGCGAGCTGAATCCACAGTATCTTCGCGGATACACGCCAGTGGGTGAGACTCGGACGGTGCGCGTGCCCGCCGGCCTGGGCCAGCACTTCGAGAGGAACTTTCCGTCCATCCCCCCCGATGAACGTCTCAGTTTCTATGAACACGTGGTTTCTGAAGGTGAAACGTTCACCCATATAGCGAGGCGCTATCACATCTCAGTGTCGGAGCTGACCGATGCTAATCGGCACGTAGACCCGCGCCGGCTCCAGATTAGGATGAGTGTGATCGTCCCTCTTTCGGCTGCTCCACTACGAGGAGGACTGCAAGCGGAGGAAATCGAGGACAGCTGATCATTTCGGCATGAGACCAGTGTCAGGTGAGGTTGCTTGCTCCCCAAACCCCGCTTTGGCCTCCGGCTTTCCCAGTCAGACGTATGTCCGCGATAATCATTCCTCGATCGATCGCCTTCCCCATGTCGTAGAGTGTGAGCAGGGTCACTGAGACGGCGGTCAACGCTTCCATCTCTACTCCGGTCGATCCCTGGACTCGTGCAATTGCTCGGGCCTTCAGTCCGGGAAGATCTAGATCGGGCGTCACCTCTATCCCCACGGACACAGCCGGAAGGAGGTGGCACAGCGGGATGAGTTCGCTGGTGCGCTTGGCCGCCTGGATTCCGCCGAGTTCAGCAACACGGAGAGCATCCCCTTTGGGTCCACCCTCGATCAGCTTTGCCAGAGTGCTCTCCGACATGCGGATGGAACCTTCTGCAGTTGCCCAGCGGGTCGTGGCTGCTTTCTCGGAGACGTCAACCATCTTCGGTCGGCCTTCCACATCCAGATGGGTGAGGGCACTGGTGTCCTTCTGTGCATCAGTCATGATACCTCGTCGGCTAACGAAAGGGTTGGCGCTCGCAACCCGGCGTGGAGATCGGAAAGCAACTGGCTAAAAATGAGCTGTGGATTAACGTTTCCGGCGGCCAGGTTTCGGGAGTCCTCAACGTATCGGATGCACTCGGCCACCCGTACCGGATCAATCGAACCCTCAGCGACCGTCTTTGATAGCCACTTTCGAGCATCCTTGTTCAGAACGGGCGCATCAGCTGAGGACGCTAGCGCGGCCAAGTCACGAAGCCACGACTCGAGTGAGGAGAGGGTTTCGTGGAGGCCCCGGGCTCCCGCCGTAGGGTACGAAAGCGAACGAGCCAATCTCTCTGCCGGTTGGGGGCTGAGAGCGGCGCGAAGAAGGTGGAACGCCTCTTGTCGGATTCGCTCTAGCGGGCCCGGTTCTTTGTCGGAAGGAAGGTAGCCCAGTGCTCTTCCTATCGCACCTCCGGAGAGGCTGGCTGCCTTCTCGATCTCGGTTTCTGAGGCGTCGCTATGCCTGGCGAGGAACTCACGTACTTGGACACCCGAGAGCGTAGGCATGTACAGGCCTGTTGTCCGAGATCGGACGGTAGGAAGGAGCCGACCAGGCTCAGACGATGTCAGGACGAACCAGCGGTTCGGCGGCAGGTCTTCCAGAAGTTTCAAGAGAGCGTTGGCTGCCTCGGGGCTGGCATCCTGCGACACGAGTTCCTGGGCTTCCGTCAACAGGAACACCCTCTGGGGCGCCATTCCCGGTCCTCTGGCCACCTCTCTCTTCAGGTTTCGGACCGTGCCGAGGTGCAGCCCAAGGGGATCTTCCGAGCAGGAGGGTCTGAGCGGCTGTTCTCGTGTCTGTGTAATGATTTCTAAGCGCACCTCCTCAAGCGCCTCCAGGTCACGCTCTCGGGATCCCTTGGAGGGGGGACGCTTGATAGGGAAGTACCAGAGTAGGTCAGGGTGCTCAAGGCGCAGCGACATCTGGCACCCACGGCAATCTCCACAGGGTCCCGAGGCCTCTGCCATCTCACAAAGCAGTAGCTGGCCGATCCAGAGGGCGAGCCGCTGTTTGCCGATTCCCTTAGGCCCGTAGAGCAGCAATACCCTCGGAAGCTTGGACTCTAGGAAGGCTCGGATGACCTTACTCTTTACTCGTTCATGTCCCTTGAGTTCGTGGAGCGTCACCGACCGACCTCACGTGGTCGGAGCCACCGCACCGGATCGACCGCCTGAGGGGCACCCCCATTGATTGGAACTCGCACCTGGAACTCGACCCTTGGGCCTTCTGGTGTCTCCGCTCCACCCACGGTTCCCACGACCTCGCCTACTTCGATTGTTCGTCCCTGTACTACTCCGATGTCTTCGAGGTAGAGATAGAGGGTGTAATATCCACTCCCATGGCTCACAATAACAGATGGACCATATCCTTCGAACAGGCCAGCGAGTGCAACCATACCCCCACGTACCGCCCTCACCGGGGTGCCCACGGGGGCCCGAATACCAATTCCGTTCCAGCGGAGGACCGTACCGTTCGCGCGTTGCTGGACGCCAAAGGGGTATATGAGAGTCCCTTCGACCGGCCACTCGAGGGTCCCAACATCCCCGATTGACAGGCTGGCTTCTGCCGGCAAGAGACCTCCAATGGTGCGCTGGCTTTCCTCCTCTAGAAATTCTACCTCGGGCACGGGCGCAGGTGAGGTGTGTGGTAGGGTAACTCGGGTGCATCCGAACGAGCCGATGACAAGCCCCGCAAAGATCGTTAAGAGGGC
>CAUZHN010000120.1:0-5794 GCA_963579625.1 Gemmatimonadales bacterium UBA6960
GAGTTCTGTCTCCAGCCAGCTTGCGACGAGGTCATAGCTGGACTGATCGGGTCTCGGCACGTCTCCCGGTGGCATGGTACCCGTTCGAAGCTTCCGTACGACCATCTCCCACCTGTCTGCGGCCGCTCCTGGGTTCTCTAAGTCCAAAGCATCGAGCGCCAATCCACCGGTCCGGAGAGTCTCGTTGTGACACACGACGCAGTAGGATTCCAGAATCTCGCGAACATCCTCCAGATCAGTTTGAATAGGGAAGGACGTATCCGGCCCCACGAGTGCGACGTGAGCCGACGATGTCTGAGCGCCCATCACCGCCATCGCGACTCCACCTCCGAAAATGAGCGCGACTACCGAGGCGTGGCCAGCCCTACGGCTGCGTCCCGTCATCTTCCGAATTCGCCCATTCTGGCAGTTGAGGCTCATCCCGGTTACCCCTTGTTGGTCAATCTTAGCTAGTCGTCGTGATCTCGCGCATGCGATTCGATCCGCTTCACTTCCTCGTGGGAGTGATCCTTTCTGAGCGCCCGATTCCTGGCCCGGATGTCGTGGACCGCACGCCTTCTCGTACCGTCGGAGCTCACCGATGATATCGACATGACCCTGTCGAGCTCTACGCTTCCGCAGAAGGGACACCTGGGTACGGGGGACAACTTCAGTACCAACTGTTCGAAATCATCTCCGCACGCAGAACAACGATACTCAAAGATAGGCATCTCGCCTACATCTCAAAAGCGGTTCATATCGACCGAGATCACTCCACCAGAATGCCCTGTTCCATAACGAGTCGAAGCATCGAGGGGGTCGATGAACTCGACGCTGACAACATCTAAAAGATCCAGCCCTCGGAGGGTGTCAAGCGATCCCTCCCTGACCCCGGACACGTACACTACCGGTTCTTGAGCCCTCTCGTACGATATGGAGGCTCTAGGACGGGGCCGGAACCACTGAGGCCGTAGGTCCTGCAATGCTTGATAGAGGTTGTTGGAAGCGCTGTCGCGGAGCTCATCTCCCGAAACCGAGTTAAAAGATCTGCGCGGACCAGCCCCCGTAGTCATACCCGCGCAGCCGGATGAAATCAAAGCCAGCTGCAGGAGAAGAACTAGCGACTGAAGCCTCAAGTTCTTGTGTCCTTTGACCGCGTATCGCATTGTTTCACCTCCCACCAAGCAATGATCAGTGGCCGGTCACTTACAATCGACCTTGTGCGGCCCAGGCCCTAGGACTAGGGGTACCAATTATGGAGACGAATCTCGATATCCGATTCTCCACTCAGAGCCTCGACCCACTCGTCAAGCGGTCCCTCGTTATAATGATATGGATACACCACTGAAGGTCGGATGGTCTTCACACAATCTGCAGCGACGAGCGGTTCCATTCTTCCATGCGGCAAATTCAACGGCATGAAGGCAATATCGATATCTGTCAGGGTTCGGATCTCAGGCACGCACTCTGTAACACCCGAAACGTAGATTCTCGTACTCCCGAAGGTGAGGACATATCCATTGCCTTCTCCCTTCTCATGGAAGGGTTCACCTGGCAGTAGGTCATACATTGCCACTGCTTCAATGTCTATGCCCGCAAACGTCATCTCATCGCCGTTATTCATCACGGTTCGGTCCGGTACAGCCAAGAGGCGCTCGCGACCAGGCTCATCTCTCGAGTCTTCAGGAAGGGATGCGACCACAACCGGTGCGCCGGGCTTACGAAGTTGCGCTATGAGATCCGGTTGGAGGTGGTCGCCTGCGGTGTCAGTGATCAAAATCACGTCCGCTGGAGCAGCGTTAGAGTAGTCGCCTCGGCGGCACTCGAATCCGCATGGATCTACATGGATTACGGTCCCCTCATACTCGAACTGAACACCCGCACCGGCGTAGGGCGTAATCTCTACTTCTGAGCTTTCCTGGCTATCCCCTTCCCCAGGTGTACATGACACAAGAGCTAGCACTAAAAGCGCTGCGCTTATCGTAAACAGATCCGGCCTTGTCATCATTCACGAAGCCCCGTGGCTAGGGGTACCAGTTATGGAGGCGAATTTCGATATCCGATTCTCCACTCAGAGCCTCGATCCACTCGTCAAGCGGTAGCTCCCGATAATGATACGGATACACAACTGAAGGTCGGATGGTCTTCACACAATCTGCAGCGACGAGCGGCTCCATTCTTCCATTCGGCAGATTCAGCGGCATGAAGGCAATATCGATATCTGTCAGGGTTTGGATCTCAGGCACGCACTCTGTAACACCCGAAACGTAGATTCTCGTACTCCCGAAGGTGAGGACATATCCATTGCCTTCTCCCCTCGCATGGAAGGGGTCTCCTGGTAGCAGATCATACATTGGCACTGCTTCAATGTTTATGCCCGCAAACGTCATCTCATCGCCGTTATTCATCACGGTTCGGTCCGGTACAGCCAAGAGGCGCTCGCGACCAGGCTCATCTCTCGAGTCTTCAGGAAGGGATGCGACCACAACCGGTGCGCCGGGCTTGCGAAGTTGCGCTATGAGATCCGGTTGGAGGTGGTCACCTGCGGTGTCAGTGATCAAAATCACGTCCGCTGGAGCAGCGTTAGAGTAGTCGCCTCGGCGGCACTCGAATCCGCATGGATCTACATGAATTACGGTCCCCTCATACTCGAATTGAACACCCGCACTGGCGTAGGGCGTGATCTCTACTTCTGAGCTTTCCTGGCTGTCCCGTTCCACAGGTGTACATGACGCAAGAGCTAGCACCAAGAAGACTGCACTTGTCATAAATAGATCCCGGCTTTTCATCATTCACGACACCCTATAGTCTGAGTTCAGGGAAGCCGCAACGCGATAAGCGACCCGGGGAGGCCCCCACCCGATACGGCTGTTACGATGTACTGTACTCCATCATGCATGAACGTCATGGGTGCCGTGTCCGTTGTAGCTGGTAGCTCGACGGTTCCCACGCGCTCTCCGGTTACCTTATCCACCGCATGGAAGCGTGGAAGCCCGCCCCGCCCCTCGCCGTACATCAAGAGACTCCCCGTCACCATTGCGGTCGCGTGGCTGGTCTGACCAGTGTTCGGTAGGTCGACCCCCTGGAGAAGCGGGTGATTCGTGAAGCGATCTGGGGTGTCCCCATTAGGAATCCACCAGAGGTGCTCACCCGTGTTCATGTCTATGGCAGTGATACGGCCATAAGGGGGCTTATAGAATGGGATACCCTGGATGTTGCCGAGCCCCCCAGGCACCGGCGCATGCGTCCACTCCACCGGGGTGATACCGGACTGACCGGTCAATTCCTGGTCCCGTTCTATACCGGGCACAAGTGTGAACGCACTACACGTCTTCACTGACGCGACGTAGATGATCCCGGTTTCGGGGTCTGCAGCCGTGCCCCCAGGGATGTTAGATCCGCCTCCAGCCGCTGGGCAGAACACCGCACCCTTTAAACCTTCCGGGTTGACTGCATGTAACGGGGGTGTATATAGGGACGGTCCATAATCCCAGTCAGATAAGAGCTCGAGCGCCTGCTGCCGCAGCTCAGGGGTGAAATCGATCAAATCATCCTCGGTGAGCCCATGCATCTCGTAGGGAGCCGGTCGCGTGGGATGCGGCTGTGTTGGAGATGTCTGCTCGCCAGGAACCTTCGTCTGAGGAACGGGCCTCTCCTCGATCGGCCAGATTGGCTCGCCCGTTACCCGATTGAAGGCGTAGATGAAAGCCTGCTTCGAGCTCTGTACGAGAGCAGGGATCCTCTCCCCGTTCACAGTCACATCTAGCAACTGGGGAGGAAGTGGGAAATCGCGGTCCCAGATGTCGTGGTGGATCGCCTGGAAGTGCCATACACGCTCTCCCGTTTGCACATCGATCGCTATGACACTGTTTCCAAAAAGATTGTCCCCGGGGCGGTGACCACCGAAGTAGTCGTTCGTAGGTGCATCGGTGGTCACATACACGATACCCTGCTCCGGGTCTGCCGAGAGCGGTGGCCAGGTGTTGGCATTGCCACTCCACTCCCAGGCGTCGTTCTCCCAGGTATCGTGTCCGACTTCTCCGGGACGAGGAATTACGTTGAACTTCCAGAGGTGCTCCCCAGTCCTGGCATCATACGCCAGGATGTCGCCTGGCACGTTCTCCCTCCTGGGATCTAGTCGACCGGTCAGGTTGGAGTTTCCGACTACCACCACACCGTTCACGACGATCGGTGGCGACGTATTCGTGATGAAGCCGATAGTTTCGGGGATCCCGTAATCCGGGTCGTAGGGATGGCCAAGATCGGCGAGCATATCTACCGTGCCATATTCGCCGAATCCTTCGAGCGGCACCGGATCACCGAAGCCCTCGAGAGGGAGTCCGGTCTGCGCGTCTATAGCATGGAGGAAAAAAGCAGGAGTCACGAGGTAAATCACACCGCGGCCATCCACCTCGTGATACGCGACACCCTTTCCGTGGCTCTGCCGAGAGGACCGCTCCCACCTCGTGGTGCGCGGCTCACGGTACGTCCATAGCGTCTCGCCCGTTCCCGGGTCGATAGCAACCGCCGTTCGGCTTCGGCCAGCCACCCCGTAGAGCATCCCGTTTGCATAGATCGGTGTCGTTCGAAGGATGAAGTCCACCGTCGGCCCAAAATTGTCGCCGCGCCAAGTCCAGGCGATTTCAAGGTCTTCGAAGTTATTTCGGTTGATTTGCTCGAGCGGCGAGTATCGTGTGCTCCAGGCATCCGCCCCCCAATAGCGCCACTCACCTTCCGGGTTACCCCGTTCCTGTGCGATGACGGAACTAGTGAGTACCACCGTCCACAGGAGCACGACCGGGACAATTATCCTGGCACCAGACCCAATGCGATTGTTCACGGCTAGCCTCTGATGTTGACGAGATGGGGGCCCATTCAAGGTTTAGATGCTGAAGTACCAGACCATTGAGCGAACCTAGTAAAGAAAACTAGGGCCCCGCGCGCGTTGTGCGCACGGGGCCCTAGGAAATCGCCTTATTAACTCCCTGTTATGGGCACTTCTGCGTAACGTTCGGGTTCGACGCGACCTCAAGGAATGAAGTCATCAGCGGACCGCCGGCTCCTAGTGCCGTTCCGTATTCGCTGGTCATCTCGAAAGCCTCAGCCCACCGGATCTTGTCGCCCGGCCGAACACCCTGGTACCAAAGCTCCCGACGTCGCTCTTCACGTACGAGTTCCGTGACCTCCGCAGCGGAGGTGCCGCCAGCATATGCCGTAAGCGGCCAGGCGGTGCTGTCGACATTCTTGGGGAGCCCGGCACTGTTCGACCTCAGCAGATTGATCTTCTCAACAGCCGTAGTTCCTTGTGACGCCTCGGCGATGATCAACTGCGCTTCACGCCAAGTAGCGAAAGGAATTGGATCATTCCGTTTCAGGTACTTCTGCTGATGCCGCATGTCTATCAAGCCGCGACCTCCGAACTCCACGCCCGCTTTGATTTCCACCCTCGGATCCGCTGTACCATCGTCCTTCGTGAGCGTTCCGTCCGCCTTGATCGTCTTTCCCATCCAATCCCTATGCGGCAAGATGGACGTACCCTCGATGTTCCGCTCCGAGATCTTGTTAACGCGACGGTACGGCGATTCACTATAGGTCGCCAGCATCTGGAATCCTTCCGGAACCAAAGCCGCGTCCGCGATGGCGGCTGCCATGTTGCCTAGATTAAGGTTGGCCCTCGCGCGCCCCACGTACCCGGCGTTCTTAATGTCCGCGGTGCCTCCCGCGATGGCCGTACCGAAGAGAGCGGCCGCTCGTTCCCACGCTGCCGCTCGCGTCCCTAATGGGCCCCCGTCCGGATATGCTACGGGATCAAGTA
>CAUZHN010000121.1:0-5686 GCA_963579625.1 Gemmatimonadales bacterium UBA6960
TCATAAGCGATCGGCGGGCAGTACCGCAACAGCCGAGCCGAGTTCTGAGTGGCTTGGTGCATAAACTTAGAATGCGGGCCTCCAAAATGACTCCTAGGAGCCGGGAAACGGTCCTGTTTTTTAAATTGCGCTTATTTTGGGGCTAGCGTGGGAATGGCTGCGGGAGGAGCACCCGTGGCGGCCACCAGCGGACTCGAGATCAGTAATAAACAGCCAACACTACATCTCAGAAACGTCATCATCTGTCCCCCCTTCACGCCGAGCACGGAACCAAGACCACCACAGAATCGATTGTTTGCCCCCCGATCCTACAGATTGCGGCACAGGTATCAAGGAGTCTATGACGCGTGGAAAAAGTTTCCGGGCGATCAATGCAGGACGTTCAGTCGTCGGGCCGATTGTACACGGTCATCGGTCAGCTTTCGCGACACTTCATTCGGAAGGACTATTTGCCCTGAAAACCCGCAGGAAGCTTTCCCCCAGGATCTTCTCTATATCCTCTCGGCTATAGCCCCGGTCCAGTAGTCCCTGGGTCAGGTAGCGCCAGATCTCGATGTAGTCTTCTCCGCGCATGTCGATGTCCGTCCCGATGCCCACGTGATCGATACCGATCAGGTTCACGATGTAGTCGATGTGGTCTAGGGTTCGGGCAAGCGTCGCGTCCCGTGAGATCTGAGGTTCTTCCTTGAGCGGCAGCCCCAGTTCCTCCCGAGCCTGCCGAATCTTTGCCGGGTCCCGCAGAGCAACCGCCAATTCGTATGGGTCCGTATGCCGCTCGGTGAGGTAGCTCTGCACCCTGAAATAGTGCTCGTAGTGCCCGGTCTTCGCGACCGGATCTAAGATGGCCGGGTCGTAGTTATCGTACGCTCCCACCCCGATCATTCCGCCATTCTCGGCCAGGGCCTTGAGCTGATCGTCGGTCAGATTGCGAACGGCGTCAGCCACGGAGCGAGCGCCGGAGTGGGAGGCGATGATCGGCTTGCTGGTCGCCCGGATGGCATCCCAGAAGGTATCGTCCGAGGCGTGTGAGACGTCAACGATGATCCCAAGACGGTTGCATTCGCGCACCACCTCCTCTCCGAAGGGTTCGAGACCGGGTTCATCATCGTCAAGCGACCCGGAGCAGGCGTCGGCCCAGGCCGTGGGAAAGGCGTGGACCAGCGCCAGCTTTCGCACGCCCAGGCGGTGGAAGATCCTGAGGGTGCTCAGCTCCTCGATGCCCTCTCCGGTGTCCAGACCCACGATCAAGGCAAGCTTTCCTGCTGCTCGTATCGGCCCCACATCGTCGGCCGTCAGGGCGATCTCCAGGTCCTCCTTATGCTCCTCCACGGCACGGTGGAGGGCGTCCAGCTCCCAGAGAAAACGCCGGACGGAATCCGCACCCTGGAAGACTCCCCGAAAGACCGTTTCGCCACGCGGAGGCTGGGTGTAGAGGTAGGTGTAGAAGTTCTGAACCTGGTAGCTCTCCACCAGGCTTCCCACCCCATGGCCGGCCACATCGAAACCGGCTTCCACCAGTCTTCTCGGATCCAGGGGCCGCTCCGGTTCCACCTCGAAGCGAAAGAAACGGGTGGTGACGCCGGAGTCGACGACGGTGACCTCTTTCAGGATACGGGTCACCGGATCCTGTGCCACTGGAGCCGTCGACTCCTGGGGGGTACAGCTCACGAGAGCCAACAGGACCAGGCCTGTGAGCACGGTTGTCCTGGTCTTCACGGGAGTCGAAGGCTTTCCGTTCATATAGATCTTCCCCTTCATCGGCCCAAACATATACCCCTGCTCTTCCCCAGGCTTCCCGACTGGGATGAGTCGCATATCGAAGAGCCTAGGAGCACGGGAACAGGTCAATCAACCAACCAACCCGCAAAAAGTCTAGACTTAGATCTGGTTTTCTCGACTTGTGGTCCCGATCCCGTTTTCCCTCCCTCAAGCACTAGCCGGCATTTCTCATCGCTTGTCGTAGCGAGGCGTCGCAAGCGCCGTCCTGGCAAGGCTTGCGCCCGAGACCACTCGTGGCGAGCCCCCGCAGTCGCACTCGTGCAGTACGTCGAGGAGGCCGACGAAGCGTAACACAGCCAGGGCGGATGATTGCGGCGACACAGTAGACCAGCGATGAGAAATGCCGGCTAGGCAGGGCTAGGCATGAGGGCCACGCTCCTGGATGATTCTCAAAGCAAGCTCGGGATCGATCTGGACGATCATCTCGGGCTCAATCCGGTATCCCCCGGGCAGATCGAACCCCCCGACGGCACTACGTGAGTGCCAACCTGAAAGAGATTGATCCCTGCCATCGTCTGCAAACTGAGAGAGCGGTCCGCCAAAGACGTCATGAAAGACCCTGGAGTATCCGTCGACGACCTCGTGTGAGCGGGTCAGGACCCCGCCGCCGGCCGAGTTGACCATGCCGAGGCATTTGACGCAGTACCAGACATCGTTCAGCGTCCCCAGAGGATGCAGTCCCCAGTGCAGACAGCGGATGTGCTGGATACCCGCCTCACGACCCGCCTCGATCCCCGTCTCGACCTCAGCATCCTCGTTGGTGACAGCTCCCATGCCACCGACCGTGCCGGAAAGAAAGGCCAGACCCGAGGGGGTAAAGGTGACTTGGGCAATATGCTGCACACCTGGAGGCGGAACTGCGTCTTGCTTCTGCCCCAGATCGACTCCCAGCCGACTGATCCTATCGTAGACATCAAAACTCCTCTTCCAACTCGGATTCAGTTCTACCATCGGTTTCCTCCGTACATGATTCTTGATCTTAATATGGATGATGAGACAGCCCCGGATCTAATGCCCCATTTAACTCACATCCGATGGCTTTATCCCGAACCTCTCACGCTCAACCACTGCGCCGCCGCCGTCACCCGTCCGAGCTGCGTGACGTTCCCTCAGGGACCTCCACGTATGCTAGCCGAAGGACGTTCAGGAAAGAAGCGAACTCAGGGCCTGGCCGCCTGGTCCCAGACCCGGAGGAAGTTCTCTCCCAGGATCTTTCGGATGTCCCGATCGCTGTATCCCCGTTCCACCAGACCCCGGGTCAGATTCGGCCACTTGGATCGGTCTTCCAGGTCCTCCACGCCCTCGTTGTCGGAGGAGACCGCCACATGGTCGATTCCGGCCACCTGGACGGCATGGTCGATGTGGTCTAGAAAAACGTCGATAGAAGGCAGCTGGATTTTCTCGACGTAGGAATGTGAATCCAGCGTATTCCTCATGGCGGCAGCCAGCTCGAAGGGATCGGAGAATTCCTGGGCCAGGCGCCGATCCCGGTCCGAGTAGTCGGGGAGGAACCTGCTCTTCATCATGTCGTCCAGGGCTTTGGTGTCCAGGTAGGAGGGAACGGTGAAGATTCCCACCACGCCCCCGTTCTCGGCCAGGGCCCGCAGCATCTCGTCCGTAAGGTTGCGCTGCACCCGGCACAGAGCCCGACAACCGGAATGGGTGGCGATGACAGGTCTAGAACTGGTACGGATCGTGTCCCAGAAAGCCTGATCCGAGGCATGGGAGACATCCACCAACATTCCGATCCGGTTGCACTCCCGAACCACCTCTCGGCCGAAGTCATCCAACCCGGACTTCGGGTTCAGCTCTCCGCTAGAGTCAACCCAGTCGAAAGCAGCAATATGGGTCAACGCAAAGACCCGGATCCCCAGGCGGTGATACATCCTCAGGACGGCCAGATCGTTGTCGATCCAGCCCGCGTTGAGCATGGGGATCACCGCAATCTTTCCCGCTCGGACTATTCGCTTCACGTCAGCGGACCGAAGGGCCAGCTCCACAGTATCCGGGTGCCGCCGCACGCTCTGCAGCACCTGGTCGACGCGCTGCAGGACCCGCTTGACCACCTCCGGGCCGTCAAACAGGTTCTCGATAATGTTCTTGCCCTGCTGGGGAGGATCGATGATTCCTTCCCGGGCATCGCTCACGAAGAGTTCCTCGACACCGATTCCATGGACGGTGACGTCTACGTGCCCTCTTTGAAAGTCTTCCAGGTAGAGGCTCCCGTAGGTGTCGATGACGATGGCTTCCCGGTGCAGCCGGGCCGGATCTACAGCCCCGGAAGATCCAGCTGAACGTTCTCCCCGGGTGGATCTGCCAGCCACACCCAAGGCGAGGGCCGAAAAAGACTGCTTGAGAAAGCCACGTCGCTCCATAGAACCGACATTCCTCATATCAACTTCGGATCCGAGTCTCTCTGAAGTCCGCATGAAGCTACCAAGCTTGCCCCATCGGAGCAAGCACCTTTTCTCATATTTCTGCTGAAGGGGCCTCTAAATCCTTCGGTTTCCAGGTGCTTTTCGTCAAGAATCTTATCACCAAAAACACGTCTCCATCCGCTCGTCAGAAGCACTTGCTGCTAGGTAATTATCCATCTTAGACGGTGGATCCGAGACAACAGCTCAACCCATATCTTCTCGCTTACCGCGACCTCCGCCATCTGAAAAGTCACGATCCGGCTATGCCGAACCACCTTTTCCCCTCCTCACCGGCACCCATCGCCTTTGATTTTCTCAGATGGTGCCAGTATTGACCTTGTAGCTTTGACGACGCATTGGTTTCCGGTAGGGCATGTCTCCGACGGCAACCTACCGGCCCCGCCATCCCGAGAGGACGCCCTTCTATCAGTGTTTGCAGGACTACTGGGAGGAGTTCAAGGAGAGTTACCCCTATTTCTATGAGCCGAGTATGTACCCTGGCGGCCGGTGGTGGAGAAGACCGTCGACCGCTTCTTGGAGTGCGGCCTCTCGCGCCATGGTTTTGCCCGTCTGAAATGTGGCCGATGTTCTCAGCAGGCGCTCTTAGCGTTCTCCCGCAAAACGAGATGTTTTTGTCCCTCCTGCCAAGCCAAGCGGGTGGCCCGCCTTTGTGGAGTGGGTCACCGAAGAAGTCCTGGAACCGGTTGATCATCGCCAGTACGTCTGGACCATCCCCCAGGTCTTGCGCCCGGCCTTCCGAAAAGATCGTAAGCTGTTGGGCCGCCTCAGTCGCTGTGCCTGGATCAGCCTACGCTAACAGCCCATAGCTCGTTTTGGAGAAAGTTCTCGTTGCGCTCTACAAGTCTCGCTGACACTGGGAGACAGACGCCGTCGACACCTGGCTGAACCGGCTGCACCCGGGTGAATTTAAACTTTCCGTTATATAACATGCTCTAAACTGAGCATTAGGAGAGGGAATAGGAATGCAAAATCAGCTTAGAGGGTTTTCGAATCGCCTCGTTATGGTGACACTCGCTGTGGAATTTCCCTCGATTGGAGTACCGTGTGCGTGCTCTTGCCCTCCGTCACACCCTGAATCCGTGCCGAGTGCCCCGATCCCAAGGGCGGTGTGGGTTTCGGCGGTGATGATATGGCTCTGGGTGAGAACGGAGACGGTGGCAACATCTCCAGTACCGATTTCCTGGATCAAAGAGACCGCCGCCACGGCGGGCGAGTTGACACTGATTTCTACCACTCCTTCATAGTTACTCACAGTGCCGCTCCCAGAAACTTCTCTTCATTCAGGTATCCCGCTTCGGAGTGAAGGGGGGCTAGCGTGAGTGTTTTTTCGGGGACAGGTTCCTGCCCGGCTTGATCCTTGGCCCGAAGGGTGATTTCCGAGGCCTCCGTCGAGCTTGGGTTGGTCAGCGCTAGACCGGACTTGAACTGCGGGTTGACGAATCCTAGGAAGCGGATCTCCTTGCTCGCCA
>CAUZHN010000122.1:0-5669 GCA_963579625.1 Gemmatimonadales bacterium UBA6960
GGCGTGAAATACGCGTCGTGTTGGAGCCATTCCTCGATCGCGTAGCCTTCGCTGTCGACCGCGAACACGATGTGATGCCGGCGCATATCGTAGAAATACTCGTTGTCTGAGTAAGCGCGCCGGCCCGTGTTCGTGCGGCGCGGCTCGAGCAGGCAGGCGCAGATCCAGGGCTCGGCGCCCGGCGGCAGCTCGATCTCGCCGCGCTGCGCGATCCAGACCTTGTCCGGACTTTCGGGAAACGCCCCCGCGCCGGACCCCCAGGTCCAGCCATCGTGGGAGAGATCGTCGTCGGGTAGTGGCTTGGGCCAGTCGAGCACGACCTCGTAGTCACCCATCTCGACGGACCGCACCGTCGGCGGCGGAGCAGAGTCGGAGCCACAGCCGCTCAATAGAAGAATGGCCGCAGCGGCCAGTGACGCGGAGCACAGGACTTGCGAATCTCGTTGATGCATCATCAGACTCCATTTTGCTCTGCGCTGGCGGTTGCGCTCCGGTGCACTCGTCGGGCGCAGAGCCCATCTTGCGTATGCCAGCGTCGGCGGGAGTGACCGGCTCGCGCCCTGAGAGTTGTCTTGACCACGGTGATTATTCGTTAGTACTATCCCGTATGCAAGCCGATGCACTTACTCCCGGGCGACCACACTTCGGCGCTGGAGCGCGGGCACTGGCGGTCGCTGCCGCTGTCGTAACCCTGGCGACGCCGATGGCAGCCCACGAGCAAGCAGCCGCCGTGCTGCGCGCGCGCGTACCGACGAGCTACGCCAACGTGCACGACGCGCCGAGCACCGGCTCGAACCTGCTATTACTGGTACCTGAGGGCACCGTGCTACCGGTCATCGGCCGGCGCGGCGAATGGGTTCAGGTGCAGGTGTCGCCCGGGCTCCGCGAGACCGGCATGATCGTTCGCTGGTATGAGGGCAGGCACGAGATCATCCGTCGCGGTGAGCGCATCGTCATCGGCGACGAGGACAACGGCTGGATGCACGACTCGACTGTCGATATCCTGCCGGTCGGCGCCCAGTAGAGCCCCACCCTCTCCCGTTCACCGGCGGGTTACATACGCTCCCGGTCCCAATCAGGTTGCCTGGCTCGACTTACTCTTTGAGCTGTGCTTCGCACTTGGGACTTCCAAGTTCGAGCAGGGGAGCAACGCCTTCTGGATCGGCGCGAATGACCGCATACGCGGTATCGACAAGCGTACCACCGATATCGATACGGCCCGAGCCATGGAGCATTACGTACGCCTTGCCCATGTCATCGTGGATCGCGTAAGCGGGACGGGGGCCGCCCTCCTCGCGACAGACGACACTGACACCTAACTGCCCCCCTTCGTGGCATCCAGCCACGCCTAGCTATCCAGCACTGTTTTGTTCGAATGGTTTTCTGATTTCAAACTGAGGATGAGTAGGGGAACAATGATCAAAAAAATCATTTTTGGTATATGGATTCTTTTGGTTATAGGATGGAATTATGGTGTTCCGGGAGCTACACCATTTGAGGATGTATTTGTAGCAGCTTGTTTATCATTATTTGCTGGGTCTCTTGAGAAACACTCTAAAAGAAAGTGGTGCCCCCAAAGACGGGGTATCGACACAGGGCATTACCCTTGAGGTGACCCGTCTAAGTTGCGGACCCTTGTGGTGGTTATCTCCTCCTCCATCCTGGTTTGCCCCCCTGCCTGACTCAGTCCCTAACTCATTCAGGGGTAAAGGTTATCTCTGAGGTTTACCATATCCAACTGATTCACCTCGTCGATGATCTTAGCGAACGCCTGGGTGGCACTCTGCAGGCCCGAGGCCGGCACGAGTTCCGCGGTGTCCATGGAGGTGTGGTAGAAGATCTGATCGATGATGTGGAGGCTCGGGGCCACGGGCCGGAATGCGCCCAACTCACCCCCAGGGTTCTGCTCAGGTGCAGCGTACAGCGCCACACCGAAGTCCTGGAAGGTTTTTTTCGCGAGACGCTCGAGGTCACCCGAACCCCCAACGAACCACCGACGCGCGCCGATCGCGTTCGAATAGACCAGCCCGTCTGGCTCCGCGTAACCTCTGCCCCCTCGGCTCGCGATATAGGTCTGTGTCTGTGACAGGTGCTCCATGTTGATCACGAGCGCTGCCCTTGCGAGGGTGGAGGCCATGTTCTGGATCATCCACAGGTTGCCGGTGGGGGCGCCATCGAGTCCCTCACCGCCGTGATGGCAGCACGTTCCGGCGAATACGATTGTCCTTCGCCTCTCGGCTTGTGGCTTGGCAGCGAAGTACTCGGCCAGCGCGATCATCCCGGCTACGCCCGAGGCGTTGTCGAGCCCCCCGTCGAAGAACCAGTCGAAATGCGCCACGATCACGATGGTCTCTTCGGTGGTGCCTGGAAGCACCCCGAACACGTCGCCGGCCCGAAGCCCCGGCATGTCCTGGACATCCGCCCGAATCCGCACCCTGATGTTCTGGCCCTGCCCGATCATCTGCTCTACGGCCTCACCGTCGTTAAGGCCGACCATCAGCGTCGGTACGTCGAATACGGTGCCCATGGGCTGGACGGACGGGTTCCCCTGCATCCCGAAGACCCAGACAACGGCCGCGGCGCCGCGGTCCACCGCCCTTTGCCCGCCCGCTCGCCCCGAGTGGCCCCGCGCCGTCGGTCGGGGCTGCGCGATGATGAATGCCGCTTTCCCCCTCACGTCACGGTCGATGAAATCGCTCTCCGCGCCGAGCCCGAGCCATACCGGCTCGAGGTCGAGACCCTCGGGCGTTGTGCCGGGTGAGTCATACACCATGTGGGCCGACTCCAGACGAAGTGCGTCCCCGCCGTTCGACACTGAAACATCCCACGAACGCGGGATCCACTGAGGATTCAGGTCGTGGACCTGATGGCGAACATCGTCGAGCCCGATCCGCTGAAACTGACGACCGATCCATTGGCGTACCTGATCGTGGGACGGCTGCCCGGCGATCGAGCCCCAGTGCTGGGTGCCGTCCGACTTGCTGCCTCTCGCGATCTCGGTGAGTTCCTCAACGTGACGCTTGATTCGATACCCGTTGATGCGTGCATACTCTTGCTCGGAATCAGGCAGACGCCACCACAGATAGTCCTCGTCCCGTGGGGGCCGATTGAGATTTTCGGGTGTCTGGGCGTGGAGGATAATCGTTCCATTTAACAAGAGCGCTAGCGTCAACAGTACCAGCCGGGTAATACGTTGTTTGGATCCGTTTCGACTGCTCATCTCAATCTCCTGAGTGGCCTTGATTTTCCTGTATCTAATCCTTTGAAAAACCAACCTGACTCATCCCCCTCTCGCGACGCTGGACCTTTCACTCTGTATTGGATTGCTAAGTATTGCAACAAGACCTGCAACTTGGACGGGAAGATGGTATCAGATAAGTATCAAGTACCCAGTAGAGTATCCAGACTTGGGTAAAAATCGGGGTCAATTGCTGGTCTGCTGGCCCCCCTTGTCGCCAATCGGGGGCCGGTCGTATGATGGCTCACCGCAGAACTGCGAGGACGATCGTCCTCGGAAGTACGTCCGAGGCCCCGACCCGCAGGGGTTATGATGCGCTGGGTCTTCCTAGGAGGAAGCATGATGAAGCGATTCCAGATCGGTTTTGGTGTGTTCTTTGTAGCGGCCCTTTTTGGGATTGCATCTGCCGTCTCTGCCCAGCGTTTACCTGGGACGGAGGACGGTGAGTGGCGTTATCTGGGTGGCGATGCTGGGCACACTCGTTTCTCGCCCTTGGACCAAATCAGCGCCGACAACTTCGGGGACCTGGAGACCGCGTGGATCTGGAGGGGTGACAACTTTGGCCCCACCCCCTACTACTTCCTCCGGTCCAGGCCTATCTACGTCGATGGGATCCTCTACACAATTGCCGGCACTCGTCGACAGGTGGTGGCCATCGACCCCGGCACGGGCGAGACGCTCTGGACCTTCCGCGAGCCAGAGACTGTCCGGCACCTGCGTTCTCCCCGGCAGGCCTATGGAAAGGGTGTCGCGTACGCGGAGGTGGATGGTCGAGGAGTGATCTATCTCATTTCTCCCGCCTTCTTCCTTTGGGCGCTCGACGCCAAAACTGGACAGCCCCTGGAAAACTGGGGGTCACCTGTGCCCCTGGAGTCCTTCTCCCAGACCGGGGTTGTCGATCTGATCCCGACGCTGGTGGGGGACTGGGATCCTTGGCAAGACTACTTGGCCGGAGGCGGGACCTACGACCCGGACCATGGGATACCGAGAGAGCTCGGAATGGTTACGAGTTCGTCCCCCCCGATCGTGGTGAACGACGTGGTAGTTGTCGGTGCTGGGCACGAGGCCAGCTACAACCAGACCCGGATTGAGAACGTCCCAGGGGATGTGCAGGGCTTCGACGCCCGGACCGGAGAGTTGCTCTGGAAATTCCACATCATTCCACGGCCTGGTGAGTTCGGTCACGATACGTGGGAGAACGATGCCTGGCAGTGGTCGGGTGACATGTCTCAGTGGGCGCCCATGTCCGCCGATCCGGAGCTGGGGCTCGTCTATTTCGTGACGAACGCTTCGACGGTGGAGACCTACACGGGCCACCGGCCGGGTTACAACCTGTTCGGCGGAAGCGTTGTTGCGTTGGACGTTCGGACCGGGGAGCGGAGGTGGCACTATCAGATCCATCATAGCGACCAATGGAACTACGATCTTCCAACGGTGCCCATTCTGATGGATCTGACAGTGGACGACGTGGAGATCCCCGCTCTAATCCAGAACACGAAACAGGGCCTCGTCTTCGCGTTCAACCGGGAGACCGGTGAGCCGATTTGGCCGATCGAAGAGCGTCCGGTCATGGAGACGGAGGTCCCTGGCAACTACACGGCGCCCACCCAACCATATCCGACCCTGCCGGAACCTTTGGACCCGATCATTTTGAGCGGGATTACCGACGAATTCCTGATCGACTACACGCCGGAATTGAAGCAGCAGGCCATGGAGATCCTAAGCGACTACCGGGTCGGAGGGCTCTACGTGCCACCGCTCCCGTACAACCACACCAATGACTTTCTAAATGTTGTCGAATGCCTGGGTGGGGTGAACACCCCTCACGCTCCGATAGCGGATCCGACCACGGGTTTCATGTACGCGTCGCACGCAAGGAACTGCAGCGCTCCATCCTTCTTGGAGCCTACCGGCGGTGTGGACATCGACGTTGCTGAGTATGCGCTGCCAGGTCCTGGTGGCGCGGTCCCGACCCATACCCCGACCACGGGCAGGACCGTGGCGGCCTGGTTGCCTGGCGGTGGTCCTGAGGAACGCCGCGAGGTCCTACGGACGATCGACGGCCTCAGGATCTTCAAGCCCTTGGACAACCAGCTCTCAGGCTTCAACATGAACACAGGCCGGCGGGTCTGGTCGGTACCCGTCGGCGAGACTCCCGAGCGGATCCGAAACCACCCCCTTCTGGCGGGAGTAGGGGTCCCCAATACGGGAGGAAACGGGTGGTCTATTCAGATCGTCACCGGGAGCCTCCTTGTTACGACCCGGTCGCTCAGTTCGGGCCCATCCCAGATTGTCCCCGATGCCCCTTCGGAGCTTCATGCCCGCGATAAGCGGACGGGTGAAATACTGGCCAGTGTCGAGCTTCCAGCCCCAGGCCAGTACGGGATCATGACCTACATGCATGAGGGCAAGCAGTACATCGTGGTGCAGG
>CAUZHN010000123.1:0-5299 GCA_963579625.1 Gemmatimonadales bacterium UBA6960
CAGATTCTGCTTTTCAACAAGGTTGATCGGATTACCCACGATGAAGAACAGGTGGTGCGTGCCCGAGTCCGGGCCTTGGACGAGACACCCTCCGTATTCGTTTCTGCCCTTCAGAATGGTGACTTGGAGCCGTTGGTTCAGGTACTCAGAGCGAGAATTCGGACTCGGTTGCCTAGGGTCACGGTGGACATCCCGGCGGGGGCGGGGGCCCTGTTGGCCGCGGTTTACCGCGAAGGGGAGGTCTTGGAGCAATGCGAGAACGGATCTCGTATCCGCCTCACGGCACATCTCCCCGAATCCCTACTCGGCCGGTTGCGCAGGGAACCCCAGGTGAGCCTGGCGGAACTCTAGTCAACTCGACGAAATGGAACGGCTCGTCGTCATCGGCCCTGGTCATGTTGGCCTGGCTCTGGGGCACGCCCTCTCCTTCGCACCGGGCGAAGTGTCCCTGGTCTACTGTGGCCGGCATCCCGATCCGCCACTGCACCCGTTATTCGTCGAGGGCCGTGCTGCATATCGATATGGGATTGAGCCTCCGATAACCCCTGGAACCGCTGTCCTTCTCACGGTCCAAGATGCACTCCTTCCCGAGGTAGCAGCCACCTTGGCGGGAAGGGGAGAGCCCCGGGCGGGATGTGCGGCCTTCCACTGTTCTGGCGCCTTCGGAGCGGATGTTCTGGCGCCTCTGCATAGCCGGGGATACTCGATTGGGACCTTCCATCCTCTCCAATCCATTCCCAGCCCGCTTGCCAGACCCGACCGATTCAAAGGCTCGTTCTTCGCTATCTCCGGAGAACCCGAAGCGCTCTCCTTGGCTCGGCGGCTTGCTGCCAAGTTAGGCGGTTTCCCGATCACCATTCCCACGAGCGGACGCCCTCTATATCATGCGGCTGCGGTGATGGTCTCCAACTACCTGGTAACTCTGCTGGATGCCGGAGCGAGATTGTTTCAACGGGCGGGGGCCCCCCCAGATGATGTGGAGGCAGCACTTCTCGCGCTAGCCCGCGGAACTCTGGATAACGTTCAAGAGATGGGTGCCGAAAGGGCTCTGACGGGCCCCCTCATGAGGGGTGACATGGAAACTGTGGAGCTCCATCTGAGAGCCATGGGGCCAGAGGATGCCGCGTTCTACGCTATGCTGGGACGTCGGACGCTCGGGCTCGTTCATGGACACCTCGACCCAGAGGTGGTAGAGAGGTTCGAAAAACTCTTCCTGAGGTACTCATGAGACTGTATGTGAACGTTGATCATGTCGCGACGGTGCGCGAGGCTCGTGGAACCAATGAACCGGATCCGGTTCAAGCAGCCTTTGCCGCAGAGCTCGGAGGAGCGGACGGAATTACGGTTCACTTGCGCGAGGATCGCCGACATATAAGAGATCGAGACATTCGTCTGCTCGTTGAGACGGTGCGGACCGGGGTGAACCTCGAGCTTTCGGCGACCGACGATGTGGTGTCGATCGCTTGCGAACTGAAGCCTATGCAGGCCACTCTAGTGCCGGAACGCCGCGAGGAGCTAACGACCGAGGGGGGTCTCAATCTCGGTCTAGCAGAGACGAGGCATTCGGTGGATGAAGCTGTGACTCGATTGAGTGAAGCAGGAATCCGGGTCTCGCTCTTCGTCGACCCAACAGAGGAGTCCCTGAGGCGATCGAAGGACCTCGGAGTAGAGGCGGTTGAACTTCATACAGGAGAATACGCCAACGCCCGAGGCGACGCCGAGCATAAACGCGAGTTGGAGCGAGTTCGGACTGCCACGGAGACAGCTCATGGGTTGGGGCTCTCAGTACACGCGGGACACGGGTTGACCTATGCCAACGTGACGCCGGTAGCGGCACTTCCGCTGATCGAGGAGATGAATATCGGGCACTCCATAGTGGCCCGCGCGCTTATCGTGGGTCTAAGTGGAGCGGTGCAGGAGATGCAGCGCCTCGTGCTAGAGGCGCCCTCGCGGGTTCGGGAGCCCGGGCGTTGGATCCCTCCCATCGGATACTGAACTGGTGAAGTGGGACTGGAAGGCCGTCCTTGGACTCGCCGTCAGTGCGCTCCTGATCTGGTGGGTATTGAGAGGCGTTGATGTAGGCGAGGTCTGGAGGGAAGTGCAGGGGGCGAATTGGTGGTTCCTCGCGGCCGCGGTTGCCGTAGCCACATCCGGATTCCTAACCAGGGCGCTTCGGTGGAGGCTGTTCCTTCACCCGATCAACCCGGAGACCGAACTCTCGAACCGCTTTGCTGCCGTAACCATCGGTTTCGCTGCCAACAACCTACTTCCAGCGCGTGTGGGAGAGTTCGCGAGAGCATGGTCGATCGCCCGCCTTGAGCCGGTTACGGTCAGTGGCGCCGTTGGCTCACTCGTGGTCGAGCGGTTCTTGGACGCGGTTGCGATCTTCCTTCTGCTAGGGGTCGCGGTTCTCCACCCGATGTTTCCCTCGGATGCGATGATCGGTGGAGAGCCTATAGAGACGACGCTTGTCGGTGTGCTCCTAGTCATGGCTCTCCTCTTCACTGTCCTGGTTTTTCTGCTGGCTTTTCCAGGGACGTTCATGGGATGGACCGATCGAGTGTTGGCCCTCTTCCCGGGGAGGGCTCATCAATTCCTCCGAGAACTGGCAAATTCCTTCCTTCAGGGACTGGGATCGTTAAGCAGCCCCAGACTCTTCTTCTCAGGGTTGGTTTGGTCTCTGGGTATCTGGTCCTGGAACGGGGTGTCGTTCTGGCTGGCATTCCGTGCGTTCGGGATTGAGCAAGGGTACGCTACTGCGCTCTTTGTCCAGGCCGTAATTGCGCTGGGGGTCTCAATCCCTTCTGCTCCAGGGTACTTTGGCTCCTTCCATGCAGCGGCCATGGTCGGTTTACACGAGGTGTACGCCGTGGGTGAGGAGGCGACGCTCGCTTTCGCCTTCGGATATCACCTCGGTGGATTCTTCCCGGTGACCTTCCTGGGACTGTGGTATGCGAGCCGCCTGGGCCTGTCGTTCTCAGAGCTGGGACACGCGGAAAAAGCGGTGGGGTCGGAGCTTCGTCAGCACACCTCGGAGAGCCAATGAGTGCATCAGTGGATTGGAGCGGGGAGGCGCCCGCGAAGGTCAATCTCCGGTTCGAGGTCCTGGCCCATGAGTCTTCCGGTTATCATCAGATCGAGACGGTCTTACAGGCGCTGACACTAGCTGACCGAATTGAGCTAACCCTCAGGAATGACGCGGAGGTCACGCTCGATCTGAGAGGAGTGCCGCCGGACGTCCTGGGGCCTCCCGAGCGAAACCTGGCTGTCCGAGCGGCAGAGGCGTTTCGCGCTGCTCTAGAAGCGATGGATGTTCAGTGTCCGGGCGTGCAGATCGCTCTGGAAAAAGAGGTGCCACATGGTGCCGGCCTCGGGGGTGGCTCTTCCGATGCGGCTGCAGTTCTGCGGGGCCTGAACCATCTACTCAACGGGCCCCTTTCAGTCTCGGACATGATGCGAGTAGGAGCGGAGCTTGGCTCCGACGTACCGTTCTTCGTCTCCGGAGCAGTGCGGGCACTGGCCTGGGGAAGGGGAGATCGGATCCTTCCACTCAGTCCGCTCCAGGTGAGAGAGGTTCTACTGGTTGTTCCCCCGGAGCCCATTTTAACTGAGTGGGCGTACGGCGTGTTTGCAGCTCATCGAAAGAGTCGGGGAACCCCATCCGCTCTCGGTGTACTTCACTCGTCATACTTGGAGGCGGGATGGTCGGAGGTAGAATCGGATGCGCAAAACGACTTTGAGGAAGCTCTCTTTCCGGTCAGACCTGACCTGATCCGGGTAAAGGCTGCTCTTGAGAAGGCAGGAGCCCGACCCGCTTTGCTTTCAGGAAGCGGTTCCTCGGTCTTTGGCGTCTTTGAGGCCGAACAGGTAGTCGCAGTTGCCGAAGCTGAAATCCTTAAACAGATTCCAGGTGTTGGGACCCTGAGAACTCGAACGCGCGGCTGAGTGACCCATCGGGTCGGCGAACACGGCTTGACATCGAGGACAGGGTGTAGTACCGGATAACAGCAGGTGAAGGCAACCAAGTAACCCAAGAATGTATTCAGAAGGGAGAGAGCATGGGCACTCGAGCGAAGTCTCGTCGTTCGTTTCTCATCGAGTCGGTTTCCGGCCTAGGCGGGGTCTGGGTCGCTGCCAACTACCCGGGCATCTTGGCAGCTGAAGAGTATGTGAGGTCGGCGGCCCAGTCAGGGCAGCCGACCACTTTCGCCTTTTTTAACCCCGAGCAGGCTGTCGAGGTGGAGGCGATGGCCGCCCAGATCATCCCGACCGACCATGAGCCGGGGGCACGCGAAGCCCGAGTGGTCTCGTTCATCGACAGAGCGCTTGTGACCTTCGACCGGGAACGCCAGGCAGATTACACGCAGGGCCTCTCGTATCTCGAGGCACAGACTAACCAGCGTTTTCCGAGTGCCAGCAGATTCTCGGAGCTGACCTTCGACCAGCAGATTCAGGTACTCAGCGCCATTGAAGAAACGCCGTTCTTCAACCTGGTCCGGACGCATACGATTACCGGCTTCTTCGCGAGCCCGTTACACGGTGGCAATTACGACAAAGTCGGGTGGCAGCTTGTCGGCTATGACGATTCGCTTCAGCACGAGCCGCCTTTCGGCTACTATGACGCCCTCCCCCAACCCCGCCGATAGGCTTGGTGCTGGAGAATACGCGATGAGACAGTTCAGACAGCAAGATGAGGTTGATTTCGTGGTTATTGGTTCCGGGGCTGGCGGTGGCATCATGGCCAAGCAACTGTCCATGGCTGGCTTTTCAGTGGTGGTTCTTGAGCAAGGAGGCTGGGGGAAGTACGGGCACGAACAGGATTACATCAAGGACGAGTTGCTCAATCGCAACCTTAGTCCTGAAGACCGGTTGCTGAGCGACCCCACGCGTCAGCGCAACACCTTTCGCAGGAACGACCGGGAAGAGGCTGATCCGGGCAGACATTCATACGGATGCGTGGTCGGGGGAGGGACCGTCACGTACGGAGGTAGCAGTTGGCGCCATCTGCCGTGGGAGTTTAATGAAGCCAGTACCGTGGGTACGATTGCCGACACTGGCTTGGCGGACTGGCCCATCTCCTATGAGGAGATTGAGCCCTACTACACCCAGGCAGAGTGGGAGATGGGCATCTCAGGATTACGGGTGGATTCCCCCTTTGTCGCTCCGATGTCTAAGGAATACCCGGTACCACCAGTGCCGATCAAGTCCTCAGGCGCCCTGTTCAATGTGGCAGCCAACAAGCTCGGCTTGACCGTAGTGCCTGGTCCGCTTGCACTCATTACCCAGCCGTACATGGGTC
>CAUZHN010000124.1:0-5292 GCA_963579625.1 Gemmatimonadales bacterium UBA6960
GGACCTCCTAACTAATGTGGTTATACTCCAATCTTTTCCTGACCTTCACCCAAGAAGGGAGATTCCTAAGTTTGGGGAATCCGATAATGAGATCACCCTTACGAACTGTCAAGTGTGGAGGCACTATCGTCAAGGAACTTGATACACGCAACTGTGTGATTATCTCCCGCAGGCTCAAGGATGGGAGTCATCCGGGTGCAAGCCTCATCCTTCAATGGATGCCAGCATCGCGGATGGAAGGGACAACCGGGGGGAGGATCCACAGGCGAAGGTACGTCCCCCTCCAACATGATCCGTTGCCGCCGCTTTGTCCTCTGAGGTTCAGGCCGTGGCACGGCTGATAATAAAGCCCGCGTGTAGGGGTGCTTGGGATCTGCATATAGCGAACCAACCGGAGCAGTCTCCACGATGCGACCCAGGTACATGACCGCAACCCGATCACTCATATGCTCGACCAACGCAAGGTCATGGGCGATCAAGAGATAGGTGAGATCGAATTCATCCTGTAGGTCGCTGAGCAGGTTGATCACCTGCGCCTGAACTGAGACGTCGAGCGCCGAGACAGGCTCATCGCACACGATGAAGTCAGGCTCCACCGATAGGGCGCGAGCGATCCCGATCCGTTGTCGTTGTCCTCCACTGAACTCGTGTGGATATCGGTCGGCGTGCTTGGCAAGAAGACCGACGGTGTCCAGGAGTGTCCTGGCCCTGAGCCTACGGGATATCCGGTCACCCCCGAGTCGGTGAACCCGGAGTACCTCCTCCAACATCTGTCCGATGGTCATTCGAGGATTTAGGGAGGCAAACGGATCCTGAAAGATGATTTGTGCACGGCGTCTCAGTTGACGGAGTTCAGCAGGTCCCATCGCGCGGACATCCTCCCCGCTGAAGTAGATTTCGCCTTCTGTCGCCTCGAGAAGGCGTAAGACGGTCCTTCCAGTCGTTGACTTCCCGCAGCCAGACTCTCCAACGAGACCAAGAGTCTCCCCCCTGAATAGATCAAAGGAGATCCCATCCACGGCTTTCACAAATGCTCTGGTTCGAGGGAGAAAACCTCCCCTGATGGGAAAGTGCTTCTTCAGATTCTTAACCCGAATGAGAGGCGCTGGGTCGTACGACTCAGTGACCAGCTGGGCAGGGTGTGACGAGTGGGGTCCGGTGTCGATCACGGGGGAGCTCTCGTCCCTTTCTGGTCTTTGCGAGAGAGGGGTAGGTCTTGAAGCCAACATCTGGCCGAATGCCCAGATCCTTCTCCGTCTGATTGAAGGAGAAGTGGCATTGTGGCCATGCACCGATCCCAGGCATGGGAGCAGCGGCTGGCGAATCGGCAGCCCTCCGGCCAGCTCGCTGGATCTGGCACTGCGCCGTGAATCGTACGTAGACGGGCACCCGCAGCCGAGATCCTGGGAAGTGATGTGAGGAGCCCCTCAGTGTAGGGGTGCTGGGGTCGGAGGAAGATCTCCTCGACCGTGCCCGATTCGACGATCTGACCCGCGTACATGACGAGCACACGGTTGCATACTTCAGCGATGACTCCCAAGTCGTGAGTGATCAGGAGAACCGCCATCCCCCGACGATCTTTGAGGTCGGCCAAGAGTTCGAGGATCTGGGCCTGGATGGTGACGTCGAGCGCGGTGGTCGGCTCATCGGCGATGAGTAAATCCGGTTCACAAGAAAGGGCCATCGCGATCATCACCCGCTGTTGCATCCCGCCCGACAACTGATGGGGATACTCACTGAATCTTTGATCCGGCTCTGGGATGCCCACCTCTTTCAGGAGCTCAATCGCGACTCTCCGAGCATCGCTACGTCCCAACTTACGGTGGAGGACGAGTGCCTCGTGGATTTGATTTCCCACTGTGAAGACTGGGTTCAGCGAGGTCAAAGGCTCTTGAAAGACGATGGCGATCTCGTTGCCACGGATCCGCCGGATCTCGTTTTTCCCGAGGCCAACCAACTCCCGGCCTCGAAGCCGGATGGAGCTGCCGGTCATAACCCGTCCTGGCGGGTCCGGTACCAATCCCATGATCGAAAGAGAGGTGACGGTCTTCCCACAACCCGATTCCCCTACGATTCCGACAGTTTCGCCTTCTTCCACCTCGAACGAGACACCGTCTACCGCACGCACAGTGCCGGCATCAGTGGAGAAGTAGGTCCGTAGATCCTCGATCTCCAGAAGAGGCATCCGTCAACTCCTAAGCCGAGGATCCAGGGCATCACGTAGCCCGTCCCCAGCGAGGTTGAAGGAGAGAACAATGAAGACAATCGCCAGTCCCGGGAAGGTCGAGATCCACCAGGCGCCCAGGAGGTTGTCTCGACCGTCGGCTACCATAGTGCCCCAGGACGCGGTTGGCGGCTGGACACCGAGCCCGAGGAACGACAGGCCCGCTTCGAGCACGATGGTGTCACCGATCCCCAGGGTCGCTGCCACGATCACAGGGACAAGAGTGTTCGGTATGATGTGGCGTAGAATGAGCCGAGCCCGAGAGAATCCCAAAGCCCTTCCCGCCTGAATGAATTCACGCTCTCTGAGGCTCAACACCTCTCCACGCACGAGCCGAGTCGGCTGGGGCCACTGGGTGAGACCAAGAACTGTGACGATCAGAAAGATGGAAGGCTCGAAGAAAGCTATGATCGCGATGAGAAGTACCAGTCTTGGAAACGAGATCACCATGTCCACGAATCGCATGACTACCGCATCGACCTTTCCTCCAAGGAAACCAGAGGTCGCACCCAGGAGAGTTCCGATCGTCATCGAGATACTCACCGCCACGAACCCTATTGTGAGAGATATTCGAGCCCCGTAAAGTGCTCGAGACAACACGTCCCGGGCGAACTGGTCTGTTCCCAAGGGATGAAGCAACGACGGTGCGAGCATCCGTTCCGTGAGGAGGCTTCCCTGAGCAGCTGGGTCGAAGGGTGCAAGGAAGGGAGCCAGAAGCGCAACGAGATAAAAGACCACCACGGTCATGGCCGATGCTACCGCTACTTTACTCTTCCCGAATGCTCTCCACGCCAGGGACCATTGACTGCGGGTCGAGATCGTATGGAACGTTTCTTCCCTCCGCTCTTGGAGGAAGGACCACAGCAAGATCATGGTGACGCCCAGGATCCACGTGATGAGGGCTAGCTGATGATCCCAGGGCCCCGAGATCGCTCCCGTGACGCGTTCCCACCGCATGATCGGAATCCAGGCGAACCCAAGCCAGAGGAGGAGGACGAATCCGCCCGAGGCGATGCGTCCACGCATGAGTTGCGAGAGGCCTGGGAGGACGAATGTCAGGACGGCTCGGCCAGGCAGTAACCTATCCGATGACTCAGTCATAGCGGATACGGGGGTCGACCAGAGCGTAGAGGACATCCGCGATCAGATTCCCCACGACAACCATGACCGCGAAGATAAAGGTCCCAGCCATAACAACGGGGTAATCGCGCTGGAAGATGGCGTCGACCAGGAGCCTTCCCATTCCCGGCCAGGCAAAGACCGTTTCGATGAGCACTGCGCCACTGAAGAGAAAAGGCAGGTACAGCCCAAGCAGTGTGATGATGGGAATTAGTCCGTTTCGAAGCGCATGCTTGAAGATGACGCTTGCCTCTGAGAGACCCTTCGACCGGGCCGTCCTGATGTAGTCCTGTCGGATCACCTCAAGCATGCTTCCCCGCATGTACCGGGCAATCCCGGCCGCGAGAACTAGGGCAAGGGACACAGACGGTAGAACCAGGTGCATAACTCGGTCACGCAGTTGTTCCATGGGGCCCATGAACGGGTAGTCCACCGATGTCATTCCAGATACAGGAAACCAGATGGGCCAATCCCAGAGGTTACGCGCGCTCAGGCTGAAAATCAGGATGAGCATGAGCGCTAACCAGAACGAGGGCATGGAGTAGAAGAAGAGCCCCACGACACTGAGGGAGCTGTCTGAGAACCGGTTCTGACGGACCGCTTGAAACACTCCGATCAGGATTCCGGCGGCAAAGGCCAATACGACCGCGCAGAAAGCGAGAATGAGAGTATTGGGCAGGATCTCGGCTATGATGTCTCGAACCGGCTGGTTCCGCGAGAAGGAGATGCCAAAGTCTCCACGTAGCATAGAGCCCATCCATCGCAAGTACCGGATGTGCACAGGTTGGTCGAGGCCCATGTTCCTCCGCATCTGCTCCAAGACTTCGGGTGTGATGTTAGGAGATACGAAAAACGATGCGGCGTCCCCGGGGGCCAGGCTGAGGACGAAGAACACTATGGTTGCGATTCCCAGAACGATCGGAACTGCGCCCAAGAGCCGGCGGACAAGGAAGGGGATCACGCTGGAAACCCAGCCAGGAGCAGGCTCGGGGCGAACTCGCTCATCTGAGATCAGCCGGGATCCACCAATCCTTGATGTTCATCCACTCTCCACGTGCGTCCAACACGACGCCCTGTAACCGGCGGTTCAATCCCGCGAGTCGCTCAATGTGGTAGAGGTACGTGTATGGCTGAACTTCGAGAAGACGATATTGATACTCTCGCCAAAGCGGAATAGCCTCCTCCCTATCTACGACTGTCTGCAGGGTGTCGATGAGCCGATCTAGCTCGAGATCTTGGGTCCCGGACCATCCGAAAGGTTGGTCTACTTCCTCCGAGTGGAAGAGATCGTGGTCGTCCAGCCTGAACTCGGTCACCCACCCGATTACGACACCGTCAAAGTCTCGGATCTCTGGAGTATTGATTTGGTTGAGTAGCGTGCCCCACTCGACGACCTGGGGTGTCACGGCAATTCCTAGCGGTTGCAGCTGTGCCTGCATGATCAGCGCGATATCCTCTCGTTGCTGGTTGCCCAGATTATACTTGATGGAGATCTCCAGAGGAGTTCCGTCGGAGTTCTCACGGACGCCGTTCCCATCCCGGTCCACCCATCCGGCCTCGTCAAGTATGGTTGCTGCTCTTTCGGGATCATACTGGAGGGAGTCCCGGATCCCCTCGAAAAACCCCCAATGAAATGGAGGAACGCCAGCGTTGGCCACCTCACCATATCCTTGCCGGATTGCCTGCACGATCTCCTCCCGGTTCGTGGCAAGGGTGATCGCCTGTCGGACTCTTGCATCTGAAAGCTGGGGGCGTCGGGAATTCCAGCCAACCAGATCATATGATGGAAATGGAAACGACCTTAGCTCTAGTGCCTCTGCCTCCTGGATCTGAGGTGTTTGATCGGGCCCAGGAGCGATGTAGAAATCGATGTTCTCCGTAAGAAGCTCAGCCAGCAGGGTTGTCTGCTCTGGGATGATGCGATATACCTGTCGATCGAGGAAAGGTGG
>CAUZHN010000125.1:0-5251 GCA_963579625.1 Gemmatimonadales bacterium UBA6960
GGAACTCCTCGCTCTCGCGGGGGGCCAAGAAGACCTGTACGAGAGCCTGGGTACAGACCACGGTGAGGCCCATGTCCCATACCGGCTTCGTCTCTCCATCGTAGGCCCGTATCAGCACCACGCACCCGTCGGGGAAGGTCACAGACTGCGAGGTCGTGGACTCGTTCTCGATCTCCACGGTGATCCGGAGCTGAACGGGGAACGACTCGGCGATAGCGAAGCTCGTTACCCTGTAAGTGATCCCATCGATCAGATGATCGCGAAGATCGAGCCCGCTAACGCTCTCCTGACAGGCCGCGAAGGTCGAAATGGCCAGCAGCGTCCCGAACGCCGTCAACCAACGTGACACTCGACCACGTCGTCTCACATCAAGAAGTTGGAGAGGGTTCTCCCCAAGCCGTTTCCGGTCGCTCTGGTCGAGACCTTACCGCCACATTCCGAACACTGTGTGATCGTCATGCCCTGATTCTGCCCCTGCCCCACTCAGACCCGCAACTCAGGACGAGCAGAACAGGGCTGGATAGCTAAGGTGTGGCTGGGTGCCACGGAGGGGGGGCTAGGTCAGGTATATAGGGCACCACTTAGTTCCTCGTTACTTCTATCTGCACTGGGGAGGTAGCGTGGATCTCTGTGAGGAACTACCCGGTTCCTCCTGCCCCACCGTATCTCTTGGGCTGAAGCTTCTCGCCAGATAGAGGGGTGGGGGGGATGCCTATCGAAAATAGATGGGATCTAGATACATAAGACGTTGTACACTAGATACTTAGCTCACTATTTTCTGGTCATCTATATCAATATTATACAGAATATTACACACACGGTTTAGGAAAACGTGGCTGTCGGCATGTGGGTGCCGATAGAAAAGTGCTGTCAAATCGCCGCCGGAGCCCCCCCCCTCTTCGGACCCCGAGAGGGGGGCGTACTCATGCAGGTCGGCACACACCACTACCAACCCGATAGTGGGGCTGGTTCCGCTCCGTAAGAGCGGTGGGGCGGAGCCTCAGGCTGTTCGCCTTTGGTCAACCCCCCAGTACCGGGCACCCACCCCTACTCCACCGTCACTTCCGCTGAACCTATAGGCACTGTTCTGCGCGTCCTGAGTTGCGGGCCTGAGTGGGGCGGGGCAGAATTAGCGCCGGCATTCCCGTACTAGGTGGAGGATCGTCCGACTCAAACTGTAGGAGGTTGAAACGATGGAAAGCCTTGCCGTGATTATTCCGATCCTGGCAGTCCTCTCGGTTGTATTGATCGTGCTCTCGATACTACTGCCGTGGTTCGTCTACCGGATTTCGACCTCAACGCGTCAGACGAGAGACTGCCTGATGGGGGCGAACAAAAAATTGGATCTGGCAAACCAACACTTGGCCGTGATAGCTGCCAATACTCAGAGCGGATGACGCGCGAACAAATAGCCGAGGGCCAACGGATGTCCACCGAGTGGATTGAGGCGCATCTTCCCGGTAGCAACTAGCCCCTAGTCCCTCCGTGGCATCCAGCCACACCCAGCTATCCAGCCCTGTTTTGCGCGTCCGATCAGGCTAGTACGTTGCGAGAGCACTTCTGATAACGGATCACTCAAGAACTGAGCCCGGCTTTTATGGAGCTACCAGCCCTAGTCAAGCAGATCCTCGCCTTCCGCGACGAACGGGACTGGGCGCAGTTCCATACACCCAAGAATCTGGCTGCTGCCCTCGCCGTCGAAGCCGCAGAGCTTCAAGAACTGATGCTCTGGAAAGGCGAGGAAGAGGTGGATCATCTGGTCTCCTCAAAAAACGGCCACGTCAAACTCTCCGACGAGATCGCGGACGTGCTGATCTATGCCTTGCTCTTCTGTGACGCAGCAGGGATCGACCCAGATGCCGCCGTGCGGATCAAGCTGAAGAAGAACGCCGAGAAGTATCCCGTCGATCTCGCGAAAGGATCGGCCAAGAAGTACACGGAGTTCTCCGAGGACAGTGAATCATGACGCGGGTCGTAGTGCAACCAGCCGGTCAGGCAGGGGCGACGATTCACTACGCGGACACCATTCTGACTCCGGTTCCGGTGGCCCGCCTTGCGGCGTTTCTATCACCCGATGACTTGGACGGGCTTGGACACCTGCACTCCTCCGATGGCATACCCACCTGGGGAGTCACGCCGGGAAAGAGCGATGTCAACCGTCGAAAGTAGGAGAAGTTGGAGCGTGGAGATCGGGCCTTCTTCTCACGGTCCGGCGGCATCTTCTCGACAGGGGTCGTTACGTGGAAGACGCACAACCCCGGACTGGCTGAAGCTTTGTGGAAGCGCAATGCGGACGGCGAGACATGGGAGTATGTCTATTTCGTAGATGAGCTTGAGTCGCTCCACATCTCCTACGAGGACTTCAATCGAATCGTCGGGTACAAGCCAAACGCGGTAATCCAGGGGTTCAATGTTCTCGACACAGAGAAGAGTGAAAGACTCCTCGACGAGTTCCGATTGTGGAGCACTTCGCACTCCCCTCCGACCACAGCAGAGGAGTACCAAGAGGCGGTTTCCACATTCGACCCCAGCAAGCCACTCGACGCGAAGGCGAACGCCAATCGGAGGCGGGAGCAGAGCTTCCTGCGGAAACGACTCGTCGGAGACAAGCAGGAGAGGCCTTGCGGGATTTGCGGACAGGTCCTGCCCGTGACTCTGCTAACCGCAGCCCATGTGAAGAAGAGATCAGTTTGCTCCCCGGAGGAGATGCTCGACTTCGATCATGTCGCGATGCTCCTCTGCGCTCTGGGGTGCGACCGACTGTACGAGGACGGCTTCCTAACGGTCCGTGATGGCGTTGTCGTGATTGGTGACAAGGCGAGTACGGATGCTTCGGAGGCCAGGCTCAAGAGCCTAGAGGGTCTCAGGTGCAATCACTGGTCAGGCGAGTCTGAGGCATACTTCAGTTGGCATCGGCGGTTTCATGACTTCGAGTGAGCGGTGTGGCGAGTGGATTGAGGACGGTAAGACCGTGACCTACGCACCCTGTCCTCCCGTCTAGCTGACAGCAACTAGCCCCCCTCCGTGGCATCCAGCCACACCTAGGTATACAGCACCGATGCCAGCTTACGTCAGTCGCAGTCTCTCAGAGTTCGTCACAGAGTCCTCAGAGGCGCTGGTCGGGGAACTCAATCAGGCGTACGCCCGCGACGGGTTCGCCTCGCAATACACGTCTCAAATGCGTGCTTGGTCGGAGAGCATCCCTGACCTGTAGGCCCAGCTGTCGTCTCTCGTCGTGCGCCTACCCGACTCAGGCACGTGGCGTGTGCTCCTTGAACTCCCCCTGTACCGTCTGCGACGTCGGATTGACCTGCTCATACTCACCGAACACACAGTCGTCGTTCTTGAGTTGAAGGTTGGGGCGGACCGTTTCACTCCTGCCGATGAGCGCCAGGTGGAAGAGTACTCGCTGGACCTTCGAGACTTCCACTCGGAGAGTGCCGACCTGAGCATTGTTCCCTGCCTTCTATGCACGGGCGCGCCCGCCCAACTCACATACCCAAAGCTGGTCCGGGGCGTTGCACCTGTGCATCGACTTGGCGACTCCGACCTCGCAGGCTTTTTGGAGCGATTGCGCGACGGGGAGGGAGCCCTGGGGAGTCTCGTGTCGGAGCGGTGGGAATCGGGCGCTTACCAACCCGTGCCGGATGTCATTCAGGCCGCGACCAGCTTGTTCTCGGGGCATGGCGTTCGCGAGATCACTCGCGCTGACGCACACGAATCTTGGGCAGACTGCCGAAAGGGTGATCGAACTCGTGGACGAGGCTCGTGAACGGGGCCGGCGGGTCCTGATCTTCGTGACGGGAGTGCCTGGTTCAGGGAAGACTCTCACCGGCTTACAGGTGGTTCATGGGGCGATTGAATCGGGTGTCGAGACAGACGACGACATCGTCTACCTTTCTGGCAATACTCCATTGGTGACTGTGCTTCGCGAGGCTCTGGCACGGGATAAATACCGAAGGGCGGGGCAAGCTGGCGAAGATGTGAGGATCGGGGAGTTGCGGTCCGCGATGCGCACCAAGATCCAGCACATCATTGACTATTTACAGGAGTATCTAGTAAACGACACGTCCCGTGCGCCGGCGGAGCACGTGGTGGTATTTGATGAAGCCCAAAGAGCGTGGGACGCCAAGTTTGGCGAGCAGAGGTTCGAACGTCCTGCTTCCGAGCCACAGCTCTTGATCGAGATCATGACTCGGCATCCAAACTGGTGCGCGCTCGTCTGCTTGGTCGGTGGAGGTCAAGAGATCAACACCGGCGAGAATGGGATGGCAGAGTGGGGTCAGGCGCTGCGCAACGTTCCTAGCGACGTAGCGAAGGAGTGGACCGTCATGGGGCCTGAGGAAGTTGTGCTGGGGGGTGAGACCACTGGGGGACTGGGGCTCGGCCAATTGCCGACTGAGGTCGAGGTAGTGAACGAGGATGCTTTACGCCTCACGGTGCCCATGAGGAGCTTTCGCTCACCTGCGGTCAGTGGCTGGGTAAGAGCTGTGATCGACGGTGACGCGGCGCTTGCAGCAAGCGAGGCCGCGCGGCTATCCGAGTATCCGATCGTTGTGACGCGCTCTTTGGGAGCCGCGCGCCACTGGCTCAAGATGAAAGCGCGCGGGGAGCGGAGATGCGGCCTTCTCTCAAGTTCGGGGGCTCGCCGACTCCGTGCCGAAGGCATGGGTGTGACGCTGAACGCGACCGATGGGATAAAAATTGCGCAGTGGTACCTGAACCCGCCTGATGACGTCCGGTCCTCTTTCGCCTTAGAGGTAATGGCCAACGAGTATACCTCACAGGGCCTCGAGCTCGACTTCTGTGGTATCTGCTGGGGTGGAGATTTCTTGTGGGATTCGGACGGCTGGAGCCTCAAGAGTTTCCGCGGCAATCGCTGGGACAACGTCTCCAAGCCTGATCGACGTCGCTTCGTGCGCAACTCGTACCGAGTACTGCTCACTCGCGCACGAGAAGGAATAGTGATCTGGGTTCCTAGGGGCTCCAGTGCGGACGCAACCCGAGCTCCCGGACGGCTCGACGGAACCTTTCAAATGCTCCTAGCGTGCGGTGCGATGGAACTCGTCGAAGGCGATGCCTATCGGGATCCATTACAGGAACTGTGACTTACGGCAACTAGCCCCTAGCCCCTCCGTGGCACCCAGCCACACCCAGCTATCCAGCAGTGTTTTGCTCGTCCTGAGTTGCCCTAACCGGTGCTGTTTTCGCATTGAAATAAGGCCGACGTTCAGCCCAGAGGCCGGCAGGC
>CAUZHN010000126.1:0-5193 GCA_963579625.1 Gemmatimonadales bacterium UBA6960
GCCAGCTGTGTTGACGTCTGCCCTGTCGACTGCATCTATGAAGCCGACGATATGTTCTACATCCATCCGGACGAATGCATCGACTGTGGTGCATGCGAGCCAGAATGCCCGGTGCAGGCGATCTTTCCGGATACGGAGGTGCCTGAGGAATGGACTAATTACATTGATAAGAACTACACTCACTTCGACCTTCCCCCCCCCTGACTAAAGCAGCAGTTCTCCTGATCGGCCATGGCTCTCACCTGAGCCCTGAATCCTCCCGGTCGATCCATGATCTTGCGCTCCGCCTTCGCCAACTCGGTCAGTTCGCGGATTGATGGTCGGTTGTTTTTCCTCTGGCCTTGAAGACGGCAACTAGCCCTCCAGTACCGTCCCTGCCGGGGCGGTACTCACTAGCACCCAACAACAGTTTTCTACGCAGCCGATAGCACCCCAGGCTAAGTTGTGGTTCTGGGAAATGCCCAAGCAGAATATGGGCATCTGTAATGAAATCAGATACATCAAATCATGAGTCGAGGAGACCGGAGATGAGCATGGAGCGTCGGAGTGCCCTTGTGACTGGTGCTTCTGCCGGGCTCGGTGTCGAGTTCGCTCGGCAATTGGCGGTGCGTGGGTTTGATCTGCTGCTCATAGCACGAAGGTCGGAACGACTTAGGTCGCTTGCAAAGGTGTTGACTGAGGACAACGATGTGAGGGTTGAAACTCTCTCGGTAGATCTATCAGTTCCGGAGTCCCCTTCACGGATCTTGGCGTATGCTCGTGAACGCCATTTGCAGATTGATTGGCTGGTCAATAATGCGGGATCGGCAGGAAAAGACCTACTCCAGGAACGTTCGTGGAGTGAACACGCGAAGTATCTAGAACTGATGATGATCTCAGTGGCACAGATGTGTCATCTGTTTGTACCGCTGATGTGTGACCGTGGTCACGGGTGGGTCATTAACGTGGCCTCTGTGGCAGGTCGAATACCACGTTCGAATGACCTTACTTACGGACCTTCGAAAGCCTATCTGGTAGCCCTATCCGAAGCCTTGGATCTTACCGTGCGTGCTTCGGGCGTTCGCGTGAGCGCCCTCTGCCCTGGTTATACGCATACGGAATTTCATAGGGCGGCGGGGTTACTTGAGATGAAGGCGCGGACACCGGCGTTTATCTGGTATGACGCTGAAGTGGTGGTACGTGAGGGCCTCAGGGCGGTGGAGAAGGGAAAGAGCGTTATTGTTTCGGGTCGCCTATATCGATGGCTCGACCCTTTGCTTCAATGGCTCTGGTCCAGACGCTTGATCAAGCGGTTCATGTACAGGGGCTTCGGCTCTGTAATAAGGAATATCCAAGACCGCCTATGTTGAAATATGCTGATGTTACCGGCACTCTTGGTGCACCTACAAATAGGATTTTGGGCATCAGGGCTCCGAATAGGTTGCGGGTCTGAGTGGAGCAGGGCAGCATGAGGAGAATCAATACCGGACTTGATGGAGGATCATCCCATGAAGAAATCCTGCTATTCACATTCGTGGCGATACGTCGGTATTCGATTAGCACCCCCGTCAATTATCCCAAGGAGATCGACCATGAAAACGAAGATGCTGTCCGGTGTTTGCCTCCTGGCGTTGGGTGCCATGGCGTGTGGCAGCGGTGTTGATGATGCTGGCGAAGCCGCCGTGGCAGGTGAGGGCCAGCAGTTGACACCGACATTCCAGGTCGACCCCTCCTGGCCGATGATCCCGAACAATTGGGTGTTTGGAATAACGTCTGGCCTTTCGATCGACGCCGCGAACAACATCTGGGTTCTACATCGCCCTCGCACTGTCCCACCTGAATTAGCAGGTCGAGCCGCGCCGCCCGTCATGGTGTTTGACACGGACGGCAACTTTGTCAAGGGCTGGGGTGGCCAGGGGGAGGGCTTCGAATGGCCCGGCACAGAGCACGGGGTCTTTGTTGATCATAACGACTATGTCTGGATTGCCGGCAGCGGTGGGGGGGATGATCAAATCCTGAAGTTTACGAGTGATGGTGAGTTCGTCATGCAAATCGGCCGGGCTGGCCGAAGTGGTGGTAACACGGACACACAGAATGTGAACCGAGCGGCGGATTTGTACGTCTATCCACCCACAAATGAACTTTTCATCGCGGACGGATATGGCAACCGACGCATCATCGTTTTCGATGCAGATACGGGGGAGTTCAAAAGGATGTGGGGAGCCTTTGGCAATCCTCCGACGGACCCGACTGAAGACGAAGTCCTGGACGAGTCCAATCCCGAACACTTCAATCTCGTACACGGGGTGAGGGTTTCCAATGACGGCCTCGTCTACGTTTCCGATCGGCGCGGTATGCGGTTTCAGGTGTTTACGGTTGACGGGGAGTACGTGACGCAAGTGATGATCGGCCGAACCGAGCCGGATCCGGAAGCCCTGGCGGAGCGAGTTGGTGATACGGCACATGGCCGGCCGGCTCCGGAGTTGATCCGGACCGTCGCGACTGCTCACCAGTCGGCCAGCAGATCGGCCTTCTCGCCGGACCCGGAGCAACGGTACCTGTACATAGCCGAAAGGAGCAATCAGCAGGTGGTGGTGTTCGATCGGGAGACGTTGGAGCCCCTCAGCAGCTTCGGGCGAGTTGGTGACCAACCCGGAGAATTCTACATCCTCCATGACATGGTAGCTGATCCGGAGGGCAACCTATATACCGCGGAAGTCAACGTGGGTGCACGAGCCCAGAAGTTCACATTCACTGGTCTCGTGGAGATTTCTCCCATGTAACCCTATGAATCTAATGAATCTAAAAACCGCCTGAAGGGTACTTGAACGAGTGGCGAAATCGCTAACCGATGGATTCCATGTTCTCTTGAAATGGAGAACGCATGGCTCAGCGTCGCCAGTTCAGCTTTCTTGTACTTATGACGCTTGCCTTTCCTTCGGGGGGAAAATACCCTTAGCAGCCTTGATAGCTTCGGGAAAGTAATCTTTTGCGCCTCGTCCGCGGGTCCGTTAGAATGGGTACGTGGCGCTTCCGTAGCTGTTCTGATGAAGCGAAGCTCGTTTGGCGAACAACTTTAAGCGGGAGAGAAAAGTGATGCAGCGAGCCCAATTTATAGCAATGGTCGTGGTTCTGGGCGCCACGTACGGTACGGCATCCTGGAATTCACTGGAGGCTCAGGACCCGGCGGAGTGCCGGACCCCGAGAGCGGCCTGCGACGGCTTCGATCGTTTTAGGCTAACTCCTGCGAACACCCCGACTTGGTCGCCGCAGATGATACGGGAGTCGGGTCGACCGATCGTGCCCGTTTTCGAAGGCTGGTTTCAGAATGAGGACGGTAGCTACACACTCTCATTCGGCTACCTCAGCATGAACCTCGAAGAGGACCTTCATATTCCTCTTGGTCCAGACAATTTCGTCGAGCCGGCTGAGTTCGATGGGGGTCAGCCTACCTACTTCAAGGAAATCCATCGGGTTATTCGCCGACCGTGGAACACTTTTATGATCAGGGTTCCTGCGGATTTTGGAGACCAGAGAGTCGTCTGGACGTTGCAAAATCACGGGCAGACGTACTCTACCCCTGGGCACGTGTCGGAACCTTCCTACATCATTGAGAATCCAGTCGCGCCTGCGAGGTATCTGCAAGGGACTGCCTCCGGCTATGCGCCGGAACTCCGTTTCGAGGCGGAAGGACCTGCAGTGAGAGGCCTCGCTGGTACTCGGTGGGGTCCGCTCACCGCGAGAGTCGGCGAACCACTGTCGATTTCTGCCTGGGTGGATTCTGCTGAAACACTCTACGAGGAGCCAGAGAGCTGGCTGTACTGGATGCATTATTCAGGGCCTGAAGGAGCCAATGTGACCTTTAACGAAGACGAAATCAGAGTCGCATTGACCGAGGGCGAGGGAATGGCCACGACGATGGTCACGTTTACCGAACCGGGGGATTATGTTTTGCTCGTGCAATCGATCGAAACCCTCCGCAATAGTTTTGAGTATCATTGTTGCTGGACCAACGGGTGGGTTGAAGTCACCGTCACCAACTGACCGGAGAGTTTCAGATGAGTGGGATAAAAGGTCGTCAGAATATCTGGGTAGCACTCGCTGGAGCGGTTTTCGCAGGAGCGATGGCTTTGCCGCAGGGCGTTACCGCACAGGCAGTAACCTACGCTGGTGACGTTGCACACATTCTTGAGGAGAATTGCGTGAGGTGTCATAGGCCGGGCACTGCAGCGCCGATGGTACTCCAAACCTATGAGCAAGTAAGGCCCTGGGCTCCGATGATCAAGACCGCAGTGACGAATCGGATTATGCCCCCGGGCTGGTATATAGACCGAACCGTGGGAGTCCAGGACTTCAAGAACAACCCGTCACTCACCGACCAAGAGATCGAGACGATCGCGACTTGGGTGGACTCGGGCATGCCGATGGGCGACCCATCGCTGCTACCGGAACCGATTGAGTACAAGGCAGACCACGAGTATTGGCAGCTCGAACAGGACCAGGGTTGGGGACCACCGGACATGATCCTCTCGTCCCCACCGTATACGGTTCCTGCAGCTACCGGGGATCAGTGGTGGGAGCCGGACGCAGCGATAGCCGATGTAAGCGACACTGAGATATCAGGGCGCAGATGGATCAGAGCGGTGGAGACGAGGCCCGCGGATGCTGAGAGCGGATATGTCTTCCATCACGCCAATACGAGTCTCCGTCGGGCGACGGACGACGGGTCACGGGCCGGTGGTGGGCTTTCCTCCTCCGCAGTTGGGAAGAGGACGGACATGTATCCGGAGGATGCCGGCAAGATGATGATGCCCGACGACGATATCCATTTTTCGATGCACCTGTTCCCGATCGGAAGAGAAGTAGTTGACGCTCAGATCCAGGTAGGTGTTTGGTTCTACCCAGAGGGGGAAGAGCCGAAGTACACCACCAACGATGAGACTTCATTCAATTCGGGTGAGAGTCGTAGTTTGGGCTTGCCGCGATACACTGATCTGCTCATTCCGCCGCACGGATACCAGTTGATGCGTGGTAATTTTGTACTCGAGCGAAATGCTCGAGTACACTCGATTCGAGGTCATATGCATCTTCGGGGCGGGTATCAGATGATGGAGGCGATCTATCCCGATGGCCGTCGGGAAGTGATCAACAAGATCGACTGGAACCATCTGTGGCACACGACTCACATCTACGAGGATTTGGCGCAGCCCTTGT
>CAUZHN010000127.1:0-5174 GCA_963579625.1 Gemmatimonadales bacterium UBA6960
GGACGCATGGACAGGTGCTGCATGGCTGTCGTCAGCTCGTGTCGTGAGATGTTGGGTTAAGTCCCGCAACGAGCGCAACCCTTACCCTATGTTGCCAGCGGTTCGGCCGGGGACTCATAGGGGACTGCCGGTGATAAACCGGAGGAAGGTGAGGATGACGTCAAGTCATCATGGCCCTTACGTCCAGGGCTACACACGTGCTACAATGGCCGGTACAAAGGGCTGCCAACCTGCGAAGGTGAGCGAATCCCAAAAAGCCGGTCTAAGTTCGGATTGCAGTCTGTAACTCGACTGCATGAAGGTGGAATCGCTAGTAATCGTGGATCAGCAACGCCACGGTGAATACGTTCCCGGGCCTTGTACACACCGCCCGTCACGCCATGGAAGCCGGGAGTGCCCGAAGTCCGTGACCCAACCCTCGGGAGGGAGCGGCCGAAGGCAAGTTCGGTGACTGGGGCGAAGTCGTAACAAGGTAGCCGTAGGGGAACCTGCGGCTGGATCACCTCCTTTTCGAGATGCCGAGTAAGGTAGAAGACCAGGTTGTTTTGGTCACGATGGATCTATCGGAAAGGCGCTCAACGTCGAACCTCTCATTTTTTCAAGGCCTTGGTTGTTCTGCTGGCCAAATGGCCCCGGTGCCCTGATATGGGCTCGGGGCCGTCTTTTTCCCCCTCCAACTCTCGACCTAATTTATTGGTGATGACGGTTGAGGAATCGAGCGCCCCGCTACAAGGGGATGGAGCCTCTACCACGAGGTGTGGCTATGTGGCTCTTCTTGGTGCTCCCAACGTCGGTAAATCCACTCTCCTGAATGCCCTCGTTGGAGAGGAGTTGAGCATCGTCACTGCGAAGGCTCAGACCACCTGGCAGCGGATTACCGGTATTCGTACCTCCGGGAATCATCAGATGATCTTTTTGGATACGCCGGGGATCGTAGCTCCCGTAGGTCTTCTTCATCGTTCCCTTTTGTTTAGTGTGGTGGAGGCCACCAAGGAGGCCGATATCATCGTTGTGATATCCGATCCGCTCCAATCACTTATCCACCGTGAACGCGAGCGAATCAAGGAAGTCCTGGATCGGGCATCCGCGGTCCGTATCGGTGTGGTCAATAAGGTGGATGTTGCAGATCTTAATGCGAGTCGTGTCGAGCGGCAGTGGTTGCAAGACCTGGGCATCCCAATTGTGCACCTGATGTCTGCCCGCCGGGGAACAGGCTTGGAGGAACTCTTACGAGATCTGGGAGAAAACCTTCCCATTGGACCGTTCCTTTACCCAGAGGATGAGGTGGCGTCAGCTCCGGTCCGGTTCTTCGTAGCAGAGATGGTCCGCGAGGCAATCTTCAAACAGTTTCACGAAGAGATTCCTTACGCGTCAATTTGCCGGGTGGAAGAATTCAGGGATGCTGGAAACCGCACATACATTCAGGTTACGATCTATGTGGAACGGGAGTCACAGAAGGGAATTTTAATTGGTGACCAGGGTCAGGCAATCAGATCGCTCGGCATATCGGCCCGCAGTCGAATCGAGCACTTCCTAGACAAGCCTGTGTACCTGGACCTTTGGGTGAAGGTGCTTCCTGGCTGGAGACGGAAGCCCGAGCAGCTTCGGCGCCTCGGCATCCCTGTTCCCCGGGAGGATTGTGTACAGTAGGCCTTCCAACCTCATCCTTCTTGAGCTAGAGGACAGATTGTGGAATCTCGCAACCCGCTCGCTGCACCTTGTCTCGGAGTTCACGGCAGGCATGGGAGATCAGATGTTCATCCGAGGTGGTCCTATAATTTCTGCAATTGGAATCAAACGGATGGAGCGGGAGTGGGCTTAGGGATGTGATATGAGTGCTTCGAGTTCAGGATCGCTCGTTCTCTTGCCGGAGGCAGAACCGGTTCTGCAGCAGGAATTCGCATACCTTACCTTCGAGCTCTTGTTCTGAACTCGAATCCCTTCGGCTTAGAAGCCGTTCCCCTTGATCCGACTGCAGCCCTCTAGGAGTCACTCCCCAGTTGAATCCACGCTCCCTGCCCACATCGGATCAGATCCGGGAGGTCCTCGACCGCTCCCTTCGGGGGCCGCTCAAGCCTAAAGAGATCGCCAGGGCTCTGAAAATCCCTTCTCAGAACTATCGCCGCTTTAAGGGTCTCCTACGAAACCTAGAGCAGAGCGGCCAGCTATATCGGTCGAAGGGAAATCGCTACGCCGTTCCCGGGAAGAAGAACCTGACCATAGGAACCTTGCAGGTCACGAGAGCGGGAGATGCCTTTCTTAGGCCCGATTCCACTTCGGACAGAGATGTGTTCGTGCCATCTAGGAATCACGAATCAGCCTTGGATGGGGATCGGGTCGCAGTGCGGATCGAGAGCCGACCAAAGGGCCGATCTCCGGTGGGACGAGTCGTGAAGGTGGTCAAACGTTCCCACCTCACTATCGTAGGCACCTTCCACGCCAACCGGACTTTCGGGTTCGTAAAACCACTCTCGCGCCGAATCTCTCGCGACATTCTTGTGCCGCAGAGTAAGGGCGCGAACGCAGTGGAGGGAGACGTGGTCGTGGTTCGGATCACCCAGTTCGGGGATCGGCGACTCAATGCGACCGGGGAAGTCGAGAGGGTGCTCGGATCAATCGACGATCGGGGTGTGGATGTGATGGCTATCTTGCACGACCATGGGCTTTCTGCGGAATTTCCGGCGGAGATTGAGGACGCTGTCCGCGAGGCTGAGGCCAAAGCCCATGACCCGGGCACTAGGGCCGACAGGCGAGATCTTCACGTATTTACCATTGATCCCTCCGACGCCAAAGACCACGACGATGCCCTCTCGGTCATTCAAATCGACGAGGGCGTCTGGGAAGTAGGCGTTCACATTGCCGATGTCTCGCACTTTGTTGAGGAGGGATCCGTTCTGGACCTGGAGGCCTTTCAGAGAGGAACCTCAGTCTATCTGGTGGACCAGGTAATCCCGATGCTGCCCCACCGGCTTTCCTCAGGTCTCTGCTCTCTCATCGAGGGAGAGGATCGCTTGGCTCTCTCCCTCTTCCTCACAATTGAGGAGGATGGCCGAGTTCAATCGTACCGATTCGAGCGCACATGGATCCGCTCCGCACAGCGGCTCGATTATGAAACAGCCCAACAAGTCCTCTCCGGTAAATTGTCGGTTGACCCGAAAACGAACGCCGCTCTAGAGGTGTTGGATCGGCTCGCGCGGATCTTGCGAGAACGTCGTACGGATCGCGGCTCACTCGATTTCGATCTTCCCGAGGCACACGTTATCCTCGACGAAAAAGGTTCTCCGGTGGACATCCGAAGGACTGAGCAAATGGCCTCCCATCGACTGATAGAGGATTTCATGATCCTCGCGAATGAAATCGTTGCTCAGGAAGCCGTGCGGAGGAGGCTTCCGATTCCCTTCCGGGTTCACGAGCCACCCGCTGAAGATCGGGTCAGTGAGCTAAGGGGATTTCTCTCTTCGATCGGCCATTCTATCCCCGGGGGGAAGCTTCAGTCTATGGCTCTGCAGGCCGTTCTGGCTCGGACTCAAGGCGGACCCGAGTCCGCCCTGGTTTCTACCGTGATAATCAGGTCGATGAGCCGGGCACGCTACGATGCGAGTAACATCGGACACTTCGGACTTGCCTCAAAGGCTTACACGCACTTTACGTCGCCGATCCGAAGGTATTCGGATTTAGCTCTTCACCGTGTCATTGTTCGCATGATCGTTGAAGGAAAGCCTCCACTTGAGCAGTGGAACGACAAGCACCTGAAAGCCATAACGGAGCATACAAGTGAGCGAGAGCGCCGGGCAGAGAATGCCGAGCGGGACTCCATCACAATGAAGAAAATAGAGTTCATGCTAAGCCACCTGGGGGATGAATTAGATGGAACGATATCTGGTGTAACGACCTTCGGATTCTTCGTGCTTCTCGACCGGTACTTCGTGGAAGGGCTAGTGCATGTGAACTCTTTGGAGGATGACTACTACCAATTTATAGCCGGCTCATATTCCCTCGTCGGAGAGCAAAGAAAGCGGCGCTTTCGGCTGGGCGACCGGGTGACGGTACGAGTGGCCCGTGTAAACAAGGAGGACCGGGAAATCGACTTCGCTCTCATGGCAGGCCGTTAAGAGGAGTACTAGAGGTCGTGCTACGGGGACCGCGAGGGATCTCGAGAAATTGAATTGACTTAATTTCCCTCTGTCTGCCATGGTCTGCGTCTCGGGCACAGCCTTTCACACATCCTTGACAACTTTTTGATGGTGGCGGAACTAAGCCTTTTCTATTTCTACGGTGGGCAGAATGGGGCCTCCGACCTCTCTGAGGTCTTCTTGGGAGAACGGGGGCTGGAGTTCGCTCCAGTCTGGTCGACGGAAGAATTCCTCAAGAGGACGAATCATGAGTTTCCCTTTGCCTTGGTCACAAGGCAAAGGGAAACTCATCGTCCGTCCGTAATGCCTGAATCTAGATGAAGGAAGACCTCTTTACTGTGATCATTCCGGTGGCCCTCCTGGGCCCTTATGAATCCCAGGATTTTCGAGCCCGATGGGCCTGAATCAGGAGCAAATGAAATGTCGCGTGCGGCCCCCCCCAATGACTGGGAGAAGGTCCTTCGCTGCACCTGCTCATGTGAAGAGCAACCAGAGACATGTCGGCAGACTCGACGACTAGATTTTTCGGTGCCACAGATGATCAAGTATGACCCGGCTTGTCGGCCCGAAGAGGGCGCCAAGTTTACCATAGGGATCCTGATTAGTTCAAGGAGTTGAATGATCGGCAGGGAAACAACCAGGGAGACGGGATCATTCTTCTCGTCTCCAAGAACCTTCGGGATATGGTTTGGGAGCTAGTGCCAGGAGAATTCATCGGGCACATTGTCGACGACGACTTCGTCTTTGATGAACTGATCGAGCTCTTCGACGAGCTGATCCCCTTCCAATATTCGGACGAAGACTGTCGGACGGGTTACTTCCTTGGGAAGGACCGCTACGGTAGCTTGCATCGGATCCCACTCATGACCTTTTTCATCCGCATCGTAACGAACCAGGCCCAGAGTTTGAGTCAAATGGCCCAGGTCAGTGAGGAGTTCGCGGAATCCACGCCATACTCTACTGAAGCCCTCAACGAGATCCTCGCCAACGGTGAGGACGTGTTTCCATAGGTCCCTTAAATGAAATCGGATAACATCAACG
>CAUZHN010000128.1:0-5162 GCA_963579625.1 Gemmatimonadales bacterium UBA6960
GATCCGGGTCGAATCGAATCTCTGCAGGCGGCTCTCGGACGGTGTCCCGACCAGGATGACGCCAGTGATGATGGATATCAGACTGACGACTCCGGCGGCGGCCACTATGGTTTGGCCGGGAGACGGCCTCATGCTTCCACCTCCTTCTCATCGCGTCGAAGCTCCGTTAGGAAATAGACGAAGGCAGTACCGGCGATACCTCCGATCGTCAGGACCCGCAGCAGAAACCGGATGGCCGGCGCCCCGTCGAGGAGGTTGTAGACCAAGGTGGTGGCGTCACCGATGAGTACAGCTCCTGCGATCGCCAGGGTCAAGTAGGTGAGCCACTGGCGAATGGGGGAGGTTCGTTTCAGCGGTGCGAGAGCGAGCGCCCGGCTATTGGCCCTTGCAGCGTAGAGGAAGATAGGCGTGGCGACCAAGAGCGCCGCGATCGACGATCGGATGGTGTCCGGGATCTGCTCGTCGATAAAGGCCTGGGGCCACAGCGGATCCGGAAAAGCGAGGTTGATGAATTGGAAGAGAAGAGTTCCCAGGCTAAAGGCACTCATGTAGAGTGTGCCGAAGAGAACCAGGTACTCGAACGCCTCTCGAGCTGAGAGCGACGGTCGTCGTCGGGGTACGGGAATGGGGAAGTCGACTGCCGCGAACGACTGGAGCGCTGCCCGCACCTCTTCGTTTGACCAATCGGCCTGACTCAGCGCGTCTCGGATCTCGTCGCGTGGTAGGCCTCGATTCAGGGCCTCTCGGATAAATTCCGTAAGATCTTCATTGATTGCCATGGTGGCTCTCCGGATGAGCGTAGCCGCGCTCGAGAACGGGAATGCTCCGGCCTCTACAGCCCGAACAACCTCAGGATGTCGTTGGATAGAGCCAGGAGCATGACTAGGGCTAGAGCTACTGCGCTTACGAATCGCATTGGGCCATCCTCCACTAGAAGTCCTCTCGCAACGTACTAGCCTGATCGGACGCGCAAAACACTGCTGGATAGCTGGTGTGGCTGGGTGCCAATGGGGATCTTTGGCGATTGCCTTGCGATTGCCGCGGGGGAGCCGCAACTTCGCCGCTAGTCTTCCCCCCGCTATGGAACATCGCCTCATGATACCACGCTTGAGAAGTATGCTAGTTGCGGCCACCCTGCTCCTTCCCGCCACAACATCGGCGCAGGACGTGGCCCCGATCTTTGAAAGCGCCCCGGCGGTACTTTACGAGACGTATCGGGCCGTGAATTCTCCTGTATTCACGGAGTATTTCGAGATGCTCGTCGATCGGTATGCGGGATCTGACGGATACGGGTGGGGGATCTATTCCGAGAACGCTACGGTCCACTACCGCATTACCGGACTCCCCGAGGGACTGACCTCAATGGTCGAGGTTCAGCAAGCGAGGGGCGTGAGTTTCCAAGATTTCAGCGAGGCACAGGTCGCGCTCTGGAACTCGGCATGGGGGAGTCGGCACGTCAGCGTGTATAACGCGGCACCAGCGCTCAGCGTGGTGCCGGACGACTTTACCGTGAGCGACATTCGGGCTCTCCCGTACAATCGGGTGTTCATCTACAACCTCAAGTGGGACCAGGCTACTGCGTTCAGAGAGGCATTGGCCGCAAGGTCCGCGCTGGATCGCGAGGCTGGGCTGGGGAGTGCCTTCATACTGACCGCGTGGACCGGCAATGTGGGTACCGAGGCGCAGACCGCCATGCTTCGTGTTTCGGCTGAGAGCAGGGCAGTTGATTCAGGTGCGAACGCCGAAGCTCGGCAAGTCGCGCGCGCTGCGTACAGGGAGGAATGGATTCGCTTGACCGCGATTATGAGTGCGTCGGCGTGGCGAATCGAACGCCACGATCAGACGCGGCGAGCTGGACTGTCCTTCGTGCCAGGTAGCTAGTCCGCTAGCCGCCTTCGAATTCCCGGGCAGCGGGGACCGCCCCGTTCCGCTTCATAGCGGGGCGGGGCGTTTTCTCGCGTCGGTTACTCGCCGTCTAGGGTCCGTATTGCCAGTCCATCACAGAGGGATAGGCGATTCAACCGCCCTATGGAAGCGGGAAACGTGGTAGGAGGGCGAGTGCGATGGGACACGGAGCGAGGGTTGGGCGAGGTCAGGTTTCGCTTCTTCAATGAACTGAGCCGGGCTGATAGCATTCAACGAGACGGGTTGCCACGTCTGACAGGCAGTCAGGTGTAACAGCAGAAAGAGCAGTAGAACGGCGCGGGGCCGGTAGCGTGTCATGCCCTACCCCTACCCCTACCCCACTCAGGCCCGCAACTCAGGACGCGCAAAACACTGTTGTATAGCTAGGTGTGGCTGGGTGCCACGGAGGGGGTGGTCAATCAGAGAGGAGAGCTATCTTCTCGGCAAGCTCACCGTTGAACTGATCACCGTCCTTACCTGAGTGCACGCGCCGGTGACAGTTAAGGCAAAGGGCGACGACCGTGGCGGGGTCGTCTGGTCCTTCATCCGCCCTCCGATAGACATGGTGAGCCTCTAGGTAGGGATGGCCTTGGCGATCCTTGAACGGAGCCGGCGAACTACAACCTTATTTTTTGTGCAGTTGCTTCCTCCTGTACTCCTCTCCTCGCACGAACATTGGTCAACCTCCGTCTTCAACGCCGAGCGTCTCAGCGAACTTTCGGTCGCTAGGAGCCAGCTTAAATGACCAGAGCTTGCTAGCCTCCACCCAACGCAAGTCGAGATGCTCGATGGCCGTAGGCTCGCCGACCGCCTCGACCGGACAAAACATGATCACGAAGTCAGAGCCGGGATCATGAAGGGACAGAAGGGGATCCCCAACCTCTTGCACGTCGATCCCTAGCTCCTCTACCAACTCTCGTCTCGCTCCCTCAAACGGCGTTTCACCGTCCAGGAGCTTTCCGCCTGGGAACTCCCATAGCCCACCGTGCCGCTTGTCGAGGGGCCTCTGGCAAATCAAATACGAATTCTTTCGCTGAATCACCGCCGCGACCACAAGGACTTGAGGTTTCATAAGGTATGGAGCTTCGCGGTAGCGTGTCATGCCCCAATTCTGCCCCGCCCCACTCAGACCCGCAACTCAGGACGCGCAGAACAGTGTTTAGTGGTTCAGCGTTACCCGAGGGAGCTTCTTCGCGAACTACTTGAAGACGCCCGCTGGGTCGGAACGACTCGCTTCCCCAGTGGCGCGAACGAGACACTGGCGAGCTTGAAGTGGGCCAGCCCAAAGGGGATGCCGATGATCGTCAGGCAATAGCCCACGCCCAAAAACACATGTCCGATGGTCAGCCAGATCCCGGCAAGAACAATCCAGAGGAGATTGCTCAACCCGGTTCCAAGGATTCGCTCCTCTCCGACCGCACGTGCATCAACGAGTTCCCGCCCGAACGGGAAAGCCGCAAACCCCGCAATCCGAAACGCCGCAACCGCGAACGGAATGCCGACGACCGTGATCGCCAAAACGAGTCCCGTGAGCAACCACGAAAGGGCCGCGACGATCCCACCGCCAAACACAAACCACAGAATGTTGCCGAGTAGTGCCAATGTTGCCCCCCCAAGAAGCCGCCCGTTTCAACCCGCGCCTAGACCGCGTTCGACATCCGTGAGCGCGGGCGTTAGGCGCAAGCAGACTTCATGCCCTCATTCTGCCCCGCCCCACTCAGGCCCGCAACTCAGGACGCGCAGAACAGTGGATAGCTGGGTGTGGCTGGGTGCCACGGAGGGGACTAGGGGTATTCGGGGCTAGGGAACTCAACTAAGCAGGAGACCGAGTCGCTGGAGGGCATCAACGCAGATTTAACGTTGCGTGTCCTTCGGGTATCAAATCAGTCGGGTATCAAACCAGTGGGTGGCACGGAAGCTCATTTTCGAGGGACATCCCATGACGAGACTCATCTTTGGAGTCGGAGCGATCATTCTATCGGTGGCGTACTTCGCCGAGCCGGGCGCGGCCCAGGACGCTAGTGACTTGGCGGGAACCTGGGAGTTCACTATGGAGGCCCCCCAGGGCGGTGGTGATGGCCGCGGCGGCGGTCCCGGTGGCCGGGGTGGGGGTCGCGGCGGCGCGTTCGGTGGTGGTACCCAGATGCTAATGCTCTCGGTGCAGGGTGAGACGCTGCAGGGCACGCTCGAGGCCGAGCGCGGGAGCACAGAGCTGAAGAGCATCATGCTAGACGGCAACAAGATCACGTTCACGGTCGAGGCAGAGACGCCGCGTGGCACGTTCGAGCTCACTTACAACGGTGAGATCGATGGAGACACGATGACCGGAACGATGGAAGGCCCGGGAGGTCGGTTCACGATCAACTGGAAGGCCACGCGACCGACCTGACTCGCTGCCGCGAGGGCCGTGCCGGCGGCAAGCGTGAACCAGCGCACCGCCTCCACATCCAGGGCTTCAAAACACTGCTGGATAGCTAGGTGTGGCTGGATGCCACGGAGGGGGGCTAGTTGCCGCCGGGGGGACAGGGGTCGACGGTATTAGAGCCATGCCTTCATTCTGCCCCGCACCACTCAGACCCTCAACTCAGGACGAGCAAAACAGTGCTGGTGGGCTACTCACAACTCGCAGGATGGACCCTTCTTCCAATTCCGATAGACGACAATGACATAAATGAGTCCCCACACTGCAATGAGATCAGCACGACCTAAATACAACACTAGTGCAAGGGCACCATACCTAACCGTGGTGGGTTAGGGTCCCGCCCTGTGCCCAAACCCTGTCTTTTGGGGCACCACTAACCTCCTCCCTGCATGAGTCTACCTAACCAGTCGACAGCCTTAATGACCAACACCAACTCAATGGCCACTACCACAAGAAGAATATTTGTCAGCACGAGCGATCCCATGTCTGCCTCCTCTTAGTGACTCGAAATCCGGTGCTACCTAGTCTTGGACCTCCACCCTCAACTGTGTGCATCCATCGCGGTCCTCGCACCCGATGTATTGCGTTTCACCTGTCATACGGTTGTGGCGAACGACGTAGAAGCGGGCGTCGTCCGTGTCGCTGACGTTGTTAGTGTTGTACCTCCCAACGGTAAGCTCCCACGATTGGGCTTCCGTGACTGTCTGTTCTTGGGCACCTGCTTCGGCACCGAATAAGTTCGCTAGGAAGACACCACCAATAAGAAAACTGAGTCCGAAGATGACACTTCGCAGGTTACGCATCTTTACCTCCTCTGTAGTGAGTTGAAATTTTT
>CAUZHN010000129.1:0-5073 GCA_963579625.1 Gemmatimonadales bacterium UBA6960
CACCGCCTCCCTCATCTTGACCCATAGCTTCGGCGCTCCCCACAACGGCCAACGGGCCTTCCATTCTAAAAGCTTCTTCTCAATCTCCTCTCTACCGCGTTAGCGTGGCGGTGGGGCGCACGCGAGCGATCCTCCAGCCCCAACCACCCTTCTTTTTCGTAACGCCCAATCCACTTGCACACCGTCTTCCGACTCACCCCATAGGCCTGCGATAACTCCGTAATTCCTTAGTCCCCCTCCAGATGTTCGGTCATCAGTTTCACTCGTGCGCTCATTACATACGTCTCTTTCCATGACATGACTCCTCTTGTAACCTATGTGCCTGGGAGAAACTGTTACCTATGTGCCCGGAATATACCCCTTACAGTATGGATATTGATCCTAATCCCACCCGAGCCGCCCAACTACGTGTCCTATCCGGAGCCACCCCGGCCGTCGTTTGTATGTCCCCGATGTCAATGGGTGTCAACGTCGGCTTCTGCAACCAGATCGCTGTTATAGCTGGGTCACAAGGGTGCCCCATAGGCGGCAGCTCCTGCCGCGCCATTTGCGCGGTAGCGTTGATGGTCGCGACCACGCCATCGCCCAAAAGCTGTCAGCTTGCATGCACCCCTTGCGGCGTGCAAACGATACTCAACTCAGACGGCCTGCCGGTCGAGTTGATGGACTTCTACATCGGCGAAACTACAGACCCTGAAAATTCTGAGACACAAAAACCCGCCGCGCTGGGAGGATTAGGACGTGCGACCAGACCGAACTCCGGGACCCACGACCTGCCCTGGTCGGTAGAAGCACGTCCGGCAATCCCACCGGTGTGTTCACCCTCCGAGCGTAGATCTTGGTGCGTGGCGGCGGGCCGTGGGGCCTGGGCAATTACCCAAAAGGCGGGCGCAAGCAAACATCCGGCCAAAATCAGTCGTGTGGAAAGGCGTGTCAGTAGCGTCATTGGTTTCGTTCGACTCCCTAGTTCGACACCCCCATTTTGGAATCAGCAAGCATATCTAATCGGCTGCCAATGAGTCGTTAAACGGTGAGCCGAAGAATTTCCCTTGTATCGTACGTGGACAGCGCCACTTTGGTTGATGATAGCCTCGTTAATCGGTTGGTGAGTACACGTCAATGCTGAGAGTCCGCGCTTGCTTACCAGAACGGCAAGCAAGCAGACCAGAATGAACGGCTGCGCGGCGAGCCGGTAGTCGTGGTGTAGGCCGTTCAAGATGGGGACCGCCACCAGCCTTCCTTCGGCTGCTGGAGGTTCGCTCAGTGAAGGATCTGGCTCCGGTATTCCTTGCAAGCCCGGTGAACTCTGTCCTGATTGTACTAAGCGATGAACTCACCGAGGACCAGATGCAAATGACGCTCGCTCCAGATCAGCATGTGATCGAGGCATTCGCGCAGCAACGTTCCGATCAGTCGCTCTATGAACGGACTGAGGAGTTGCACTGCCAGATTTAGGAACAACACTTCCATGTGGGAAGCGTGAAGGTCCCGAGCCGAAAATGCCAGCTAGAATCACGTCGGATCGAGTTTTTGCGGACCGCGGGTGGTGGATAGTCGGGCGAGGTTCGAGAAGGTCATGGAGCGATAGCGCTGTACTGGAATAGCCAGATCTGACCGCACAACAGTGTCAGAGCAGATCTCCCCTGATCGTCCGCTTTCGGAAGCGGTCATTCAGGGGCAAAAGCGGATCGAATAGAGATCTGCGTCCCTCATAACAAAGCGCAGGCGCACGGAACTACCCGCCAACCTACTAACATCGGTACCGCCCTTCCAGGCAACCACGCGCTCCAGATGATCGCCGAAGATCTCAGGACAGTTGGCCAACTCGTAGCCTGAAATTGGTCTACCGCTGGCGTCCTGGATCTCCACCCGTACACTCCCTGCAACGGAGGTCGAGAAGTTCATCTCCAACTCCTTCCCCTCGAACGAGAGCGGTGGGGTGGTGAACTCCCCGCCCTTCCCCGATGCATGGACCGAGACGAACCCATCCACCCTCAGGACGAACCGGCGAAGATTGGTGTAGGCTCCTCTCCAGTAATGCTCGGTGGCGTAGATAGAGATCTCGTCCGGGGCTCCCACCAGATCTGACTTGGTTTCGATCAGTCCCCAGTTCTGGTAGTTGTCCCCGTAGACCCAGTTATCGGTGTAGCGCAAGCCGGGACGGATGAAGGCTTCGAGCCAACGATGGAAGACCTTTCCATCACGGCTGCTCATGAACAGTCCGTCCGTCAGCGCGGTGCCGTAGCGGGGATTGCCTTTCCTCTTGCCGGATACCGATGAATAGGACTGCAGATTGGCACGCTTCTCACGCTCCTCCAACTCAGGTAGCACTCTCATTGCGTCGGACCAGCCGCGATCCAGGTAGCGTGCCGGAAAGCCCAGGTAGATGTGGGGAGCGCGATAGTAGGGGATGACGTTGTTGGTGTAGAGCTGCTCGTCCGGTGCACCCGGGTATTCCAGCCACTCCCCCTTCGTCCAGTGGATGAAATCGTCCGAGGTGGCGGTCTTGATGTCCCGAATGCCACCGCTGCGGGACATCAATTCGGCACCCGAGGACCCATCTGGCAACCGGAAATCCCGATAGTAGGCTCGGTACAGCCCCTGCTCCGCGTCCCAGAAGGCCAGGTTGTGACTGTCGAAGGCGCCATCGGTCAAGACCGGTTCGTCACCGATGGCGGACCAATGTATGCCGTCCGGCGACCTGGCGGCCATCAGACCACCCTTGCCAATGTAGAAGGCCTTGTAACGGGCATCCAGAGGACAATCGGGGTTGGTATCCTTGAAAGAGCCCCAGCCGTCTAGCTTTTCAGTGGCCCACAAGATGTTGTTCTGCTTGGAGCCGTTGAACTCGAACAGCCCCAACTCCGGCCTGACCCAGCTCTTGCCGTCTCTGCTCTCGGCATAGGCGATCAGGATGTCGTGGACCGGGATGGTCGACGGCTCATGGGCCCAGGCCTCGTAGTACATGCGATAGATGTCCCCATCGCGGAAGATCGAGTAGTAGAGACAGCCGTTGCCCTCCCAGAGCTTGTCATGGTGCATCACAATCTCTTTGGGCACGGGAGTGTGCAGCTTGAGCCGCAGCCCGGACATGCCCTCGATCAGATGGGTGTCGACGAACAGCTCACGCTTCGAGCCGATGTCCAGGGCCTCTGTGGTCTCGGGTGGGTTCGCCGATGCCGCCGCCACGGAGAGCAGCAGACTGAAAACAAGCAGTGGCTTCCTCATCATCCATCCTCCTTGCCGGGGAGTCTTGCTGAGAGCCAGGTTATCTCGATGGACTAGAAGAATCAATGGGGTCAGGGTCTTGAAAGGACAGCCATATTCTGTTCACACATCAAGGCCCTTCTCCCCCTTCATCTCCCTATCCACCGTGGCCAGCTGACCATCCGCGAACTCAACCCGACCCCGAAACCCGATAGCGGTCCGTGGTATTCCCGCTCAATCACACAATCGGCCGGGTGCTGGCGGCGCTGGATGAGACCGGCACGGTCAAGAACACCTTCGTATTCTTCATGTCGGACAACGTCGCGTTCCGGCTTGGCCGTGAAGGGCTGGATGTCGGCGTCAACACACCGCTGCGTCGGGGTGGCGTTACCTGCTGGGAAGGGGGGCTTCGGGTGGCAACGATGGCTCGCTGGCCGGGCCAGATCGAGGCAGGTTCCGTCGTCTCCGAGCCGCTCTGGTCGCCCGATCTGCTGCTGGCCAGCGCTAGGATTGGGGGCGTGGGTCCTACCCCGCGAAGTCAGATTGGACGGCAGAGATCCTCTCCCGGCCCTGACCGAAGGAGCTCGATCGCCTCACGGTTCGTTCTACTTCGAATATCGGAGCCACATCGCCCTGCGTAGAGGGGATTGGAAGATCGTGCGCGAGCGGCCGGATCAACCCTGGCGGTTGTTCAATCTGGCCAGAGATCTGTCGGAATTGTTCAACCTGGCAGCGGCTGATCCTGGAAGAGTCGCCGAGCTCGAGGCCGAGCTCCGGCGCTGGAAGGCGTCGTTCTGAGGGCGGGGAACCGGGATAAGGTCTGCGGTGACCCCTCCCATGGAGCTCTATATTTGCCGCAAGGGCTGAGCAGTATACGCCGATCTCGAATGCACCCGAATTCGCCGATGTGTAGTGGGTTCCCTGCCGCTCCATGTTCAGAGGGACTCTCCCTCGTCGCCGGAGAGAGGACTGCGTGCGCTCCTAGTCGCAAGACACAGCTCGACAAGGCTGGCGCCGGATAGCATTCATCTCGCAGAGTTGAGCAGCGCTCATCGACTTGAAAGGCGAATCTCTATACAATGGCGCTCATCGATTCACGAACAATCCCGACGCCGCGAGCCCTCCCATGCGAATCGATTCACGACAACGAGAATCATCCCGGCAAGAAGGATACCTCGTCGTTCGACGGCTGATCTCGGGAGACGATCTCCGCGTGCTCGACCGGATGACCGACCGACTGCTCGACGGCGATCTGCAACCGGAGCTGGCCTACCGGGGCTGGACACCCGATCACTTCTACACCTTCTGGGAGCCGGGGATGGAGGATCGCACGGATCTCCCGCGCCGTGATCGCCTCCGACTGATGGCAAATATGTACCACCACCACCCCTACTTCAGGGCCCTGGGCAGCCACCCGGCGATCCACGGCGTGGTGACATCGAGGCTGCGCTGCACCAGGACACGGCCTTCTGGCCCAAGACCCGGCCGAACGCGATGAACTTCTGGCTCGCCATCGATCCCGCGACGGTCGAGAACGGCTGCCTTCACGTCATTCCAGGGAGCCATACGGTCGACGTGCCGCATCACGATGATCCAGTTCAGGGACACATCCTCCATGACCACGAGGTGGTTATCGACAGGCAGATCTCTATCGAGTTCGAACCCGGTGCCGCCATCTTCTTCGACAGCGCCTTGATGCATCGGAGCTATCCTAACCGGAGCGATCGCAGCCGCCGCGCCTATGCCGCCGTCTACGCTCCAGAGGACATCGAGTACCTTGAGCCCTGGAAGCTATCGCCAATCGCCGAGAAGGTCCCGGATTATCGATTCGAGCTCATCGAAGCTCCTATAAGCCGGGGCTAGGAG
>CAUZHN010000130.1:0-4701 GCA_963579625.1 Gemmatimonadales bacterium UBA6960
ATTTAGCGAGCCCGGAGATTACGTGCTACGCGTGCAGGCGTACGAGGGCAGGAATCCGTGGGGGGCCCAATGCTGTTGGACCAACGGATACCTCAGGGTCACGGTTACCCCCTAACACCCCCCCCCCTGCTCTGCCGGCAGTATGGTTGAGTGCCTCTCTAGACACAGGTGTCAGAGACATTCCTCGTCCCTGAACCTCTGCCTAATCAGGCGACATCCACCAGGATCAGTCGGCAGCGAAGGGCGCAAGGCCTGACTGGGTAGCCGAATTCGGCCTTGCCCTTCGATTCGGGCACTCCTACTCTGCCCCCGCTATAGTTCGGGCACGCGCGTAGCCCCCAGCCCTCTCACTCGGACCACACGCCCCCTTGAATAGCCCCGACCTACCCTGGTTTCGAAAGCTGCATTGGCAGGTCTTCATCGCGATGGCACTCGGTACGGTAACCGGGGCTGTGCTTGGAGAACCGGCGGCCGATCGGATTGGCTGGATCGGTGACCTGTTCATGGAACTCCTACGCATGATCATCGTCCCCCTTGTGCTGACCTCAATCATTGCTGGAGTCGCAACCGTCGGTGGTGGGAAGACAATCGGTCGTCTATTCTCAAAGACCCTGGGGTACTACGTGCTGTCCAGCTCCCTCGCGGTAATCGCCGGTCTCCTCCTAGTCAACCTCATCCGTCCCGGGGAGGGCTCAGACCTTACCGGATCGGTGCAGCAGGAACTGCCGGAGCTGTCCACGCCCAGCTCACCCGTCGAGCTCCTCAACGACATCGTTCCGGAGAACGTGATTGAGGCAGCGGCTAACGCCGACATGTTAGCGATTATCTTCTTTTCCATCGTGTTCGGGGCCGCAATCAGTGTTCTTCCTGAACGGAGTCGGACGATCCTGACAGACCTGTTCGACGCCCTCTTTCAAACCATGATGCGGCTAACTAACGGGATCATCGTTTTTCTTCCGATCGGGGTCTTTAGTCTGATCACCACAATGGTGGGGACCACGGGGTTCGGGACGTTTCGGGCTCTCGGCTGGTACGTCCTCACGATCGGCGTGGGACTGACGGTACACCTGCTCCTCTCCCTCCCCCTCCTACTCATCCTCCTCGGGAAGATCAATCCCAAAATTCACTTTGCGAATATGCGTGAGCCTTTCCTGGTTGCGTTCTCGACCAGTTCCTCAGGTGCGACTCTTCCGGTTACGATGTCGGTTGTGGAAGAGAGGGTTGGCGTGTCAAACCGGGTGGGATCCTTCGTGCTTCCCATGGGCGCGACTGTAAACATGGATGGGACAGCCCTTTTTGAGTGCGTGGGCGCCCTGTTCATCGCGCAAGTCCTAGGGTTCGATCTGAGCCTCGTTCAACAGACGATCGTCGTGCTTACAGCGATTCTAGCCTCGATTGGGGCAGCGGCCGTTCCTTCGGCTGGGCTGGTGGTCATCTTCATTGTGCTCGAGGCAATCAACCTGAGGGGCCCCGAGGTTAACCTGATCGTCGGTTCGATGCTCGCGATTGATCGTCCGCTAGACATGTACCGTACGGCCGTCAATGTCTTCAGCGATTCCTGTGGAGCCGCAATCATCGCTCGATCGGAGGGGGAGACAAAGGTAGATCTCGTCGCACGCTAACGCGCCTTCCGCGACCTCCTCTTCTTTTTCCTATATCTCTTCGCGGTTTCTTCCGCGACTTCCGGATCCAGATATCCGTGTTCGACGAGAATGTCCAGGAGGCGCTCACCACGGTCGGGGACAGGCGTGCGGCTGATCGCTCGCGCAAACTCAATACGATCCTTCTCTCCAATATCGTCCATGATCCCGATCGGGGCACCGTACCGAAGGAGGATGCGTTTGGCATCTACTGCCACGGAATCCATCAGATTGTCCCCCCGAGACCTGAGAGCCGATTACATTCTAAGGGTACAAAGCTAAAACTGTCATGCCTCTCTTGAAAACATCTGGCTCTAATACTATCTGCTTGCCGCATACCGTTTGGGGGCTTGCTCGCGAGATTGCTCCCACCCACAAACAGTCCCTTTCACCTCGACGCCCCTCAGGCGACGGGATACCTTTTAGAGCCTTCTCCTAAACTTGAGCTTGAGCTCGATGTCAGACAACGCACCCACACTCTCGCGGTCGGTCGAGGATTACCTCAAGGTGATCTACGCGGTGTCCCAGGAGGGACAGGCCGCTTCGACCGGTGTAATCGCCGAGGCACTCGACGTCCAACCGGCCTCAGTGAGCGGGATGGTTAAGCGACTCGCGGAGTCCGGCTATGTCGAGCATCTGCCGTACAAGGGTGTTCGACTGAGTGCGGAAGGAGCGCGTGAAGCCCTGCGAATCATCCGGCGACACCGAGTCTTGGAAACATACCTCAGCCAGCGGCTAGGATACTCGTGGGATGACGTCCATGCTGAAGCCGAGCGCCTTGAGCACGCAGCCTCTGATGAACTCATCGATCGCATGGCTTCCATGCTCGAAGACCCAAGCTACGATCCACATGGGGCACCGATCCCCACTCGTACAGGAGACGTTGAGGTGACCGATCACCCGACACTCGCCGATGTCCATCCGGGGGCTCGGGTCTTCATTCAGGTGGTCAGAGACGACGATCCGGAGCGGCTCAGATACATGGAGGCTCGTGGGCTCCTCCCAGGAGTCCTTCTTCACGTTGATTCCACGGACCCCTTTGATGGCCCGATCACTTTGCGGATCGGGGAGGAAGATGGAGACCCTCAGATGATCGGGCGCGAGTTAGCGAGTAGGATCCGCGTCTCAGTCTTGGAGGTCTGACAGATCGAGAAGACTCTCGCAGAATTGACAGCAGTGCTCTACTGGGAGACCGAAAGTAAGCGATGCAGATACTGGATCTTCCAGCCCCCGTCAGAACCCACCAGATACACCGTCTCCACAACCGTGACAAACCTTCTTCCGGGATCTCAGCGTCTCCCTTTCATACAGATCCTCGAACTCCCTGGAGCTGAGCGGGCGGGAGTAGTCCCGCCAAGATGAAATTTGACTGATCGCATGGGAATGGGGGTGAGGCAGGACGCTCTGAAATGAATTCCCATATCGGCGAAAGAGCATCCCCCGCTCATCCAGAGAGGTCCAACAAGGCCTCTAGCTCTTCATCCGACAAGTCCTCAGCGGACCTACTACCAATGCCCCCGCTGGACCGCGAGCCCCGAGATCGGTCTTCCTCTGTTCGATCCCTCGAGCTTCCAGAGTAGTCAAACTGTGGCACAGAGACTCTCTCCAATCTCCTGCCTAATCTGTGCTCAATCGACTTAAGGTACCCCAGATCTGCACCTGTGATGAAGGTCACCGCCGTGCCCAGCGCGCCAGCGCGACCTGTGCGGCCGATGCGATGCACATAGTCCTCGGGATCCACCGGCACATCGTAGTTCACCACATGCGAGATCCCCTCCACATCCAACCCTCTTTGGGCCACATCAGTCGCGACGAGAACTCTGACCTTCCCCGAGGAAAAACGACCGAGTGCACGCGTGCGGTCCTGCATCCGACGATCCGAGTGCATCGTATCGGTGCCGATTCGGGCTCGTTCAAGCCTAACTCGAAGAGCATCCGCACCTGCCTTCGTTCGGGTGAAGACCAGGACCTGATCCCATGCGGGATCTTTGAGGAGCTCGAGGAGAAGGTCAGCCTTATTCTCCGGCTTCACCGTGTATACCACCTCCTCGATCCCCTCGGCGGTGGTCCCCTCGGGGGTCGCCTCCAGCCACACGGGATCCTTCGTGATCTGGAGCGCAAGCGCGTGCACTCCGTTCGGCATGGTCGCAGAGAAGAGCATACTCTGACGATCCTTTGGAGAGCGACGGAGGACCTCTTCGATCTGCGGACGGAACCCCATATCCAGCATACGATCCGCCTCGTCCAGCACCAGAACCCGAATTCCCGAAAGATCCACATTTCCACGTTCAAGATGGTCGTTGAACCTTCCGGGTGTCGCGGCGAGAATTTCGTACCCGGAGGCAAGCGCCTCAATCTGAGGCCCATAACCGACTCCCCCAACCACGGATGCCACTCTCAATCGGCCGCCCCTCGACAGTTCCTTTGCATCCTCCGCCACCTGTTGGGCCAGCTCACGGGTAGGGCAGAGCACTAGGACCTGGAGACCACTTCCAGCATGGATTCTCTCAATCGAGGGGATCATGAACGCCCCGGTCTTTCCGGTGCCAGTCTGGGCAATTCCAACGAGGTCCTGACCATCCAGCCCCAGAGGAATCGCTTTCTTCTGGATGGGTGTCGGAGTAGACCACTGGAGCTCCTTTATGGCAGCCAACCGCTCATCCGTAAGATTCAAGTCCTGAAATGTCCGGTATTCCGCGCGGTCCAGCGATTTATCAGACTCAGTTTCTTCAGGGGTCACGTACTCTCCATGAGTTTCTGTGTAAGTTTTCTGGGGGTTCCTCGTCTGGCTTCCCTGACCCCAGCCTCGTGTAAGACTACCGACAAGGTAGTCTGTTCGTCTTCGTCGTTGTACACATCAGAACCCACACGACCGTATAGCCACATGCGAGGAGGCTCATTTTCCGGCTCACGCGCCCTCCGATCCCCAATCAATCCTCGACTGGGCTCTCCCGCAATTTCTTATTCCTTCGAATGATAAACACTTTTGGCCGTTTGTCCCCGTGGGAACTGTGGGCGAAAGCGACACCTCCGCGGCGGGTCCGTTCGAGAAATCTGGCGC
>CAUZHN010000131.1:0-4667 GCA_963579625.1 Gemmatimonadales bacterium UBA6960
TACCTCTGGGTGTACTTCCCAAGCACGGACGAAGGCCAGGTATTCCGATCTCCACTTGCCGGCTCGGAGGGAAGGTTCGACCTCCACCGTGAGTTCCTGGCTGACCCCGGTGAGCGTTATTCGGCCACGCTTGAAGGGCATGACCGGATTGATGGACAGGACATGTACCGCCTGAGTCTGCGGCCCCGGGTTCGATCGCCATACGTTCAAGCCCGTATCTGGATTGGGGTGGAGGATGTCCTGATCCGGAGAATCGAGATCCTGGAGGAGTCGGAGTCGATTCGGACCCTGGACCTGACGAATATTAGGCTCAACCCGGCCATTACGCCGGCTCGGTTCCGCTTCGATCCTCTGCCTGGAGTCCAGGTGATCACTCGATGATCGATTACGCGAGGACTCGATCGCTCCCCGTTTTCCCCGTTTCTGTTCAACCGGTGCGCCCCGATGTGAGCCCTGAGGTTTCTCCGGTTGAACACCACATCAGACCTGTTGGCTCGAGTGATGGGCCTAAGATTGGATTGATCACGCTGGGTTGTGACAAGAACACAGTCGACTCTGAACGGATGATGGCTGCGCTGGTGGGCCACGGGGCAAGGGTTTCCTCCGAGATCGAAGGGGCCGATCTCCTCATCGTAAACACCTGTGGGTTCATTGAAGCTGCCAAGGAGGAGTCTATCGAGGTTATCCTCGAGGCCTGTGCATTGAAGGAGCAAGGAAGAGTGGGCACCCTCGTAGCGGTGGGCTGTTTGGTGCAGCGTTACAAGAGGGAACTAGCTGTCGAGATTCCAGAAGTAGACCTTTTCCTCGGGCTGGCGGAGATGGACGGGCTCATCCCAGAACTGAGGAGTCGTGGTGTGCTTCAAAGCCAATTGGCTTCGGTTCCGAATATGGAACTCCCCCTTCGGATCCTCTCAACTGACACTCCCCACACTTCCCACCTGAAGATCTCCGAGGGGTGTGATCACACGTGCGCGTTCTGTGCCATACCCCATATGCGCGGGCTTCATCGCTCTGCCCCGATCCAGGAACTCGTGCGAGAGGCACAAGAGCTCGAATTGCGCGGGGTGAGGGAGCTGAACATCATTTCTCAGGACACGACCTGGTACGGACAAGACTTTCGGAGGAGCGCTGTCCAGGCGGCTGGACCGCGGGGGACTCCCGAGATAACCCCGCTGTTGCCGGATCTGCTGCAGGCTCTCCTGCAACGCACCGATGTCCCCTGGCTTCGCCTGTTCTACCTGTATCCTTCTGGCATCACCCAGGAGTTGGTTGCACTTCTGGAGTCGGAGCCGAGGCTTCTTCCTTATTTGGACGTGCCCATCCAGCATGGCAGCGATTCAATGCTCAAGCGGATGAGGCGCCCAGAACGGCAGAGCACCATCCAAGAGAAGGTGTCTTGGATGCGATCGGCGATCCCCGACCTTGTCCTTCGTACAACTGTGATCGTGGGGTTTCCGGGTGAGATAGAAACTGAGTTCCAAGAGATGCTTGATCTTCTTGCGGAGATCCGTTTCGAGCGTGTGGGGGCTTTTCCGTACTCGCTCGAGGAGGGTACCCCTGCAGCAGAGATGGGCGGGCACCTCTCCGAACAGGAAAAGCGCGATCGACTCGAGACGCTGATGGATCTGCAGCGGGAGATCTCGTTTGAACATAATGAGGACCTAGTTGGACACCGTGAAACACTCCTTGTGGATCGCTTGATCGACACTGAGCGGGAGCACTCCGCTGAGGGCCGGATCAGAGGGCAGGCTGCTGAGATCGACGGTCTGACACATGTGAGGGGTGGTGGCACGCCGGACCCAGGGGACTTCGCGGAAGTGGAGATCGTCGACACCCTCGACTACGACTTGATTGCCCAGGTGGTTTCTTGAGGAAGACGAGATGAGAGGGACATCCGCGGATCGGGACATCGGTCGGTCCCTATGGGAGCGGGCGCAGGCAGTGATTCCAGGCGGTGTCAACTCACCCGTGCGTTCCTTTAGGTCTGTGGGCGGCACTCCATTCTTCGTCGAGCGTGGGGAAGGGGCGTATCTCGTGGACACCGAGGGCCACCGCTACGTGGATTTCGTGCTTTCTTGGGGACCTCTCGTTCTGGGTCATAGCCACCCCGCCGTGATCGACGCGTTGGAGGCTCAGCTTTCTCGTGGCACGAGTTACGGAGCCCCGACCACGGCTGAGGTGGAGCTGGCCGAGCGCCTTGTCAGGCTAGTTGCCGGTGTGGAGATGGTGCGGCTCGTCAACTCAGGAACAGAAGCCACGATGAGCGCGCTGAGAGTGGCTAGAGCTTTCACCGGGCGCTCTCGTTTCCTCAAGTTCGCTGGATGCTATCATGGGCATGCGGATTCATTCTTGGTATCCGCGGGGAGCGGAGTCGCCACACTTGGGCTTCCCAACTCCCCTGGAGTTCCCCACGAGGTCGTGCGGGACACAGCCCTCCTTTCATTCAACGACCTAGATGCTTCGAGGGACCTGTTCGCTCGCCAGGGAGACGAGTTTGCTGCCATCTTTGTCGAGCCGGTGATGGGGAACGCCGGATTGATTCTTCCCGAACCGGGGTTCCTTGATGGGCTGAGAGAGATTACGGAGCGCCATGGAGCCCTCCTTGTATTCGATGAGGTGATGACTGGGTTCAGGGTAGACCTCGGGGGAGCCCAGGGGCGCTACGGGGTAATCCCCGATCTGACAGTCATGGGCAAGGTGATCGGTGGTGGCCTCCCAGTGGGGGCTTTCGGTGGGCGGAAGGAAATCATGGAGTGTGTTGCTCCCGCGGGACCCGTCTATCAAGCGGGAACGCTCTCCGGCAATCCCCTGGCTACTGCGGCGGGGAACGCTCAACTCGCATGGCTTGAGGAGTATGATCCCTTCGAGCGTCTGGAAAAGTATGGTTCCCGGTTGGTCAATGGCCTCTTGGATGTGCTCTCCGCTTCAGGGATTCCCGCCTGCGGCCGGGTGGTGGGCTCGATGTGGGGGATCTTCTTCCACCCGGGTCCGGTGCAGTCGCTTGAGGATGCCGAGAATTCGGATACCTCCCGATTTGGCCTTTTTCACAGAGAGATGTTGAAGAGGGGCGTCTTCCTTGCACCTTCGGCATTCGAAGCGAGTTTCCTGTCGATTCGGCATGGTGAGAGGGAGTTGGAGTTGACGCTAAAGGCTGCGCGAGAGGCGGCGAAAATCATTCAATGAACTTTAGTCGTAATGAGACTGGCGGCATCATCGTGACACTTTCGCTTTTGAGAATCGTTGTGGTAACGATTCCAGCAGTGGTTGCCCTGGTCCTCTTTCTGACAACTCCAGCTTCCGCGGGAGCTCAGGGTCTTGTTGATTTCGATTACGAGAATCTTTCGTTTCGTGGCATGATGTTGGATAGGGGCTCTATTTCATCATCCCACATAGAGTCTACGTCGTCGTTTGGAGGGCGATTCGATCTGGGGCTTCTCGGCCCTGGGGTGAGAGTCGTGGCCGGATTCAATCACTGGTCCTCTACTTTAGCTGAAAGTGAAGTAGGGAAGCTCGAGTCCAAGCTGGAGGCTCTCATCAGTGACGAAACTGGAGGCCCAGCCAACGTGGAGTTGGGAGAGATTACCTGGTCCGACGTGGCCTTCCACGGAGATCTGCACTTCCTTTGGCGTGTGCCGTTCGGCCTCCTGACCTATGCTGGGTTGGGCGCCAGTGCGCATGTTCTCCGGGGTGGTGGAGCTGCGATTGATGACACCTTCATAGATGATCTCCTAGACTCGGTGCGGGCGGGGGTGAACGTTCACGGAGGGTTGGAAGTTCCACTTCATCAGCGTTTTCGCGTTATCGGTGAGGCCCGGTACGAGCTACTTGAGGACCTCAGTTACCTCCAGTTTCGAGTGGGTGGGCAGTTCATGTTCGGCTTGCCGGCTGTGGGTGAAGGGTAAAGTCGAGTCTCGCAGCCTCGGTCGGCAGCAAACTTCCCTGGAGTAGCGTGGATGGGTATTCGAGTTGCTGGGGCACTGTCGGGGGCCTTAGCTGCCCTCGCACTCCCCCCCTTCGACCTCTGGTTTCTCGCATTCGGGGCGCTGGTACCGCTGGCCCTAGCACTCTCGAGGCCTTGCCTAGAGTACCGGGAGATTGTCGCAGGGGGTCTGTGGTTCGGAGTGATTTTCTATGGGGTTTTACTTCACTGGGTGCCCTTTACAGTCCATGGCTTGATGCCCTTCGGGGCTCTGTTCGGATTCCTCTCGATCACTATCCTTGCCGCAACAGGTGGCGTCCAGGCCATCGTTCTTCACTACCTCATAGGACGAAGGGCACGGGCACCGATTCTCGCGGTTCCTGTGGTCTGGGTGACGACAGAGGTGCTTCTAGCGTACGCCGGGCCGTTTGCGATTCCATGGACGCCCCTGGGGCTGTCTTTGGCTGCAGTGCCGGTGCTTGCCGGTCCGTCCGAGTGGGTCGGGGTTCGAGGCCTCAGTCTTTGGATTGCTCTTGTGAACGGGGGGGTGGTCGGATGTCTCCTCTGCCCAACGCGGAGGTGGGCGAGGCTCGGCGCCATCGCCACACTCATCGTGGCTCTAGGGCCAGCTGTTGTCGGGGTAGTCCGGGACCGGAGTCTTCCTATGAGTAGGCTCCCTCCAGTGCTGGTAGCCCAGATTGATGTCCCGCGCAACGCGCTGATAGAGCCAGCCCTTCGTGACCAGAGG
>CAUZHN010000132.1:0-4647 GCA_963579625.1 Gemmatimonadales bacterium UBA6960
CCGAGACCTCGGCTTCCCGATTGCTCGCGGTCCAGCCATGCTTTGGCTCATGGAGGCAGGTACCTCCAGCGCGCATCTCATGGTTTCAGGACGATGAGATCCCAACTCCACTCTCTCAACTCAGCCACTCGTCAGGGATCTTCTCGCCGCGCCGCGCTCCGGCCGGGTGGCCGTTTGCCGAATAAAATAGAGGCCCGCGACAGTGCTCAGTTGGTTCCGCCAGCGTCTGTGTCGCCAGATCCACCCTGGCGTGTCTCGATAAGGATCACTCCGTTATTCCCATCTGGATACTGCGCCCCGGCTGAGGGACCTCGGAGAACACGAATACGCTCTACGATACTCGCGGGAATCATTTCGAGCGCATGGGGGCCGACGGAAGTTCTGGAGTCTAGGCTCCCAAACCGCGCAGAGACCCGAATTCCATCAACGTATATGACAGGCTCGTTGCTCAGGAACAGGGAGTTCGAGCCGCGTAGCTGAACTCTCGCTCCGCCGCCTGCCGAACCTGAGTCTCGCCGAAGATCCAGTCCGAGAACCTTCCCTTCGAGGAGGTCCGCTGCAGTCCCAAGATCGCTATCGTCGTTTCGGACCGAGGCGTCCTGGTAGCCGGCTCGACCGAAACTTCTCTCCGCTATCACGAAAATCTCATCCAGGGCCGCGAAGAGAGGCGAGAGCCTGAGCCGCACGAACCCTACCTCGTTCGAAGCGACCTCCAGTGACTCCACCACAGACGCATAGCCGTCGAGACCGGCTCTCAGCACAACCTCGCCCGGTGTAAGCTCGGGGAAAGAAAACTCCCCGTTCTCATCGGTCACGACCGATCGCTGCGTCTCCAGAATCGTGAGCGTGGTGCCGGGAAGAGGTCGGTCGGTCCCCTCCTGCAGTACGATGCCAACCAGAGACGAGCTATCACGGTCGGTACTGACTTGGCCCTCAACCGCGAAGTGAGGGCCGGAGAGAAGAATCCCTACAGCTAACACAGCAGCTACTGTTAGGATTTTGAGCACCCTAAGCGTACACATCGGAAAACACTCTTGGCACCGGTACGTCCGGTACGTGAAGACACCGACTATCGGAGGGTCACCAGCGGTCTTCGACGGCACAACTCGTCTCTTCCACTCTTCCCAGGAGGCGAGCATTCGTCCCTCAGGATCTCTCCCAGGGTCAGTGACTCCTTATCCGAGCCGAGGGGCCCGGCAAGCTTCAGCGTACTTCCTCCATCCTGAAAGGACTAGAGGCGATTAAAGGAATTCCACCTCCGGTATGCGGAGGCAAGTGAGGGTCCCAATTGGCGCATTGACCAGGCTCAGGCCCGTGTCCCAATGCGAGAGGTCACCCGATCGGTGGTCGTCCCCCGGGGTCACTCCGGTGAGGTATAGTTCCCGCCGCTTCTCCTCGCGAACCGCGACCGCGTTTGCCGCAGCACCCCCGTCGACATAGGCCGCCAGAGGCCACGCACTCGAATCCAACTCGCTGTGCAATCCTGCGGAGCTCGAGCGCAATGCGTTGATCATGGCCACGGACTGGGTTGGGTCGAGTTCCGCGATCATGAGCTGCGCTTCCCGCCAACTCGCAAACGGGATGTCCGACGACTGACTCCCGTACTTCTTCTGTTCCCAATGATCTCCGACCCCCGTGTTCGAGTGGGCCCCAAGATTTGCAATGGGGACCCTTGGATCCGTCACCCCGCCAACCAACAGATTACGGTCGCGAGCGTGCACAACAAAGCCGTCCAGGAGTCTGTTTACCATGTTCCCACGACGTGAGGGCGACGACTCGTACGTCGCGTAGTAGATGAAGCCTGAAGTCACCGCTTGCGCGTCCGCGAGAGCCCCAGTCGTATTTCCCTGATTCATCCTAGACCTGGCACGTCCGACCCGCGCCAGATCCAGGATGTCCTGGGCCTCTGCCGCCTTCGAACCGGAAAGCGCGGCCGTGGAATACTGGATCGCTAAGTCGAATCTAGCTTCCGCTCGGGCCATGCCGGTTGCTGGTGTAACCTTCGCCCCGTCCCCGTCGAACACCATCTCGCACCAGGCCTCAGAGAGAAGCTGGGTGGCGTAACCCTCATAGGCGTAGGCCTTTCCCACCAGGAAGTTCAGGTTGTCCACCTCTGCTGCGGGCATCTCCTCCAGGATTCTACGGGCCGCATCTGCGGATTGCGCTCGGCCGCGATGCATGGTGAACCAGATTGGGTCCCGGTTGCTCGTGCACTCTCCTCGCTGGTACTCGACGTGCCGAGCTTGCCGGTTAGCGATCGTGATCTGCTCAATCTGGAAATCGGTGTAATGCATACCGTTGTAGAAGCCGGCCTCGACGCCGAATATATGCCCCTGTAACCCACACTCGAAATCCGCCTGTGCCCCGGCAACTAGGGTCGCCGCCAGCCCCGGCGCGTTGAGATCCCCGTCGACAACCTGCCCGGGAAGCTCAGCCTCCAGAATCTCATCCAACGCGCTACACGCCGTCAGCGGTGCCAGCGCGAGAAGCCATAGGGGCGAGACAAGCCGGTGCCTCCTCGACGTGGATCGCGGCCCCCTGGCGATTCGCGTGCCGTTCGCTCTGATTGTCATTTCTTTATCCGTCATCTGTTTGTCCGTCCCGTTTTTTGAGTCCCGTGCACTCGGTGTTTCTCGCCAAAGGACTGAGGAGATCATCAGAAGGTGAAGTTCATGCGCAGCGTCGCGCGAGACATAGGAGGTGGCGTCCCGCCAGGTACCTGGCCTTGGTATTCGAAGTTGGGCGCCGTCATCTCCTGATCCCAGATGTACTGGCCGAACCGGGTTTCCCTATCTCTAGCCCACAGTGTCGCGATATTGTACAGGGACCCGACCATGCTAGCCGAGCTAGCACCGAGAAGCCCTGCCACGGACGCCGGAAGTGCATATCGGAGAGATACCTCACGGAGTTTGAGAAAGTCACCCCTGTACATCGTGACGCCATCGCGAGTTTCTTCCATGAAACCGTTCCAGATGGCGTCATCCTTCTTGATCGTCTTCTCCGCGTGCCGAGTGTTCTGGCCTGCGATGTAGTCGCCGTTTACCCAGTTTCCTCCCAAGGCGTCGAACCTGACCGCGAGACGCCAGTCTTCGAACAAAGTCCACGTCGAGCCAAGGCTAACCTGCCAGGTGGGATCCCCTGGACCAAAGTACACCTGATCTGCATCGGCGCATGGCACCGCAGGACCACCCATCTCTCGTCCGGCGATACCCTTTCCATCATCGCACATGACGTTTGTGACGGCACCGCTAGTCCCAGAGACGAAGTCGGCCGAAACGACTTCCTTCTCGAACAAGCCCGCGATAGGGTAGCCTTCAACGTGGAACTGGCCCCTCGCGTTCATACCACCCATGAGGGCCGTGACGAGCAGCGCATCCAGTCCACCCATGTCGTCGATCTTGTTGCCCATGGAGGCGAAGCTCAGATTCAAGTCCCAGCGCACCGGGTCCTGAGTCAGAACCTGGAGGTTCACTGAGGTCTCGGTACCCCAACTGCTGGTCTGTCCGATGTTGACCAGCTGCACGCCGGGGAACCCGATCGACGGACGGACAGGCGCCGCCACGATCGCGTCCTTGGTCACCCGGTTATACCAAGTGAATTCTAGGCCCAGTCGGTCGTCCATAAGCGAGGCATCGAATCCCACTTCGAGCTCCTGCCCTATCTCAGGACCCAGGTCCGGGTTGCCTATCGCCATTGGCGTCAACGCCCCCTGGCCCGGTCCGGTGATCGGCGTATACAACCTGGACGCTGCGAACGCATCGGGCTGCTGGCCAGACATCCCCCAGGCGCCCCTTAAGCGAAGCTGATTGAGGCCCAACGGACTCTGCCAGAACTCTTCCTCGCTCAGCACCCAACTTCCCATGAGCTTCGGATAGACAGCGGCGTCGAAGTTCGTGCCGAACGCACTATTGTCGTCGAAGCGGACTGCGCCGGTCACGAAGATCCGGTCCGCCCAGCTGAACTCATTCTGGACGAACATTCCCACCGTGACATTCTCGAGGAAATCCTCCGAGGCGGAGATGTCGTTGGCACCCGAAACCGTCGCGAGGGCCGCCACCGAGAAGTTTTCACCGTGCAGATTTAACTCAGTCCGGTCCTCCTCAAAGTACTGCAACCCCACGGACGTAGCAGAATTCAGCTGGTCCGTGACGGCAAAGCTCGCTGTCGCGGAGTAGTCGACCGTTCGGGTCTTGGTGCTTATGTCCCAGATGTTCCTGTCACCCTCGCGACCGTTCGAACCCAACCGGTTTACCCCGGGAACCCCGTAACCGTTTCCACCCAAAGGAACGAAGTACTCCCGCTTGATCCCGGAATCATCCACACCTCCGGTGATTCTTTGGCTGAACCAAGGAAGAGATGTGGGGCTATGGGTTAGGTTGGCGCTCCAACCTGACCGGTTCCTGAATCGAATATCGGTCTCACCGTCCCTCTGGCTCAAGTAGAAATCAGCCGCGCCCCCGTCACCAAGAACCTTGCGGTCCCGGATCGGCCTCGCGAAGCAGTCGAGTGAGCACATCAAGCCTCCGGCGTCGCGGGTCGAACCCGCCAACCTCGATGCGTTGAGGGTAAAGCTCAGGTCAGGGCTTGGGATTATGGAGATCGACGCCTGGGCGTTCCAACTCTCGGTGTAGTTTATATCCGTGAATC
>CAUZHN010000133.1:0-4616 GCA_963579625.1 Gemmatimonadales bacterium UBA6960
CTCCCGATCCAGTTCCGCGGGTGATTTCAGTCGGGTACCTTGCCCTTGTCCGCGAAGAGCAACCCTCAGGCTCCTCCCAGGCACGATGGCGTGACTGGTACACTTTTTTTCCCTGGGAGGACTGGCGCGAGGGTCAACCGCCAGTGATCCGTCAGACTATCGAGCCGGCCCTCAACGCCTGGATCAGGAGGGCCCTGAGAGCCTCCGCGCGCAACGAACGACTCGAGCGGGCAGGGATTGCTTTCGGTCTCACAGGATCTACGTGGGACGCAGATCGGGTCCTTGAGCGGTACGAACTCCTGTACGAGGTCGGTCTCGTGTCGGAGTCGATTCGGGACCGCGCCCGATCCGGACCAGAGGAAGTAGGGCCGGGGCTTGGCCGACCGATGGATATGGATCACCGGCGTATCCTGGCGACCGGTCTTGGCCGGATGAGGGGAAAACTCAGGTATCGCCCGGTTGTGTTCGAACTCCTACCGCCTGCGTTCACGCTCACCCGTCTACAGCGCGTTGTAGAAGCTCTGTCTGGTATGCGACTGCACAAGCAGAACCTCAGGAGGCTGGTTGAGCGCGGGGGCCTCGTCGAAGGAACCGCAAAGCTGGACCTGAGAACGGGTGGTCGGCCTGCGGAGTTGTTCAGGTTTCGGAGGGAGGTTTTGCGTGAACGCCGGGCACCCGGAGTTGGTCTCCCGGGAGCCCGTTGACTACGGCTTTGTTGACGGATCCCCCCAGGGTTACTTAGCGTATATGACCTTAAACGGTTGTTTTGTTTTCCTTATATACTCAGATTGAGCATAATAGGGCCCTAAATATGTCGCAACAAACTGCCCCACCGGCCCGAGACGGACTCGAGTACACGCCGGAGGTCGCTCGGGCAACTCAGCCGCTCTTCGAGCGCGTCCTGAACGTGATCCCCGAGGTAGAGTGGCCGGTGCATGCGCCCTACATCTACCGTATCGAGAAACTCAAGCAAGAACGAAACGCGGTGATTCTGGCCCACAACTACCAGACGCCGGAGATCTTTCATGGGGTTGCCGACCTAAGGGGAGACAGTCTGAGTTTGGCCATCGAGGCCGGACGCACCGATGCTGAGGTCATCGTGCTCTGCGGCGTCCATTTCATGGCGGAAACGGCAAAGATTCTGAGCCCGGAGAAAACGGTTCTGATTCCCGACCTACGGGCGGGGTGTTCACTCGCCGAATCCATCACGGGCGGGGACGTGCGAGCCCTGCGGACCCAGTATCCAGATACTCCTGTGGTCACTTATGTGAATACCTCGGCTGACGTAAAGGCTGAGAGTGACGTGTGCTGTACCTCATCGAACGCGGTGCAGGTCGTGGAATCCCTAGGGACGGAGAGGGTGATTTTCCTCCCCGATGAATACCTCGCCGACTATGTCTCCACTCAAACAGATGTAGAGATCATCCGATGGAAAGGGCGATGCGAGGTCCACGAGCGGTTTACCGCAGACGAAGTCCGGGGATACCGACGCACTATACCCAACCTCGTAGTCCTAGCGCACCCCGAATGCCCACCGGAAGTGCTCGCTGAGGCTGACTATGTGGGCTCTACCTCAGGAATGGCCGATTATGTCCGGGATCGTCAGCCAGCACGTGTGGCCATGATCACCGAATGCTCCATGAGCGACAACGTCGCTGCAGAGAACCCGGACATAGAATTCATCCGGCCATGTAATCTCTGTCCACACATGAAGCGCATCTCCCTACCAGGAATCCTCCATTCCTTGGAGACTCTGGAGTACCAGATCGAGGTCGATCCGTCCATCTCCGCACGCGCTCGACTGGCAGTAGAGCGGATGCTCGAAGTGGGTCGTGGTAGCGGCGGATGATATCGCGTAGCAAGCAGCTTGACGGTCGGATCTCCGGAGACTCGTTCAGAATCAGATCCGCGGACGTTCTGATCGTCGGCTCGGGTGTAGCAGGACTCTCAGCAGCTCTGGAGTTCTCTCGAATTGCTCGAGACTCTCATGTAATCCTCCTCACGAGGGATACTGTTGGAGGCCACGGTGCCTCCCCCTTGGCTCAGGGCGGCATCGCCGCGGCCCTTCATCCTTCGGATTCGCCCTCGCTCCACGCGATGGACACAGAATTAGCCGCCAACGGTCTCGGTCAACGCGACCTTATCGATATTCTGACTACGGACGGCCCAGGAAGAGTCCGCGAACTCATGAATCTCGGCGCGAGATTTGATCTGGATCCCTGGGGGGAAGTGTCCCTGGGGCTGGAGGGAGCTCATTCTCGACGGCGTATCATCCACGCTCATGGGGATCGAACCGGTGCAGAGGTGACCAGGACGTTACGCGAGGCAGTACGCCACTGTCACTCAATCAAGATCGTTGAGCGTATGCAAGCGGTTGAGTTATTTGTGTTCGATGGACAAGTCCGAGGTCTTTGGGCCAGGAAAACAGACGGAACCCTTCATCTCTACCGTTCTCGAGCAACGATCCTGGCCACAGGGGGACCGGGGCGAGCGTATCTGCGGACCACGGCCCCCCTAGGACTCGACGGCGATGGGATGACGATGGCAGCAAGAGCGGGAGCAAAGTTGCGTGACGTCGAGTTCGTACAGTTTCATCCTACCGCCCTGAATGTACAAACGGATCCTCTACCCCTAGTCACTGAGGCGCTACGGGGTGCTGGCGCAAGGTTGGTCAACCGATCCGGAAACAGGCTCCTAGGGCCAGAGGGGGACGATGATCTCGCATCGCGCGACCGTGTCGCTCGGGCTCTTTGGCTCAGAACTCGGGAGGGAGATCAGGTGTTCCTCGATGCACGCCGTGTATTTGGCCCCAGAATCGACGAATGTTTTCCCGGCGTCCACCAGTTGTGTCGGACCCACGGGATCAATCCCGCCCTCGAACTAATCCCTGTCACACCTGCAGCCCACTATCATATGGGGGGGGTGGCGGTCGACAGGGAGGGACAGACTTCTCTCGGCGGGCTTTGGGTGGTTGGTGAGGCAGCGGCCTCAGGGGTCCATGGAGCCAACCGGCTAGCTAGCAACTCTCTATTGGAGGGCTTAGTCTTTGGGCCAAGAGCAGCACGCTCGATCGTTGAGACTACCGCTGCTTTGCCTGAGCCATCGGCGCGGGAACAGGAGGAAGCTTTGGTGGTTGCCCAGCAAGAGTACAGAGGAGCCACTATCCCGGAGTCGGTCGTGCTTAGGATCCGTACACTGCTCTGGAATTTGGTGGGCGTTGTCCGAACCAAGGAGGGACTCGCCACCGCCGTCGATCAACTAGAAACCATAGACAAACAGTTACCGACAAACATTCCCGGTTCATCCAGGACCCTCCTTCTTTCAGCGCGGGTGATCGCTCAGGCTGCACTCCTACGGAAAGAGAGCGTCGGCAGTCACTACAGGAGTGATGCTCCCCACTCGAAAGGAGCGTCTTTGCAGCACAGCACTGTGACCGTGTCCCCGCGCGACCCCCATAGGCTCGTCGCCGAATTCGAGGACGAGCCTGGTGGGGAACCGATGGCCAGATCCGCTTTCGTTCAGACCAGAGCACATCGGGAAAGCACTCCAGCAATCCCTGTCTGAAAATAAGGGCTGCGATCAAGTAAATCGTGATCGCAGCCCTTATTTGTCATAATTATCTTGTAGGGAGTCATCGACCCCCTCCGTGCCTGGCTTTACTCCCTGTTTGTCACCGTAATTCGCATTAGCCCATCAGCAGTGCTTGGTAGCTCGGTATCACCGGCCGGCACATTATTTAATTCGAGCATATAGGCCACCACATCAGCATACTCCTGGGCGGTGAGCCTGCCGGGGGAGTCGTACGGCATCGTCATCCGTAGATTCTCCCACATCTGATGGATGGGCCGACCAGACCAGACCCTTATGAACATTGGGGTTCTCCACTCATTTGCCGAATGGCACGCAAAACAGACCGTGGCTGCCGTGTTGGCTCCCCGGTCGGCCTGCTCAGCTGTATACACACCGTCCCAGATCGTCGTGCCCGCTGCGGGCTCCGGCTGAACATCCGCTGCGACCGCCATGGGTTCCCCTGGGCCACTGCTCTGCGCTGGCCCAGTCGTGGCACAGCCCGCCACCAACGCTACTAATACTAATAGTTCCGGCATACCTTTCATCGGGATTACCTTCTCTTGTTTTCGTGTCCGGTTCGATGCATGGCGGCTCCAAGCTTGCTCTCTCTGCTACTCCCTCTGTCGAGGAAAGGTTACGGCCTGGGGCACCATCCAGGAGGACGGCAACCAACGTCCCTAATCCAGTAAGCGGCTAGGCAAGACGGTAGTCTGCCCCCGGCTTTCTTGTCAACCTTCTGTCCCAGGAGGTAACGGAGGGCTGCAAACGGCCGTGAGGTAAACGATGGGCATCATTAGGTCATCGGTATCCAAGAGCAGAGGATGACCGGACAAAACGGCCTTTCCGATTACGATGCCAGCTTCACCGACTTTATTCACTCCCAGGGCTGACGCGAGCGACTTTTATCCGTACATTGCCCCTCGGCTGTCCGGATCCACCTTTGATACTGGTTGAGCTATGACCGCGATCGTCCCGGCACTCATCGGAATGGTACTCATAGCCGTCGGCTATTTTGTCTACTCGAAGTTCATCGCTGAGAAGATCTA
>CAUZHN010000134.1:0-4543 GCA_963579625.1 Gemmatimonadales bacterium UBA6960
GGATGCGGGTTCGCTTTCGTCAAAGGCCCACCTTCAGGTTGGCAAGAAATCCAAGATGTGGATGCCCTTGAGACACGTGCACTCATCCAGCCTTGTACTTCCAGCAGGACTCTAGTCTGGGTGGACGCAATCGCAGGAGTAGGGGGTGTAGCGAGTATGTTTGAGTATGAGCTGGCACCACACGGAGGATCAGTAGATGAGAACCTTGGAAAGTTAGGCTATGGGCTCATGGGACTGGCGGGAGGTGTCGGGGCGATTGTGGGCCTGACCAAGGTCAACGATTGCAGGGCCTTCAATGCTCGTCTGCTACAGGAGCGTAGAGGAGATGAACAGGCCAGTCATGAATGGCTAGACGAGCTATTCCCACTACCTGACTTGGGTGTAACTGGATTTGATCCAATCTTTGGGGTTCCGATCAACTAACTAGCGTAGGGGGGTCGTCCGAAGACCTCTCGTTCAAAAAGGTTAGGGTGCCTGATGGGAATGCTTGAACGTCCACCCTGTCCTCCCGACCTAGAAGGTGGGAACTAGCTGATGAAGAAACCCCTGCTGCTCGCCCTCGCTCTGATAGCGGTCGGTCCAGTCGCTCTAGAGGCTCAAGAGCGCCCCCGAGCTGGGAGAACACGAGCCGATGTCTTAGTGGAACTGGCGGAGGAGGCACGGGCATTCCAGAGAGATCGGGATGACGCTGAAGTGCGGCTCACGTATGCACGTCTACTGTTTGAGAGCGGGGATTTTTGGCAAGCACGAGATGTGGTTCTTCCTCTCATGGGGTCGCTCAGGTCATCGACGGAAGCAATGGAGATGGCCGCGAAGCTCCAGTACCTGACTGCCCATTACGACGAAGCGGCGTCGCTCTACGATCGGTTGTTTGAAGCCAAAGAAGGCGACGTCGGCGGCCAAGTGATGGCCAACGTCAACAAGTTGTTTGCCTACTATCAGCAGAATCGTTTCGACAAGATCAATGAGATTGAGTTCCCGGCTGGCGTTCAACTACCGAATGCGACGCTCGCAGCAGCGTTCAATCAGAATCCCTATCAGCTTGAGTGGAATAACGATGAAAGGGTATCCATCGTCCCGTTCCATATCACTGATCCTCTCCCCGTCATCACTGTAGAGGTAAACGGTATTCCAGTTCAGATGTTGTTCGATACCGGCGGAGACATGTTCATTCTCGACTCTGAGATTGCCGAGGCAATGGGAATTGAGTCAGTGGTGGGGGCTATGGGTACGTTCGGTGGGGGTCTGCAGCAGGAAATTGGCTTCGGTAAGGTTGAAAAGGTGCAAATCGGTGATGTCACGATGCGAAACGTTCCCCTGACCATTCTTCCTACGAAGCGCTTTTCTGCAGGATTTCAGGGCTACACCATAGGCGGAATCATAGGCACAGCCGCGATGCGGCAGTTCCTAGGGTCGCTTGACTATGAGAACGAACAACTCGTGCTTCGTGAGCGGTCGCCTGAGAACAGTCGAAAGCTTCTAATGGAGATGGGTGATCGTGTTGCGGCAGAAATTCCGTTCGTGTTGGATCAGACCCACCTCATGATGGCAAGTGGGAGTATCAACGACAAAGAGGGGCTGACCTTCTTCATAGATTCTGGTCTCGCGAGCCAAAACATGCTCACTGCACCGATTCAAACCCTGGAGTATCTCGGTATCCCGGAGCCTGATACGAGAGTAAGCGAAGAAAGTGTTGGCGGAGGCGGAGGCGTGTGGGCTTCTGGGCAGTTCCCGGTTGAGCGCGTAGGACTCGGCCCACTCGCACAGAACAACACCACAGGGGAGTTCGGCTCCCGCCCACCAGGGAGTTACTGGTCGGAATTCTACATTCAGGATGCGCTTCTGTCCCACCAGTTCTTTCGGCAGTACGCGTCATGGACATTGGATTTTGACAACATGACCTACATCTTCGAGAGTCCCGGTCTGATGCCGTAGTTCCCACCCGGTCTCCCCCGCCCCCCTCTCTGTAACAGCCCCTTCTAGCGCACCTACCAACACTGTTTTGCGCGTCCGGTGTGATATCTACGGTCGTGCGCTAGGCGAGTGCCATCACTTGCTCGAGGAGGCTAGTCCTTACCTGGACCGATGTGCTTCCAGCTCAATTTCGATCATAAGCTCGGGCAGGGCGAGGCCTTTGACCTCGAGCCAGCTTCCCGTTGGAAACTGCTTCGTGTAAATCGAGTTCCGATAGATAGAGACCTCGAGAAATCTTGCCATGTCGGTCGTATAAACGTTCTCGGCAACCACGTCGTCGAAGGTATAGCCGTAGTGCTGCAGAACCTTGTCTAAATCGGAGTAAACGTTCTTCATTTGCTGCTCGAGATCGCCGACGGCGGTTGGGGTTCCGGCGTCGTCCATGCTCACGGCGCCGGAGATCTTGATGTCGTCACCGATCTTCACGGCGTGTGAGTAACCGTAGGCCCTTTCGACCTCCGGCCGCAGAAGAAAGTACTCCGGCACTTCGGCCTGGACCTGTTCTTCTTGCACTGCCATCATGACTGCTTCGTCCGGCATGTCCATCGACTCGGAGCTTCCGTCGTCTGCTGCAGTGCATGCGGTAATAGTAAGAATTGATAACAACGAAAAGAGTTTTCTCATGATACCTCTGGATATGGAGATTCTGCTGCGAAGGCACGCGGATGCCTCGAATAACAGAACGCAAAGATCGGAGGGGGTGTAGGCCAAGCGCAACAGTGATGTTTCTACTAGCGGCTAGCTTGGGATTCCACGTTTTGCGTGTCCGGTGTGGTGCTCCCGTAAGGCTTGAAGAGTAGTACGAAGGCTTTCGTCCGATGGAAGGATGCACCCGCGCACGCTTTGTTTGCGTGTGGGAGAAACGCACCAACGTCGTTCTGTCGCCTTTATTACATGACATCGCTGGGTGCATCCGTTCACTCATCGTCTGCTGCGCCGAGATTTTCGTTTCCTGCGTCTTAGTCTCCTCGTCTCTCTCCCCAGACCCCTAACTGTTGCCTTACCATTCTGTATAGATCTGACACATGGCTTTGATAGCAATTCGTCCTTCAGATTTTCCGCACAGATACGTGCTTTCGCGAAATGTGCTCCGACTTGGTTGTTAGCGTCCCAGAGCCATTTCTGGCTCAACCCACGTTCTTCTGCGATGCGGGGCAGGTGAGAGCGGCAAACGACCTTCACGAATCTCTTGATCTCGAAGGGGTTTACTGCCCAGCGATAGATCGGGGGGATGCGCACACCTGAGCGTCGAGGACGCCGCAGTTCGAGAAGGAGTGCACCGTTGCCTGTCCTCCTTAGTTGCTTCAGTAGACGGCGCACAGTTGAACGGGACACGCCTAGTGTGTCGGCTAGGGTGTGCCCTCTGAGGCCTCCGAGGGTCTGAACCCCAGACCCTTCATCGAATGCAGTAGGTACCAGAGGGGCATGGCCGCTGCGGCTCGGGCAGGGAAGCTACCACTCCCGAACGGTCCGTACACATCGCCGCCACTGAAACGCCGTTTTCTGAAAAATAATTTGGTGGCGCTGCTCCTAGCCCCCAGGCATCGGTGTCAGGCTACCCTCCGCCGTTCACCGGCCTGTCAGTCTCGGCCCACATCGCTGGATCCGTCCACCAACGCGCCCCGTACGGTCTGGCCAGCGGCCACACCTCGTCTAGGGTCATGCCGTCTCGCACGATGCCGCCCTGGATCACGTAACGTATGTCGGTCGTGTTGCGGATGTTGTCGAGCGGGTTGGAGTTGAACACCACCAGGTCCGCGAGCTTGCCCACGCTGATCGACCCGATATCGCGGTCCGCCCCGAGGAATTTGGCGCCCTCGATCGTCGCGACTTCGAGTGCTCCCATCGGCCCCATGGCCGATTCGGTCATCCAGATCTCCCAGTGAGAGCCGATCCCGTGCGCCTGTCCGTGCGAACCGATGGCCCCACCACCACCTTCTGCGATCACGTCCGCCATGCCCTGTGCTACGAATGGGAAGCTGTAGTCGGTTTCAGGCCGCCACATCCGTCTACGTGTCTGGGGTAGGACCTGACGCCACGGCATCCACAACTGAAGCTTGGGATCCCGCCACACGTCGGTCTCCTGGAAGAAGTATTCTTCGTTCCAAGGACCGATGCCGCCCACGACGAACGTAGGCGAGTACACGGCTTTGGTCTTGCCGAAAATACGAGCCGCGTCGCTGTGGAGCGGAGTGTAACTCATGGGGTGTTCGAAGGCGGTTTGCCCGTCGAGGATCATACCCAGGTTGTAGGGAAGATCGACTCCTTCAGACGTCACCATGAGGTTCTTGGCCCGGGCGGCGTGACTCACCCACTGCCGCTGATCACGGCGCGGCTGCATATATTGCTTAATCCCCGTTGCCCCCCAGTCGGCCAGGCGGTTCACGTTTTGTTCCGCGACTTCGAAGCTGGTGATTTCGTTTTGCCGAGCGCCGTCGCCGCGATACAACGGGTCGCCGGTGCTGAAGGTGCGTGGGCCAATGACCTCCCCGGCGCGAATCAGTTCACCTGTGGGAAACACGACCTGGGACCACATGGAATTGTCGAGGTTCGTAGTGACGCCGTAGGA
>CAUZHN010000135.1:0-4372 GCA_963579625.1 Gemmatimonadales bacterium UBA6960
GCCTCGACGATCCGCATGAGCACGCCCGGGCTGAGATTGGGAGGCGCCTGGATACTCATCTCGGGGCCGAACAGAATCCTTGCCACCGCGATCGTCCACAACAGCTCCTCGAGGTCCGGCTCCGGCTCCGCGGCCATCCGGGTCCCGAGCTTGGCTCTGAAGTTCTGGATGATCACTTCCTGGAGGTGACCGTACTCCTCGTGTAGCCGGCGCAAGGCGAGCAATGATTCGACGCGCTCGAGCCTGGTTTCGCCGATTCCAATCAGGAGCCCCGAGGTGAAGGGCACCGCTGCCTTTCCCGCCAGTCGCAGCGTCTCGAGTCGCTGAGCGGGTACTTTGTCCGGCGATCCGTAGTGCGGTTCACCCTTCGCCATCAGCCGATCGGACACGCTCTCGAGCATGAGGCCCATGGATGCCGACACCGGACGTAGCGCCAGAAAGTCTTCGGGCGTCATCAGCCCGGGGTTCAGGTGCGGCAGGAGACCAGACTCCTCGAACACCAGCTGAGCGGCCTCACCCAAGTAGGACAGTGTCGTCTCATGACCCAGCTCTCGGAGACCCTCCCGAGCAGCCTTGTAACGCAGCTCGGGCTTGTCGCCGAGAGTGAAGAGAGCCTCCTTGCAGCCCACCGCCGCCGCGGCCTGCGCTTGTTTGCGTAGCTCAACTCGGCTCATGAACGCCGCCTCCCCCGCCTTCGGAGGCTGGGCGAAGACGCAGTAGTGGCAGACGTCGCGGCAGAGGTGGGTCAGTGGAAGGAAGACCTTCTTCGAATAGCTGACGAGGTCGCCGTGGCCCGCGTCACGAAGTTTGCCGGCCAATCCGATCAGTCGTGCCAGGTCCGTCTGCCGGGCAAGCTCGGCCACGTCCTCAGAGCCCACTGGATGTCCCTCGCTCGCTCGCCTGAGGAGACGGCTCATCATCCGCCTTCGTCAAGAGGGATAGGAAACCAAGCCCATTCGCCGGATTGGGATAAACGTGAGGGGGCGGTCGAGACCCGTCAAGCGAGGCAACTTTTGGCTTGCGGCCCAACCTGCCCATCGGCATCGTAGTTTAGGCTCACGCTCACCAAAGGAGATTCCGATAAACGATCCGGGCAGGGGTTTCGCCCGGTTGCAGCGGAAGCAGAGGCGTGATGTTGTAGTGAGTGGTACCACACCTGGGGGTACGTCACCTTTTTATCTAGAAATCACCAATGGAGAATAGGGCACGACCATAATCACTTGCGTATCACCCGAATAATTAGATGTCTGAGACTTTTGGTTTCAGACAACGAAGCAGATGATTTTCACTCCAGCATTCCTAGACTCGTGGAAGGAAACAATTTGGTTAATAAGGAAGCACTAGAATTCTGGGAAAAGTCGTAGCGAAGAAGTCAGTCGAAGACTGTTGGTAACTGAGCTAGGAGTGCCGCCCCGGCAGACAGGACGAGCGAAACAGTGCTGGATAGCTGGGAGTGGCTGGATGCCACGGAGGGACTAGGGGATAGTTGCCGCTGGAGGGATGCGCCTCTATCCACTCGCGGGACAGCCGTTGGGCTTCGGCTATTTCTTCGCGAGTCATCCGCACATCCGCGCCGGTCTCGTTTCAGTGGATCACGCCACCAGAGTTCGGAGCCGATTCCTCTATCAATCGATTCGTCCTAGGCTCGACCTACGCGAGGGGTGGTGTGTTCAGTCCTCCTCGATCGTTCACTTCTGCCAGACTCCGTAGCCCTTCTGCCTGAGCTCCATTGCAAGCGCGCACTCTCGGATCTCAGCTTTATTTGACAGCACAGGGTTAAGGTGCCTGAATTTCTTCCACATCAGGTACTCGCCATACTTTTTTACGATCCGCGAACTCTTGTAGCCGTCCGTGTGTTGATTGAAGCGCTTCTTCGGATTGTGTGAGGTGACACCGACGTACATGCACGGCTTGCCGCTTTGATACTCAGGGTTCTCTTGCCAAAATTTGCCGAGCTTGAGAACATCGGCGTTTAGTCGGATCACGTAGAGGTTCTTGTCTGACATGGACCTGCCTTCAATGGTGTTGGCTCAAAGTAACGGCGGGGTGTGACAGCGCATGTCTGCCACACCCTTACCACCCCGCCTACGCCGCCATCTTCCTCAGCACCCGCTGAATCTTGGCTAACGGCTTCCTCAGGTTCGGGTACAGCTCGATCACCTCGTCGATGAGTTCGTCGATGGCCGGTGCCAGCTTCTTCTCAATGGCTTCCATTGCGCTCTCCTTGCATTAGCAGGATCGGAGTCACCGCAGCGGCGCTCCACTACTTAGCATTAGAACGCGCGCGCGAACACACGCGCACCCATACGCACACGAAGCGGTCACGTGTAGACGGAGAGAGTGGAGGGTGTCACATGGGACCCGGAGCGGGTTCCCATCAGTCGGGGTGCGACCCTAGCCTCAGACCCTAGAGATCGAAGCGCAGTACGGGGCCTTCGTCCGAAGGTTAGGCGTCCGATGCCCCCCACAGACCCGCAACTCAGGACGAGCAAAACAGCGTTTATAGTCCAGCGCTGGTGGGGCACCCTTTAGGGGGGGTGCGCGGTACTGGGATCTCACCTGTCGGCAAAATGGACCCGTCCCAGCCACCAAATATTTTTTCAGGGAACGGTATTGCATTGGCGTCGATGTCTGCGGCCCTACACTAGTAGCGCCCCATGGCCGCCAATAAGGGGGGGCGGGGGTGCTACTCTCTTGACCCACCGGACTGTTCCGACTCGGACGGCGTCTCGTCCGCGGCCTCGCCGCCTTCGGGCGCTGGGCTGGCTGCCTCTTCTCGGTTCCGGCGTTCAGCCTTCTCCTGGTTCTTCTTCTGCTTCCTTAGCTCTCGCTGCTTCTTCTCGAAACCGTAATTCGTCCGTCTCGCCATGGTCCCTCCATATGTGTTGACTCGCGCAATCCGCAAAGGAATATACCTCTTTTACCAAAGGATCTTCCTGCAATTTGTACGAATTTCTAATAATGACATCAGAAGCGGATACTTATCCGCCGGTTCCGGGGAAGCAGACTCCAGAGATTTAGACCGCCCCCCTGCCCGACCCTAACCAAATGGAAACGCTCGCCTTCGGACGAGCCTCTGCGCTGGTTTGGCAGAGTCATATACCTCTGACCTCGAACTATGGAGACGGCTGCATCTCGACCACTGACGAGTGGAAGCTACCAGTACGCCGATGTGATAGCACTAGATAGGGTGCCAACCGTGTCGGTCAGTGCAGCACTTACCAACCGAACTTCAAATTTTGGTATGAAATTTTATAGACCTTGGGACTCCTAGCTCAATCTGAAATCGCAAAACCCCGTGAGCAAAACCGTGTTTGATAGCTAGGCGTGGCTGGGTGCCACTGAACTGGTTCGTTGGTCGGCTCAGGTTTAATGAGGAAGCAGCAGTCCTTGAGCGACAAAAACCACAGCCAACCCCCCGAATGCCGCTAGCGCAGTGCGGCCCTGACTTGACGCCCAAACCTCTAATCGGAGAATGTCTGCCAAGGGCATTGAGAAATTACCCGGAGCCGCGAGTTCATCGCCTTCCACCGATGAGCTCTCTAGTTCCAACTCAGTCCCGCCCCGCATGAGCACGCGGACACGCTCAGGTTGATCTTCTTCAATCACCTGAGCCGGGCTGATAGCATCTAACGAGACGGATTGCCACATCTGACAGGCAGTCAGGTGTAGCACTCCGAAGAGCAGTAGAACGGCGCGGTAGCGATAGCGATAGCGTGTCATGCCCCATTCTGCCCGGCCCCACTCAGGCCCGCAACTCAGGACGCGCAAAACCGTGTTTAGTAGTTCTGGGTCAGCGACGGTGAAATAAGGGGGGTGCCCGGTCCTGCGGACGTTACCCACCGAAGCACTCGTCACGCCGGAGCTTCATCTTGGGGTATCCGTTCGCTCATTTCGTGCTGAGAGGGTGGCTGAATTCTTCCCCGCCCCCTCTCCGGCTAGGGCCCGCTAAGACCGTGTAAGACCCGGTAAGCGGGTAACGAATCGGGTCACGCGGGGAGGGCACAAGCAGAGCCGGTGGGACTCGAACCCACAAGTCCGTTAGGAGACAAATCTTCGACCGACTTGTCGTCTGCTACCCCGTCCCCGGCCGCGGCAGCCCCGGCGTCCCGAAGATGATCTCGGTGATCGCCTTGATGCTCCGATTGCCATACCGGAACGGCATGACGAGACGCAGGGGCGCTCCGTGTTGGGGATCGAGCGGCTCCTCGTTCATCATCCAGACGAGCATGACCTGCGGATGCCGCAACTCCTCCACGGACTCGTCCACGTAGTGGCCGTCCGACGCGGTCAAGCGGCAGTAGTGGGCACCCGGAACGAGGCCGAGCATGTCCGCGAAGTCGGTGAAGCGAACCCCGGTCCACTTCACGAT
>CAUZHN010000136.1:0-2500 GCA_963579625.1 Gemmatimonadales bacterium UBA6960
CGATTGGGGTTGAAATTGGAGCTGATGCGGGTGAAATCCACAGGCGCTCTAATAAATGCCTTTCTCACGCTCCGGCCCTCAGGTGTGAAGTAGGCTGAAAATCCACGGCCGTCGCTGTAGCGCACCGCCCGGAATGATGTGTTTTGGTTGATAAACTCTGCTGCGACGATCTCACCATCTCTGAGCTTGACGCCCTCGCGCCATAGCTCCTCGTAGATCACAGTGAATTCATCACCGATACGCACATCCTGGATGAAGTCGATGTCCCATTGAAAAATACCTGCCATGCTCATCGTCACGCTGTCGGCTATTCCGGCGTCCTGAGCCGCCTCAAACAGGGAACGTTCGATGGTGCCATGCGCGCCGACCAACCGGGGTTCCACGTCTCGCTCGAGAATCTCGACTTCGAAACCGGTCGGCCCCCTGAAGATCTGTAGCACGTTAATGTCGTCGATCTCGCGGGTGAGGGAGTTCACACGTCCCTCGCGATGGCTGATGCTGATCTCATCCCCGGGGCGCAGCACCCGAAGGTGGCTCGCGGCCTCGGAGAGTCGAGCCATGACGCTCAGGTCTCCAAGACTGAGGTCGTGGCGTCGGAACAGCAGTTCCAGCGAGTCTCCGCGCCCCACGACCATTCGTAGCGACTGGTCTTGAGGTTGGGGGGTTCCCGGGGCCAATTCGATCTCCGCCGTGGCTGCCCGAGGGAGGGTTAATGGAACGGGTGTGTCGGTGAGGTCTGGCACATAGCCTGTTGCCGGGGCAATCGGTGCGGCTTCGTCCTCGGCAACGAGGAACAAGGAGACAGCGAAGAGTGGCGAGATTAGGCCGACTAGAAACCATGACCAGTGACGTTTCGTTGTCACTGGATGCTGGACTAAAGCGTCCTTGTAGTCGTGGCGAATGCCACCTGAGTGTGGTTTCACAGGGTACCTACCTAGAAGCCGCGCGTACTGTAACGATTTGCACAGTAGCCGTCAAAACTATCATATTTTCAGTAGGCTACGGGATATTTCCCGGGTTTTTCCGTGAGGCAAGCAAGGTCACGGCCCGCGGCGCTTACCCGGTAGTGCCATATAGCCGACAAGAACCGTCGACCGGGTAGGCCGGTTGTTTTATGCTGCAGGCGCCTTGCCGCGCCCAGACCACAGGGGGTCTAGCCTCGACCATGCCGAGTACTGAAAAAACTAGCGCTGAAGATCCTGCGGTCCGACGTCTGCTGGATGAGCTGCGGCGAGGGGCGGAGGAAATCTTGCCTGAGAGCGAGCTCCAGGAACGGCTGGCGTGCGGCCGGCCGCTTAAGGTAAAGGCTGGCTTCGACCCAACCGCCCCGGATCTTCACTTGGGACACACGGTGCTCTTCAACAAGATGCGTCAGTTCCAGGATCTTGGCCATGATGTGATCTTTCTGATCGGGGACTTCACCGCGATGATAGGGGACCCGTCGGGTCAGACGGCCACACGTCCGCCGCTCACACCCGAAGAAGTTAAGGCCAATGCACGGACTTACGAGGAGCAGGTCTACAAGATTCTCGATCCCGAGAAGACGCAGCTGGATTTCAATTCCCGGTGGATGTCGAAGATGGATGCGAGCAACCTGATAGAGCTGGCGGCGAAGCACACGGTGGCACGGATGCTGGAGCGGGACGATTTCTGCACGCGCTATCAGGAGGGGAGACCCATCTCAATTCACGAATTTCTATACCCGTTGATCCAGGGCTACGATTCCATTGCCTTGAGGGCAGACGTTGAGCTCGGTGGAACCGACCAGAAATTCAACCTCTTGGTCGGGCGGCAGCTCCAGCAGGCTTACGGACAACCGCCTCAGGTTGTGTTGACCACTCCCCTTCTGGAGGGTTTGGATGGCGTTAAAAAGATGTCCAAGTCACTGGGTAATTACGTCGGCATCACCGAGCCGCCCGGGGAGATGTTCGGGAAGCTGATGTCGATCTCTGACGAGCTCATGTGGCGGTATTTTGAGCTGTTGAGTTTTCGCCCGCTGACGGAGATTCGTCGTTTTAAGGACGAGGTGGCCGAGGGCGAGAATCCGCGGGATATCAAATTCCTCCTGGCGCAGGAGGTCGTCGCGCGTTTTCACGATGAGGTTGCGGCGGCTAAGGCGCAGGAGGACTTCATCGCTCGACACCGCCACGGAGTGGTACCTGAGGAAATGGTGGAGCTGACGATCAGCTCGACCGAGTTGAGCCTGGGGATCGGGCAGGTCTTACGTGAGGCTGGTTTGGTGGTCAGCAGTTCCGAGGGGCTGCGAATGGTTAAGCAGGGAGCGGTGCGGCGGAACGGTGAGCCCATTGAGGACCCGAAGGCCTCCATTCTGGTGGATGGCAGCACGGCGGTGTACCAGGTTGGCAAGCGCAGGTTCGCCCGAGTCACCCTCGTGCGGGAGAAGAGCTCGTGCTGAGAGTCCGGCGCTCCGGTGTTTCCGGCCCGATATCGAAAGCAGCTTGTGCCGTTGGACACAACGTTTACAATGCCCCGCCTTCCC
>CAUZHN010000137.1:0-4078 GCA_963579625.1 Gemmatimonadales bacterium UBA6960
ACAGTTCTTCTCCAGAACGAGCGTCCACTGCGAATACGACGCTCCAGATGCCGGTCGCATAGAGAACTCCGTCAGAGAACAGCGGCGTGGCTTCAAGTCTTCCACGATACCCCTTGATGTCCCATGACCACGCTAGACCTAGGCGATCAACGTTGCTCGCACTGATCTGATTGAGCGGGCTATAGTATGTTTCCGCTGGGTCTCGACCGTGTGAGAGCCATTCTGCCGGGTCTGCTTCTTGGAGCGCGGCGTCATCTACGGCACCCGATCGCTGTGCTGTCGCTGGGGCAGAAGCCAGAAGGATCAGGGAAGGGATGACGAGAAGTAGGAAGGACCGATTCATAGAGGACCACTCGTGGAGTAAAGTTATTACGATAAGAGATAGGCTGATCGACGTTCCAGCGTTAGGGGTCGATTCCCATCGTGCTCCGAAGTTCTGGGTCTTGGGCCAAAGGGTTTGTCAACCATCTGCCCGTAGCCTCGCTCCGGACCATTGTGATATGTTTACGGCCCCGTTTCAGCAACGCTGAGGGTTTGTGGGCCTTCGCCTAGGCGGCTGCAGGGGCGGTTTTCATTCAGTTTGACGGGGGTGAGGACCCTCGGACAGTCCACCGAAGAGGGATGGAGGACGACATGGGAGGGAGTAGTTCCAAGAACAGCCTTTCGATCCGGGATAATCGCACAGGGCAGGAATACGAGATCGAGATCCTAGATGGAAATGTGATCCGGGCGATGGATTTGCGCCGGATCCGGGTGGATCCGGATGAATTTGGCATGATGTCGTATGATCCGGCCTTCATGAACACCGCCTCGACTCGAAGCACGGTGACGGACATCGATGGCGGGAAGGGGATCCTGAGGTACCGTGGATATCCGATTGAGCAGCTTGCCGAGAAGAGCTCCTTTCTTGAGGTAGCATATCTCCTCCTTAAGGGTGAGCTTCCGACCAGAGATGAGCTGGACCATTTCGTGGAGGAGGTAACCTACCACACCTATTCTTGGCAGGACTCAAGCATCCACGATAACATCACCAAGTTACTCAGTGGCTTCCGTTACGATGCCCACATGATGGGCATGATGATCTCTGCGGTGGCTGCTCTCTCGACCTTCTATCCTAATGCCAAGGTGATCCACGAAAAGAAAAGCCGCTGGAACCAGACGGTCCGGCTCCTAGCCAAGATGCCAACGCTGGCGGCGTTTAGTTACAGACACCACCAAGGCCTCCCGTTCATCTACCCGGAGAACAGGCTGTCCTATAGCGGGAATTTCCTCAACATGCTTTTCAGGATCGGGGACAAGGAGTACCGTCCCAACCCAGTTCTGGAACGAGCGCTCGACCTCCTCTTCATTCTCCACGCTGACCATGAGCAGAACTGCTCAACTACCGCCATGCGTGTGATCGGGAGTTCGCACCCGGATCCGTACTCGGCACTGGCAGGCGCGATGGCGGCTTTGTATGGGCCACTACATGGTGGGGCGAACGAAGCGGTCCTCCGGATGCTGAACGAGATTGGTGACATGGGTAACATTCCGGATTTCATAGAAAGCGTGAAGCGGGGGGAGCGCCGCCTCATGGGATTCGGGCATCGCGTCTACAAGGCCTATGATCCCCGAGCTAGTATCGTCAAGGAGGCTGCACACGAAGTGTTTACGGTAACCGGCAAGAATCCCCTTCTGGACATCGCGCTGGAACTGGAGAAGATCGCTCTGGGTGAGGAGTATTTCGTTTCGCGGAATCTCTATCCGAACGTGGACTTCTACTCAGGCCTCATATACCAGGCGATGGGCTTCCCGGTCGATATGTTCCCAGTCCTCTTCGCGATCCCCCGTACCGTCGGCTGGCTGGCGCAGTGGGAAGAGATGCTCGGTGACAAGGAGCAGAGGATAGCACGACCGAGACAGGTCTACCAGGGAAGTGTTGAGAGAAGCTACCAACCGATTGGCGAGCGGGGCTAAGCGTCTCATGCCACCTGGTTGAGGTGGACCTTTCCCTCTGTGGGAATGGGACCACGCACCCCACCGACTCAACTTCGGTCTTGATCCGGCGAGGGTCTCCAGAATCGTGAAGAGATCCAGATTGTCCGTGTTCCTTGTCGCTATATCGGTAAAGAGGGTGGCTTGCGTTCCGGTTGATCTTCCACCATTTCCCAGGCGCTCTGATCATCACCGAACGGATATCGGGGGTGAAGGAATACAAGGTGCCGAGGAGCCCATTTGAAACAGGTTGGAGTGTACGGATGGGGAATCGTCGCGCCCAAGTCCCCCAATATTGATGTGTTCGCCCGGAATCTACAGCGCTCCGACAGTTGGCTGGCCCCTTTCGATGAATTCGGGCCGAGTACGTTTTTGGTAGGCCATCCGGAGTTCGACTTCAGAGATTACCGGGAGTGGATCGACGCTCGCTTCCCACCTAACCGTTTTGCCCAGCTTGCTTCAAAGATGGACCCGTTCGCGCTCTACGCGATTGGGGCCTTTATCCAGTCCCTGGAGCAGAACAAGGGGATCGAAGAAGTTCTTCGTGAGCTTGGACCAGAAGCTCACGTGTATGTGGGAACCGGCCTCGGTGCGGTTACCTCAGCGCATGACGCGACTCTGAAGCTAGATCGTGCACAGCGGATATGGGACCGTTTTTGGGCTCAACCAGAGCGGTGCGACCCTCTGCACAACTACCTGAGTGGAGATGACTCTACGGAGGAACGCGATCCCATACCTCCCAACCCTGATGGGTTCGAAGATCCAGACGAAAGAGAGGAAGCAGCCCGAAGTTGGAATGCCTACTGGGCCGCTCGTTCACCGGCTTTGCGTGAGTATCTGAACGAGCTCGCGGGGATCGAAGAGGGCTCTGTCGAGGGGGGTGTCGAGGTTGGAAAACTGAGTTTGCTCCGCGGGAAGGAGCGTCAACGTGCAAAGCTGCAGGAACGCTGGGGAGCGCCTAATGCTCCCTGGACCCAAGTATCTGCCAATGTCCTCTGGAATATCCCTAGCATCCCGGCCTCACAGGTGTCGATGGTTGGTGGCATCACGGGGTTCACCTTCTCGCCGGTCGGGGCCTGCGCAACTTTTGGTGTGTGCCTGAAGTTGGCGATCGATGCCATTCGTCGGGGAGAGGCTCGTGTCGTCGTAGTCGGAGCGTCCGACCCTCCACCGCACCCGCTGACGGTCGGTGCCTTCTACGCCGCCCGAGTTATCGCCGCAGGGGGGGAGATCTCAAAGCCCCTCACCGGACTCCGAGGGACTCACGTCTCGGGGGGCGCCGCCATGTGGATCGTGGGTGAGAGATCGTTCATGGAAGAGAAGGGTTTTAAGCCCCTCGGGATGGAGCCCGTTGCCGTAGGAGTGTCCGCGGATGCAGACCACATCATCACTCCTTCGAAACCCGGTCCCTTTACGGCGATCCAGCGGGCATTGGAGATTGGGAATATCGACTCCGAGGACCTAGTGAGTTGGGATCTTCATGCTACGGCCACGCCCGGTGACTTCCTCGAGGTCGAGAACATGAGGGAGTTCTTTCGGGAGCACGTGCTTGTCACGGCGCGCAAGGGAACTTTTGGACATGGGATGAGTGTCGCCGGGGGTTGGGAGCTCACGGCCCAGTATCTGGGCGCCGAGCAGGGTGTCATCTTCCCAACTCCGCTGGCTCGGGATGAACTCAACGCAGAGATCGCAGGGGTTCACGACGCGTTCGTGTACGATTCCGCGTGTAAGCTGCCTTCGGGGGCCACCGGGAAGCTCTCGATGGGGGTGGGTGGAGTAAATGCCGCCGTTGTATCGCGGCCCCTTGAGCGGGTGAGGTCGGACGAGGGCTGAGCAACCTCAGTACCATCGAGTGGCTCGAACGAGAGCCACTGCAATCGCCAGGTTTGCAGGAATTCCCACTGCCAGAGCCTCTGCGTTCCCCTGCCGCATGATTGTCGTGAGCTGAAGGAGACCTGCTAGGACGGACAGTCCGGCAATCAATAGCGCGAGCATGGTGGCTAGTCGCCCCGGACGACCGTACCACCAGGCCTTCCGCGTAAATGCGACACCTATGATCGCGGCGAGAAGAAGCGCCAGAGGACTCAGCTGGAAGATGTTCGCG
>CAUZHN010000138.1:0-4069 GCA_963579625.1 Gemmatimonadales bacterium UBA6960
TCCAAAAGCTCCTATGCATGGCATCGATCTAGGGATCTCAGGTAAACGCCACCGGCAGATGCACAGGTGCCCCCGAAGGGCTTGAACCCCTTCGAGGGCACTCTCTTGCTAGCTGGAGTGGGGCCTGTGCGGGCCCCCTCCATCTCTCAACTTGTGTGTATATCAGTACCGTGCTGACACCGTTGGCGTTGCTTCCGCTCCGCCCTAGGGTTTGAAGGGGACATATTTCGACACATTCTCCCGGGCGAGATCGTTAGCGTACATGTTGCCTTCCATATCCACGCCGATAAACTCGATTCCGGCCCCACCTGCCTGAGTGCGGTTTGGAACGAAGGCCCTCACCCAACCAGTTCGGGCATCTCCGATTCGGATGCCCTGTTCCCAGCCGGGGTTGTCACGCCACTCCGGACGTTCCAAGCCAGAAAGTCCATCCACAACATACATGACATCGTTGCTATCGATGACGATGCCACTCGGCTTGCCGAATTGCGTCCAAATTGCCAAAAGATTGCCCTGTTGATCGAAGATCTGGATTCGGCTATTTCCGCGATCGCCCACAAAAACTCGCCCCTGTGAATCCATCGCGATCGCATGCGGATCATCAAACATGCCGGGCTCCTTACTTTCAGAACCCACACAACCGCCTCTCTCCAACAGAAAATCCCCGTCCGGCGAGAATTTCACGAGACGATTGTTGCCACCCCGATGTCCGTCCGCGACCCAGATATCCCCATTGGGAGCCACCACTACATCGGCAGGGCCGTTGAAGTGGGTCCCATCGCAGCCATGGACCCCGGCCTCTCCCAGGCTCATCACGATGTTTCCCTGTTGATCAACCTTGTGAACCTGGTGTCCTAACCCTCGTCTTAATCCGGGCGCCTCCCGATTATCCCCGGCAGGGGCACCTTCTGTTACCCAGAAGTATCCGTCATCATCTAGATCGAAGCCGTGGGTAAAAGCGAATACGCCAGCGCCGAAGCTGTCAACCAGGTTTCCCTCGAGGTCGAACTTCAGTATTGCATCCCGATCGCTATCTGCACAGTTGTTGCTTCCGCACCGACCCAATAGCCACATGTGCCTGCCGTCAGGATCAGGGAATCCCCCCGTCAGGGGTCCAAATACCTCCCCGATATCGTCCCATTCTTCATTTTCATGATAGGGATTGTAGGCTGCCTGGGCCTTGAGTCCCTCGAATAGTACTAGCAGGGATGCGGCAAGAAGGAACACAAACACGAAAGAGCGTGACATTAGAATCTCCTCCTAAAGGCTGATAAGCGGTCTCAAAGAGCCCGCCGCGGAAGCGAATCCGCGCCGGGCTCTTTGAGACCGCTGCTGCGTCTGACCTTCAGACTTATTTTCCTCCTACTTGACTTCGTCGTCCACCAAGCTCATCCACCGTCGTCCGTGGCGAGCCGTTGTCTTAGTAGCTGCTCCCGCTCGGCGACCATCTGCTCGAAGTCCTCATCCGGGATCCAGGTGATGCCGAAACGGATATGACCCATTTCGCCGGCGCTCCGCCGGTTGTAGACCACCCACTGGTCGGGGTCCGGGTTGGACGGATTAGACGCCGTGTTGTCGAATAACGACGTAGCGATGATAATCGTGCCCTTCGGAAGCAACGGAGCCACGTGGTCCGCGTAGATATGGGTCGTATGCCACCTGTGGTGCCAATCGATCTTGTTGAGGACCTCCCGGCGACCATCGGCATAGATCGCCTCCATCATCTGGTATCCGCCCCGAAGGTGCATGTGACCCCGGATGCTATGCACTCGGGCATTCCTATCTAGGATGTGGATGCCGCGAACCAGCTGGTATCCATGAGGCGGAATGAGGTAGTCCGTGTATCGCGGTAGTCCCAGCTCACGGCTCTCGCCCGTCTGGAATCCAGTCTCGTCATTCGTTGCGTACTTCGGCTCTTCTCCCTTAGGGTAGAACCACAACCCCAGCTGGATTCCGGCGTCTGGCACTTCCTCGCCAATTGGGAAAAGGTGCAGGCGGTAGCGGATCCGATCGCCGGGCACGATCAACTTGCCGGCATCTGAGGGGTAGAGGTCCACCCTTTTTCCAACCGCAGCCGACGAAAGTCCTCCACCCTCCCCATCATCATCCCGGTTCTCCGAAGCCCGCACGAGATTCGTGTTGGCATGGTGGAAAACGTACCCGCTCCCGGCGTCAATAGGCCTCGTTTCCACGGCCCTGATCCACCGCCTCTCGGTAATCTCCGGCAGGGCGGCGTCTGGCATCCACCACTGGTCCTGTCCATTGGCAGCAACGGTGAATGGGGGTGAGTTGATGATCACGTCCGGTGGTCCCCAACCCTGATCCTCCTCGACCAGCCAGTATTCGTGCCCCATGCGCATGTCAAGGTCCGGAAGCGCGGCTGCCTCTTCACCTTCTGGCGCACCCGAGTCCACCCACTGGGAGATCGTCGCGATGTCTTCGTCCGAAAGAGAAGGATTGTTCTTGAACTCCTGAATTCCAACGGTCGGGTCAATGTACCAGCCCGGTGGCATCAGATTGTCCTCTACTTGCTGCTTGATCATCGCGGCCCACGGCCTTGTCTGCTCGTAGGTTTGAAACTGCATCGGCGCAGCGGTGCCCGGCCGATGACAGGTCTCACAGTTCTCCCGAAGGATCGGCGCCACATCCTTCGCGTACGTGACGTCTTGGGCCGACACGAACTGCGGAGAAATCATCATCGACAGGAGGACGATCACGATCCCGCTGAGTCCACCGAACATCTGTTGACGACATGTCGACTTTACCATAATCAGATTCTCCCCTTAATTCGTGACATTGACTTCCACGTACCCGTTAGTCCAACAACAATGATATTCGAAAGTGTTCCTGAGATTCTCGATCGCTTGCACTAAAAGGACGTACCGACCCGGTTCGCTGAACTGGACATTGGTGGTGACCTCGCCCGTGCCGTCCGTCAGCGGAATCTGACTCTCCGCCGAGCTGAAAGAGACCTCGCCAGGACCGGAGTAGTGCATCCACCAGACCCACGCCTCCCGGCGAGTTCCGGCATCGACCCATGTCGTGACCGGAAGGGATTCACCGACCCTCGAGCTCAACGGACCCGTTCGAAGGCCGAGGAGGCCTGTTGCGCCAGGCCCGGAGGAGTCGAAACGAAGTTCCGGAGCATACGACCCTATTACGTCTCCCTGAGTCGCCGCGTCATCGCCGAGCAGAGTGGCCTCGTATCTCGCAGCATGTATCTTATCCGTAATTATATACGCCGGGGCCATAAGGTGGCCGGGAGTGGCATACTCAACTCCCTCGTGCCTAATCGTCCACACGATCCGCTGGTCTCCAAAGTCCTCCGGAACCGTGATGGTGAACGCACCCCACGGCCTGCGAATGACCCTATGCACAGGCTGGAAATGGGTAGGCTGAACCCCATCGAACTCGCTCGGTTCGATGAAGTTGTTCTCCCCAAGAGGAATGTCGTACGCCTGGCTTAGATTAAAGCTCGCATAGCCAAAAACGAGCGTGTACGTGCCGTCTTCATTCTGCCACCAACCTTCGAAGATGGGCACGATCGGCCGGCCCGAATCCCGCAGCATCATGGGAGACCAATCCGCGTTTTCCCAATTATATGCGCCCTGGCCACGAGTGTCTTGAGCCTCGAGCGACTTCCAGGATCCTACGCCGAATGTAGCTCCCAGAACCACGACTATCACAAGAAATCGGACTAGCTTCATCCCCTTACCTCTTCTCCCACTCTAGTGGTTCGACAAGCGCGCTTTCGCGCCGCAGAACGGGTACGGAAGCCTCGTATCCATACGGGTAAAACCCTAATCGACCGGTCAACGAAACGCAAACAGAGCGATTCGCGAACAAGCGGTTCGCATCCAAAGGCGCTCGGCGCGTCAGTTGGCAACCAAGACCCTGATGTTTCTGTCCTGCATTTACTATGGTGTGACCGTCACCTCCACATAGCCATTCGTCCAGCAACACTGTCGCTCGAAGGACTGAATGTTTTCAATCGACTGCATGAGAACCACGTAGTCACCCGGCTCACTGAAGGTGACTCTTGTGGTAGCACGGTTGTCGTAACGATAGT
>CAUZHN010000139.1:0-3957 GCA_963579625.1 Gemmatimonadales bacterium UBA6960
CCTGTGTTGTCAGGGAGAGACTAGGTAACCGCGCTTTCAGCAACGGCCATCGTTGCTCACTCGAAGGTCACTCCGGCGGTTTCCGGATCGAAACCCGACGGCCAGATGGTTTCCTCGTCGGCCCCCGCCCCTCCGAGGTTCGCCGACCTGCTGTTCCGCATGAAGGACGCAGCCAACAACGTGAGGCGGGACCGGGGGTGACCGCCGACTTCACACCCGATAGGAGCGTTAAGGAAGAGCCTGCGACTAGAAACACGAACTCAGTAGAACTAGCGAGACTCGGGATCGTAGGGAACGGCTAGGGCTGCGGGCAGATAACTGCCTCTACCAAACACCGACAAGACGACCAGGATCATTATGAACGGGAGCATTTGCACAGCATCGATAGGTACATCCACTCCAACCAATTGGAATGCTGTCGTAAGGGACAACGAAGCACCGATGAGAATCGCCCCAGACACGATCCATCCGAAGCGACCCCGTGCAAGCATTGCCAGGACGATCGCAATGAAGCCGGCACCGTGGGTCACTGCCGGCACGAAGAGGCCAGCTCCGATAAGGGCTATGTGAGCACCACCCATACCCGCCAGAAACCCGGTAGTCATAACGGCCATCGTGCGGGTAGTTCTGGGATTTCCACCGGCTGCTGCAAGGGCGTGAGGCTGGTCGCCCGCTGCCTTGATGTTGAGACCGAGTCCCGTGGATCGAAGAACCCAACTTGCGAGAACTACTAGCAGCAATGCCAGATAGGCGGATGCGTGGTGGCTGAACAGGCCATCCCCCAGCACCGGGATCCTGGAGAGAAGCGGAACGTCAAGGACCTCGGCCTTCGGCAGTCGAGGGTAGGTGTCTGAGTAGTTGGCGCTATGCAAGAGAGCGGTGACTCCTTCTGCACCAATGGTGATGGCTATGCCGATGACGATCTGGTTCGCATTGAGGCGGACACAGAGGACAACCATTAAGAGCGATGTGGCCATGCCCACAAGACCACCTACCAGCAACCCGATCCATATCGAGTCAAGGCTGATTGCTGTGGCAAATGCCCCGAAGGCACCCATCAACATCATCCCCTCAAGCCCGACGTTCAAGACCCCTGCCCGCTCAGATATCGCCTCGCCCACCCCGGCAAAGACCAGTGGGACGGCCACCAACACGCCTCCGCTCACCAGCGAGGCGAGGAAGAGGGTCGAGAGCAGATCACTCATGGGTCACCACATTCCTTGAGCGTGCCTGTAAGAACTCGCTGATCGCCAGGAAAATGAGCATCAGTGCCACCATCACGAGGACAAAGAAGTTGGGTAGGTCAGCTTTACGCGAGGCCGATTCACCGCCGATCGAAAACATTGCGAACGCGCCAACGAACAGGATCACACTCGGCCCGTGGAACCTGGCCAGGAACACGAGAGGAACAACGGCAAATCCGAAGGCCGGGTTCCACTCCGCTCTGACCATTCCATGCACACCCGCTATCTCCACGGCAGCGGCCAAACCGGCAAACCCTGAACTGAGCAGAAAGATGCTGAGGGTCAGCGAGCGCATGTTCATACCCGCGTGCTCTGCAGCTGCGGGGTTCATTCCCACGATTCTGAGCCGTAGGCCAAAGGCCGTACGCGTCATCATGTAGTGCACCGCCAGTACGGCAACGAGGCCGACCACCAGGCCGATGTGCACCCTTGAACCGAACATCCTCGGTAGGCGATCTTCGACCGCAAGCACCTTGGTCTGCGGCACGGTTGTTGATGGATCGTCGAAGAACTCCTTTACGAGCAGAGACGCGAAGCTGAGGCCCAGAAAGATGGTCATCAGCGTTGTGATGATCTCGTTCATTCCGAACCAGGCCTTCATCACGGCCGGGATGATGGACCATGCGGCACCTACCGCGAACCCAACCACGAAGAGCACGGTGAACAACACCAAGCCATTCGTGTTTGGGGCCAACTCCGGCCCCAGAGCCGCAACGACCACTCCTGCAACCACGAACTGACCATCGGTACCGAGATTCCAGATGCCGGCCGGAAAAGCGATCATCAGGCCTGCTGCAATACACAGGAGCGGTGCCATCCTTATCAAGCTTTCCTGGCGCCCCAGCGATCCCAACAGTCCATGACCTACAACGTTGGAGTAGAAAGAAACCGGATCGCGCCCAAGGAGCGCTAGTAGAACTCCACCACATATGACGGCGGCCACAACGGGCAGCACGGCCATCAGAATCGAGTTTACGCTCGCTCTCAGGCGGTGGTCCGGGCCGATTCCCGCTTCACGGGCAGATTCGACACTCCCGGCACCAGAAGAAGACGCCGCCCTTGTCACGTCGGGGTGCCCCCAGTCATCAACTCGCCCAGCTGCGTTTCGATCCCCGGCCGGCTATCAAGGATCCCGGTTAGTCGCCCTAGGTGCATCACGCCGATCCGATCGCAGGTGGCAATGAGCTCATCAAGTTCCGTTGATATCAGCACTGCGACGGTCCCCTGATTAGCCTGTTCAATGATCCGAGCCAGAACTACTTCAGCCGTCTTTGCATCGAGCCCATAGGTCGGCTTGTTGTACACGACGACCCGCGGCTCCATTGCCAACTCACGACCCACCACCACTTTCTGCACATTGCCACCCGAAAGGTTGGAGATCGGCACTTCCTCATGCGGAGTACGGACATCGTGTACGCGCACCAGGTTGGCTGCGAACTCCCGAATCAACGAATGGCGTACCAGGGCCCGGCGCCAGAAGGGTCGTTGTCCAACTCGTTTAAGCACGGTGTTGAGCGAAATGCTCAACGCGCCGACAGTACCTTCACCGTGACGATCATCGGTCACATAGCGAATGCCTCTCTTCTGGCGGGCTGCCACTGAAAGGCCCGAAATGGGCTCTTCATCAAGGAACACCTCGCCGGAATGCAGTTCCCTCTGGCCGGCGATCACCTCAGCCAACTCTTTTTGGCCGTTCCCATCGATTCCGGCAATGCCGAATATCTCACCTCTCCTTATCTCAAAGGAAACGGATTCAAGGAGAGGCCAAGGCTTATCTCCCCGCAGCGTTACACCATCAAGCCGGAAACAGACCGGTTGTTGGCCTAGCGAATCGTTCTTACCGACAACTTGCCGTGTATCTGTGTCAGTTGCCCCGAAGATCATCTCCACAACAAGGCTTTTCAGGTCCTCGCGGTCAGTGTTCGCTATTTCGTCCGGAGTTACCTCTCCAACCTTGCGACCCCTACGCAATACCGTGATCCGGTCTCCAAGATTCAGAGCCTCGTTGAGCTTGTGCGTGATGAAGACCACGCACAATCCGTTTCCGACCAGCCTCCGGATTACTGCACCGAGAGCCTCTACGCCCTGTGGAGTGAGCATCGAGGTCGGCTCATCCAGAATCAGGGCTCGCTCCCCTCGCCAGAGGGCCCTGATGATCTCAACCTGTTGGCGCTGCCCAAGCGCAAGGTCTCCAACAATGGATTCCGAGTCGATCTTTACACCGAGCACGGATGCGAGCTCCTCCAGACGATGCCTGGCCTGCTCGCGGTCGAGACTGAAGAGCCGTGCTGTGCCCAACATCATGTTGTCTACAACAGAAATAGTGGGGACCAGCAGGGAGTGCTGATAAACCGTGCCGATCCCAAGGTCGAGGGCATCTCTTGGCGACCGGATCTGAATCGGTTCTCCGTCAATCAGGATGCTGCCTGAGTCCGGGGTCACCATTCCCGAAAGAATGCCGATCAGGGTGGACTTGCCCGCTCCGTTCTCTCCGAGAACAACGTGGACTTCTCCCCGGTGAAGCGAGAGGTCAACACAGTCATTGGCGACCACTCCGGGGTACGCCTTGGTGATACCGGCCAGTTCTACGACTGGAGGTGACTCAGTGACGGTCACGGCGTCTCAGCCCTAGTCCCTTCGTTATAGAGATGAGGACCACGTAGTGGGCGTGGAATCTCCTGAACGTCCCCAGAAATCCACATGGTGCAGGGGC
>CAUZHN010000140.1:0-3875 GCA_963579625.1 Gemmatimonadales bacterium UBA6960
CCTGCGATGTCCCAGTCTCTGAGGCTCCAGTCGACGGGCGCCCTGCTGTTCGTCTTGAACAGAAACTTGATCAGCGATTCTACCACATACGTCTTGCCGGTTTCATTCTGGCCATAGATGAGGTTCAGGTCGCCGGGTTCGAATTCGAAGTCGCTCTCGAGGGGGCCACCCCTGTTTACTTTGATCCGATCGATTCTAAGGGTCATGTTTGAGCGCCATTCCCGTAGATAACGGACAGTGCGGCGAGCTCTACTTGCTCTCTCGTCGGCTCATCGCCCCCGAAAGACCATTCGAGTTCCTCGATGAGCTTCATGGTACGCTTAGACATGGCCTCCAGTTGATCGTCCGAACTCACGAACAGCTTCTCAAGCGTCGGCGGTTCATCCTTGTAGTAGCCGAAGCCCGCGAATCCCCGTTCAAGTACCTCGAGCACCGCGCTCCTGTTTTTCGCGTATCCGTTGGCTTCCACCCTGACTTGCACTTTCGAGTGATCGGAAGCATCGATTTTCCAGGACTCGATCCTCTTTGCGATTTCCTCCTCGAGTCGCGAGACCTCGCTATCGCTCGGCAGAACGAGAAAGGCCTCCGTGAAGTAAAGCACATCGGTTTCGATGACTCTGGGCTCAACGCTTCCGTCGGCGGTGTCGTAGACGAGGAATCTCCGGTGTCCCGTTTCGCTGATTCCGAGGCCGCACGGGGAGCCCACATAGTGAACATCATTTGCGGGGCTGTGAGGCTTGTGGATGTGGCCGAGAAATACCGTCCGGGGTTTGAATCTCCCCACGTCCTTTCTGGAAAGCGGCATGTACGTTCCGGGCTCCAGGGGATTCAGCTCTTTCACGCCCCCGTAGAAATCACCGTGACCGACAAGAACCCACTGTTTCCCGTCAATTTCGTGTTCCAGTTGGGCGATCTTCTCGCCCATTTTCGCTTTTTCTTCATACGGGATGAACAGAAACGTGACTGAATCGATCTCCAGGACACTAGGATCCGTGTAGATATGAATGTTGTCCCCAGTGATGCTCTTTCCACTGATGGAGGGATCATGATTCCCAGGGATGATGTGCAATTGAAGGGAAGTGTGGTTCCGGCAGAGCTTCTCAAACTCCGAGTAGTCCTGGAAGTCCTTGTCGAATAGATCGCCGGCAATAATCAGGTTTTCGATTCCAGCCTCGACCGTCTGGTCAAAGACGTTCCCAAGGGCGTTATAGCGCTCGGGGTGCCCTGCCCCAGCCCTGAGGTGTGCATCAGCCGTTACTGCTATTTTCATAGAGATTTCTCGCCTGGGAGGTCCCAGTCGACCCAGTCTGGAATCTGACCGGCGGGATCGGGGACGCCAGCGACTACTCCCAGAACCGATGATCCCCTCGAATAGGCAAGGCCAACCTTCTTCGCCTGCGCGGCACAATCGATACCCAGGACTTGCAACGGCTTTCGTGCCCGCTCAGTCATGCGCACTGCGTCGTGATTGGTTTAGCCACCGCTGAGTCTTGGTGATCTTGTGAAATCCAAGGGCTACCGAGTCTTCCTAACGTTGTCGAACATCTTGATCCTCAAGAGGGACGATCGTGCAGGGGCCAGTCCCTACTGTTACCCAGGCCCTTCACCGCTCACCGCCGTTTCGCCGGATTTCGGCGCCAGCACAATCAATACGATTCCCACGATCGCCAGAACCGGCACGTCGCCGATCAAATGACCTCTTTCAGCAGCATCTTGGATCGCCTGAACAGCCATGATGCCTGAGTGAGGTAGATCGATCAATACCCCCTGAGGAAACTTCTTCTGTGCTCGAGATCGGCGTCGGCGGCGACCCCCTCGATTCTCGACTGGCTGGGGGAGGACCTCGGCATCACAGGCAGCGACCACCACGGCCCGAAACTCAAGCCTCTTAGCCAGATGCATAGTCATGCCAGGAACCGTTCCGGGCTTTGGCTCGACCCCGGTGGCTGGTGTGACGGAGCTAACCCCGGATCGTTCGATCCCCTTGCTGACCCTACCGAACTGCTCCTTGGACCAGACGAAGAACGCGATCAGCAGGAGCCCGTGTCGGACGAAATGCTACGTTCGTAAAGGCGCGGGGCGACCTGAGCGTATCGCTCACGCTGCGGAAGAGCGGCTCACGGGTTTAGCCAGTAGTTCACCTTGATCATGAAGATGTTATCGGGCGCAACTTCGAACATGTCCCCCAGATCTCGGCCTAGATTAAACGTCCCGGCCCGTGGCTGAGTTCCGAAGGATTCTTGGCCATTGATCGCGTTGACCCTCCTTTGCTGCCAAACGAAGAAGAGTGTGGAGCCCGGCCTCCACTCCCACCGGAGCACCGCATTCCCCAACAGGCTCCGGTAACTGAAATCCCGATCGGAGACCAAAAAGGCCGCAGCCTGTCCGTCACCGTCGGGGTCGATAGCATAGCCTCCTTCCCCAGCAGGCTCTGCGCTTCCGATGTCTGCTCCATACGTGAGGAAGTCGAAGGTCCCCGCCGCTCGAAGCTCCTTCAACGCTCCGTAATCGCCCGTCGAAATGAACGGTTCCAGATAGCCCTGGAGCGACAGTGTCGGTGAGAACGTCAGGTTCACACGGGTTTCGATGGACAGTGTGGTCCGATCGATCCCCGCAAACACATAACGGGCTCCGTATGTGGCTTCAGCTAATCGGTCGTCCACCTTGGTGACATACTGGGCAGCGGTGCGGGACCAGGAGTACGAAGGGCCGACGTCAACCTGAAGTGTCTCCCCGAATCGGGCCTCCAGATTGAATCGGGCGTTTCGGCTCCACCCACCTCCATCATCCGACCCCCACGTATAGTTGCCGCTGGCGACAACGGCCCGGCGCCTATCCGAGTGGACACTGAAGTTCCGGGAGGACGCGCTCGGAGAACGAGCTAGCGGACCTCCTCTCGTAAGCCGATCGTCGTCGGTCCGCGGGGCATATAGGACTCGGACGGAGGTGCCCCAGTAGTTCAGGAACTCGACACTCCCGATCATGTTGATGTTCGTGTAGGTGCGGTCACCTGCGAAGTTCCAAATTGCGTTCGGCCCACCCAAGATCACCCTCCATGACCTCAGGAACGGACCGGGCTCCGGCTGAGTGTACTGATAGTGGGTGTCGAGCAGCACGCGGTCTGCGTCGGAATGAAACCCGAGGTCGTTGACCTCGTACCCAGGGCTGACGAAGGCAATCCCGTTCCGCATCGTGAAATTTCCCGCCTGTTTCCCAGCATAGGCCATCGCATAGAAACCGCTCAGCGACGTCGCCGCCGGATCGACCTCGACGTGATCCGCGTCCGGTCTCTGGTAGTACCGGGTGGAGGACTCCTGGGTGCGGGTGATCGCATCCACTTCACCTGCCACATAGCTTCCGGACAAGAGACTGGTGAAGAGCCAGACCCGATCCTGCGATTCGTGAGCGAAATCGATTCCAGCGGAATACGCTGAGTTGTGTAGCCTGTCGGCTGAGATAGTGCCCGACATGTCGCGGTTTACCGCCGAGGTGATCATTCCAAACCGGGTCTGTCCCCCCCGGATCTGACGTCGCAACCGGCCGACGAAATAATTCGCAGCTGGTTCGACTGTCACCTGGTGTCCTGCCCGGTCTCCGTCGGTGTAGGACGCGACCTCTCTGCCCGTGACAGCCTCCAGGATCCCAAGGGACCAACCATCCGCGACCCTCCCGGTCACCTTCACGGCCCCCGCGATCGTGGTGGCAGTCGGTGTGTCGGAGAAGACGGCCTCAGATGGAAGGACGCCTCTCGGTGGCCTCCCAATCCGACGGGAGTACACGAGCTCCGGGCCTCTTCCGACGCTTCCCATCGGGCCCGCTTCACCAAAGGTGAAAATGTCCGCTCCCTCGACAAAGAACGGCCTCCGCTCGCTATA
>CAUZHN010000141.1:0-3837 GCA_963579625.1 Gemmatimonadales bacterium UBA6960
ATGACCCTCTGACCAACCGACACATCATCCGCATTTGCTAAGGGCACCGTCGGTAAATCAAATCCTGCAACCCGCACTATCGCAAAGTCCTTATCCCCGTCGATTGTGACCACGCCTTCAACGTTAAGCTCCTCTCCATTCTGGAGCCGAACTACCGCAGACGTTGCCCCCTCGATGACATGAGCGGCAGTGATGATCATGCCGTCACTGGATGTGATGAAGCCGCTTCCGTGGCTCAATCCATCCGGGCCAGTCACTTCAATGGTTACCGTGGCCTGAAGGGCCTTCTCTAGAGCGGACTGAGCCAGCACCGATTGAGCAAAGGCAACCAACAAGACGGAGGTCAGGGCTACTACGGTTTTCTTCATGCCTTCATTCTGTTCTGCCCCACTCAAGCCCGCAACTCAGGACGAGCAAAACAGTGCTGGATAGAGCTGGGTGTGGCTGGGTGCCACGGAAGGGCTAGGGGCTAGTTGCCGCCGGGGGGATGCGCCTCTAGCCACAAGGGGGATCCTCCACCCGTTCCTCATCGGACGCAGCGGAACCTGCTGTCTGCCGTCTGTACTCTGGTCACTTCGTCAAACTCGGCGCGTGGCATCTTCACCACCTCACTCAGGGTCTTGCTGTCACCCATGGCCATCGTGCCTGCGTCGAAGAACCAGTCGCGAACCACGAAGCCACCAGCGTTCAGGAACTGCACCACAAAGTTCAATGAGGCGGCACAGGTGCCTGTGTTCTTCACTTCGATCCTCACTCGAACATTGCCCACCACCGGGCTCGTGGCGTCCAGATTCTTCTCCGTATCCAAGTTCACAAATTCGAACATGGCCGTGGGGCGGGACGGCGCAGTTAGGGGGGCATTACCGTCTTCAATCTCAGGTATTGATGCTTCTGACGAAGGCGGACCCTCGTTCAATACCGAGGAGGCTGAGTAGCCAATCGGTTGGCCGTTACGAAAGACCCGAAACCAGCCGTCCACCAGGCTATCAACCTCAACTCGTTCTCCTCGCTCCAGACCCGTAGCGATGGAGTCGGAGGTTGACCGCCCGCTTCGCACATTCACGGGGGTGTGAGCCCAGCGGGCGTCACGCTGCGAACTGAACACATCACCGGGTCCTGCGGCAACAGCTATCCCAAACACCACCACGAGTGCGCCGATGATCCCGGCATAGGCTTGTGGCGACTGCTTCTTCCCATAACGCACGAGCAATGCATATGGGATCACCATGAAAACGACAGTCAACGCTCCGAAATTCATCCCCAAGGAACGAGCGATCTGGAACACCAATCCTCCAACAGCTATCGCCATAACCTTATTGAAGCCCTCGTCCTTAGTTGCTACTGGCTTAGGCTCTGTGGGGGGCGCAGCCTTCTTCTTAGGCGCAGCCTTCTTCTTGGGGGCACCACAATGCGGACAGGCGGCTGCCTTGTCGCTGATCTCCTTCCCGCATTCGTAGCACAGTATGAGAGCCATGCCCCCATTCTGCCCAGCCCCACTCAGACTCGCAACTCAGGACGAGTGAAACACTGCTGGATCGCTGGGTGTGGCTGGGTTACTCCGATGCATGACCCGCTTGAGTGGAAGATCGCCGCGTCGGATACGAGGTCGCCCCTGCTCGCCTGCATTCGGGATGCAAGGCGAGTGCACGCTTTTCAGTCGGTGACGTGGTGCAACACAAACTGTTCGACTACCGAGGTGTAATCGTCGATGTCGATACGCACTTTCAGGGAACTGAGGAATGGTACGAAGTCGTGGCCCGTTCGAGACCACCCAAGCACCGTCCTTGGTATCAGGTACTGCCACACGGAGCCCAACATCAAACGTATGTAGCTGAACAAAACCTGGAACCAGATCACAGTGGCCTCTCCATTCAACATCCCCTAGTGGAGCACTACTTCACTGATTTCAGCAACGGGCGGTACATCAAGGATGTTCAGAGCCACTAGTAATTTTGAAATTGCAAAATCGTTTGAGCAAAACACTGTTGATTGTCCAGCGCTGGTGGGGCACCCCAACTGGGGTCGCGTGCACTACCACAACATCGCTGGAGAAGAGAATATAGCAGAGAGGCTTCACCGTATCCTGTCTAAGGAGAGTAACGTCATGCGAAGATGTACGTCGTTACTACTTACCGCCTTTGCCCTAGCGGCCCCTCTCGCTGGTCAAAGTAGGGTCACACTACGCGCAGGTGCTAATGTCGCCACTATAAGTGGTGCGGACGTGAAGAGTGAGTCCCGAGTTGGGCTGAATCTCGGGGCTTCCCTCCTCATTCCAATCTCGGACAACATTGGAATCCAACTCGGAGGAGCGTACTCGGCGAAAGGTGCGGAGGAAAGATTTACAGAGATCAGCGGTGTTTTCGGTGCGCAACTGAACTGCATTGAAGTTCCGGCTCTCCTTAAGATGGAAATCCCTTCCACGGGACTCCTAGCTCGATCTGAAATCGCAAAACCCCGTGAGCAAAACCGTGTTTGATAGCTAGGCGTGGCTGGGTGCCACTGAGGGGCTAGTTACTGTCCACGCCACCCACCGTCTAGGGCGACGGGGCGATCCCCACCAGCACCACCAATCGTTCCTCACCTCGGTTCCTGACCCCGTGCAGTACCTCTGATGGTGCCCACACGGTGTGGCCCACCCCCGCCTCGCGCACCTCGTCACCGACCGTGAATTCCCCACGCCCCTCCAGCACGTGATAGAACTTGTCCTGACCCTCGTGCGTGTGGACCCGCTGCTCGACTCCGGGCTCCAGGCAATTCAGCCCCAGGAGCAGACGGGCGCCCTGGAACAGGGTCGCCTTGCCCACGCCACCGTCCTTTCTGGGGATGTGGCTACGGTAGTCCTTGATCGTTTCCAAGTTGGGAACGCTCCCTCGTCTTGCCGGCGTCGTGGCCGGGCGCTCAGTGGTGGTGGCCGTAGCTCGATTCAGAAATCCAGCGCCGAATTTTCATCGCGGGCGGGATCATCCAACCGACCCAGCCGATGACTATCCCCGGCCGTGATCAGGCGCCGACCGGCGTAGCCTCCGCTCAATTCGTGCCAATACGCCACTTCGGGCTCGTCTGCCTGCCAGCAGAGATAAACCCAACGGCCGTCCAGCGTGGTCGGAAAGTCGACCAGCCCGTGCTCGAGACCGCCGTCCGGAAAGCGGACACCGCGGTCGAGAAGCCGCTCTTGGATGAGCTCCTCAATCGCCCGGCGGCAGTCCGCAAGAGAATGCTGATGCTGCGCGTACTCATCGTGATCCGGGTTGCCGCTCTGCGAGACCAAGTCGCCCCAAAGAGCGTCCAGCACGGCCAGCTGGTCCATCTTCCCGACCGCCACGTCGCGAAGGCTCTGAATCTGATCGAGGGCGGCCCGTACGTCGGGAAGCATCGCGTTGGTCTCCTCGACCGTAAAAGCATGATGACCCATGACGCGATACTAGCGGATGTGGCTGCGTGGTTTCAATCCCCGAGCCCCGTGGCCCGCTCTAGCCACTCGCGGGATAGCCGTTCGCCAGACCCACCTCCGCCTCTCTCAATGCCGTGATGATCTGCTCCGGTGTGTGTCGTCTCCTACTCATTCTGGCCTCCTCCCCGATAGCTGCGACCAAAGCCGCATCCTAACATCAACTTTGGTCTCGTTTCAGGGGGTGGCGTCAGGGGAGCTTGGGGTCCCAGTTGGGGTCTCAAGACCGTCTGGTCCACCTTACAGTAAATTCACTAATTCCGAACATATTTAGTGACCACGCGATCACCAACTGAGGCACCCCAGACTACACCATTGTCGTCAACCGCTATTCCTTCTGGGAAACTGGTACCACCGCTAGGACTGGGATCTGGAATAAAGTCAGTGAT
>CAUZHN010000142.1:0-3829 GCA_963579625.1 Gemmatimonadales bacterium UBA6960
TCACCGTCCCTAATGGTACCCTTCGTCTTCAGGTGACCGTCCTCGTAGTGCTCCTCCCACCGTCCCTCCACCTCGCCGTCCCTAATGGTACCCTTCGTCTTCAGCTGACCGTTCTCGTAGTACTCCTCATACGGCCCATCGAGTCCGTCCGTCGGGAAGTCTGGACCGAGGTGCATGCCGTTCGGGGGTACCGGTAGGCAGTTGCGTGACCGAAGCGAGAAACAGGGACCTTCGGTCGTATTGAAAGCGATTAATCTCCCGGGGATGGGCCTTCTGAGCGCGTCGCTGAGGTCCCTACCCCAGCTGATGTGATCTTGGATATCCTCGAACTGAATTGGCTTGTATCCAAAGGAGTTGGGGCTGACATCGATCGACGGTCGGACAGGGAGCTCAACCGATACGACCAAGGACTCAATCAGGAGCGGAGATCTCCTCAAGAGTAGATCGACCGGGTGCACACCTTCCGGGTTACGAACCTCTAGGGGTGGTGTCAGGAAGTTCTCATAACCGAGCATTTCCCCCTCGAGGCGGTAGATGCCAGGCCCGGGCACATCAATGGAGTAGAAGCCGGATGCGTCAGTGATCGAGCCACCTCGCAGGTTACCGTCCTCGCTGATAAGGCGGACTAAGGTCGTCGCGACCGGTTCGTGCGTCATCCCGTCTAGTGCACTGCCCTGGAAAGTTTGGCCAGCCAGGTGGGCGGGTACCGAGAGAGCGATTGATACAGCCACGGCAGTCAGCTTGCCGCAGTGCCCCTCGATCCCCAGGAAAGCACTCAGACGCCCTACTCTAATTATTCGCAAGTTTCTGTCTCAGTCACGAGAGAGAGGGGTCACTCCGAGAGCAGGTTGTAATGTCACGGTCGCCCACCTATTCTTGGGAAAATGAGATCGGGTGTATGATGCGCTTCAATCGTATCAATAATCCTATTGCCTGACTCCCAATGCGCTATACATTAGCTGGCTTCACTAATCCTGGTACTTTAACACCATAAATATGAACAGTTCTGGCCATGAGAGGAAACCCTTGAAGGCAAAGTCGGCATTCCTAGCTTTGTTGCTTGCTCCACTCTTCAGTGCATGCTCGTGGTTGCTCGTGGAGGGCCCACCTGTGGGCTACGAGCGCTTCAATTACGTGCCGTGCACAGTACAAAAAGTAATTCCCACCACAGATGCTGCCGTGGCTGCCGTGACTACATGGCTCGGTTTGATGATCCTTCTTGAAAACGATTTCGCCCGGCATATCAATGATAATATTAGTGTTACTAAAAACAGTGGCGCTGTGACATTCCTGAGTTCAGGAGTACTGGCTGGAGTGTCCGCAGGTATCGGTTACTCGAGGGCTACGGCATGCAGGGCAGCCCAGCTCGAGATAGCTGCACGGAACCGAGAAGTAATTGCACAGAATCAAGACGAATCTTCCCGGTCACCTGAATACGCTTGGTTCCCTCCGTTAATCCCGGCACCCATCTTTGGTGCTGATCCCCCGAATCTGTTCGATCAGTTATTACCGGAACCTGACTTTGGGGCAAATGCGTTCGATCCGATCTTTGGTGGCGCGATCAGTAACAACCCTGAGCAGTAGGGTCCGATTAACCCTGCCCCACTCAGACCCGCAACTCAGGACGAGCAGAACAGCGCTGGTTAGATGAGAAGGCACAGGGCATACCCAAGAACCAGCCCCTCAGCGAAAGCAATCCAAGCAACGCCGTAATCTGATATGCCTAGTGTTTTCTTCCACCACTCCAACTGCCTGACGTGCCAATCTATGGCTGTCATACATCCCTCCTTAGGTCATCTCAAATCGGCGTGATCGGACACGTTCAACACTGCTTGTCAGGGGGCGCGTCCTGGAGTCCACAACCCATCTGACCTTTCCGGCCACGCTCTAGACGGTCTCGCAGAAGATGCCCTTCGCGGTGACGCGTTCCAGCAGGACCTGATGGCCCGAGTCGTTGAGGTGAATTCCGTCTCCGCTGTCGTAGAGCGGGTCGATCATCCCGTCGGACAACGCCAGCGTGCTCCAGAGATCGACAGCATAGTCACCGAAGCGTGTGAACGTAGAATCGCGCATCTCCATGAGATTCGCCCGGCCCCCCGCGGAGAAATTGCGAGGCTGTGTGGTCGAGACCCACGCTGGAACGGACTGGGTCGCCGCCTCCGCCAGGATGATGTCGTAGTTCGCCAGTTGCTCGGGCACCGGATAACCGAAGGCCGCGTCGTTGCTAGGGAGATTGATGATCAGCAGGTCCGGAGCCAGAGCTAGCGCTTGCGTGACGTTGTGGGCCGGGTCCGGCGACGGGCGTCCGGTGGGCGGTACGAAGCCCGTGGGCATGATGTGGTAGGTTCTGAATCCACCCACGGCCAAGTTAGTCACCTCGCTCGAAGGATCACGGGCCTGGACGCTCGCGCGGTAGCGGTCGACCCAGGCGCGATCGGGCACACTCGCCCCGATCCCGGCGGCAGTGGACGATCCCAAAACGACCACGTGGGCCTGGGAATAACAGGAGTTCACTTCCACCACGTCAGTCGCTGTGGCCGTACCGTCGGAGACCGTGAGACCTACTCGGTACTCCCCGAAAACGTCCGCTATGAAGGACGCTGTGGGGCCACTGGTTCCCGACAAGGACGCCGCACTTCCACCCGGCGATGTTAGTGCCCAGGAGAAGTCGAGCGCGTCTCCGTCGGCATCGCTCGAACCGGTGGCGCTGACCGTCACAGTGGCACTCACGTCTACCACCTGGTTGTCCCCGGCGGACGCGACTGGGCGATTGTTGCCCGGTTGGGTGGGATCACCACCGCACGCGCCTATTGCAAGCCAGGTCCAGAGCAGGAGCGGCGAGAACCGCCACTGAGAAGCCAAAATCGTATGGGACAAGTCGTGGCTCCAAGGAAGGGTTGGACGAGAGGCATGCCCATGTGCAGTTTGAGACGCAACCTCCGAAGTCGAAAACCACCTCGTGCCTCTCCCCATTGGGTTCCGCTAGGGGCGATGATCGGGCCGGGCGACGGGACGTTTGGGTTCCGCCTCTTCCCGGAGGCCATCGGGATTGGTGACAATCTGTTGGACCTGTTGGACTACCCTCCGCGCCTTCAGAACACGACCGACGACACTGTTAGCGAAGGCGATCAATCCCGTGATACCGACGACCAAACCCACGAGATTGTTGAACGCAAATAACAACAGGACAGCAACGATCAACCAACGCCACCGAGCCCCTACCCAATCCACTAGGGTTTCCTTCCAGTCTCGTGATGCCTCACCTGAGATTGTCATGATCTGGGGTTCACTTCCGTGTGCGTTCCTTGAACGGCCCATCTTTCTTCCTGCATAGCGAAGAAAACGAACCCATCAACTCACCCTCCTCTTCATGCCCTCATTCTGCTGGGGCACCCCACACGACCGCAACTCAGGACGCGCAGAGCCCTGTCGGTAGGTGCGCTCAGAGTGCCACCCCCGTAGAGTAAAGGAAGATGTACCAAGCGACTAACCCTCCACACAGTGATCCGATCGGAGAAAAACATGGCTAGTCTCCAGGACCGTATGATTCGCGCCGCTAAACTGGACGTTCAATTGTATGAGGAGGTGGAGGCCGATCAAGGTGCGATGGCTCAAGCCATGACCGTGGTCATCCTGTCCGCATTAGCCGCTGGGATAGGAAGCGCAAATGTGGGCCTGCTCGGAATGGTCATCGGTATGATTGGGGCTCTGATAGGATGGTACGTCTGGGCCTTTCTCACCTATTTCATAGGAACAAAATTCCTGGCAGAACCGCAGACCAGGGCGGACCATAGGGAATTACTGCGTACGATCGGCTTTTCCAGCGCGC
>CAUZHN010000143.1:0-3786 GCA_963579625.1 Gemmatimonadales bacterium UBA6960
GGTAGTCCGCCGTGGGCACGATGGGGTCGGACGGTATTGTATAGCCGCCTCCACTGCTCGACGAGTACCGTTGCCTCAGGCAGTGTGTAGAAGATCTCTCCGTTCAAGAACTCGTCTCTCAGTTTGCCGTTGAAGCTCTCGTTGTAGCCGTTCTCCCACGGACTGCCCGGCGCGATGTTTTTGACTCTCCTGAATTCTCATCTTGAATCCGGAACCCGCTGGACTCGTCCAATCTTCATCAGGTGGTCCTCCGTTAGAAGTGCTCTCGCAACGTACTAGCCTGATCGGACGAGCAAAACAGGGCTGGATAGCTAGGTGTGGCTGGATGCCACGGTGGGGGGCTACGGGCCGCCACCTACCCAGCAGCGGGCAACACCAAGACCGGGCTCGCCCGCTCGTCACGGGCTAGTGATCCGTCCCGCTGCTCCCCAAAAGCGGCTTCACCGCTTCAGCAATCGCATCGCGAATGGAGTCGTCCGAGAGGAGGGAGGTGTCCCGCATCGGTTTGGTCGGGAACCCACTGGAAAGCACCTTCACGAGAGCGGCGGCTATCCGCCGCTGGACGCCGGTGCCTCAATGCCAAGTGACTCCGACACCCAACTGCATGACGTTAGTGCTTCCATCGTCATAGCTATCGCGAACGTAGTTGGCATACGGTGACAGGGAGAAGTTGGTACCGAGACGCTGATCATAACCGAGTCCGCCGATCAATCCGAACCCCGTTTCCTCCGCGGTCAAGCCCCAAAATGTGATTGAGGTCGAACTGAATCCTGCGCCGCCCTTGAGGAAGAAGCCCGAGGTGGAGTTCGGGTAGAATTGGATTATCCCATACAGGCCCCCCACAGTCATGGTCACGCCGTCTTCTGACTTGGCCCATCCGTTGGACTCGGCTCCTAGGAGAACCTGGTCATTGAGGGTGCCGCCGAGTTTGAGATAGCCGCTGCCAGCAGACTCGCGCCCGTCCTCACCCGACACCCCAAGAGAGCCCCACCCAAGGCCAGCGCCGACAAAGAAACCTTCGCGAGTCTGGTCTTGGCCCGAGGACAACGACGGCATGGCCAGGAAAGCTAGGGAAAGGACGGAGAGAAGGCTTATTGAGCGGCTCATAATACCTCCAAGTGTCTCGTTGTACGCCAGACGAGAGTAATGTGACTGCCTTGGATTCCACCATATGGTTCATGAACCCATCGCACCATCCCACTCATACCCGCAACTCAGGACGCGCAGAACACTGTTTAGTGGTTCTGGGTCAGTGGCGGTGGAATAGGGGGGGGCTGACGGGAAAGGTCGATATCAGCCTGAAATGGGTCCTACGGCTCACTCATGGCTCACTCGCGGACCCACCGGCGTCCATAGATAAAATCCTGTAACCTCATAAGTGATTGCAGGGATTTATTTTCCATCAGTCGGGGCGCCCGGATTCGAACCGGGGACCTCCTGCTTGCAAAGAGTGTTCGGAAATACCCGATTCCGGTGGTTTTCGGGTAGAATATGGCTTTTTTGCCCGTTCTTGCCCGGTCAGAAGGCGTTCTATAACCGTTCTTAACCGCTCTGCGAGATGCAATCGGGATGCAAAGCGGGTGGGCCTACGATGCGGAGCCATCCCGCCCCACTCAGGCCCGCAACTCAGGACGAGTGAAACACTGCTGGATAGCTGGGTGTGGCTGGATGCCACGGAGGGGACTTGGGGCTAGTTGCCGGCGGGGGGATGCGCCTCTAGCCACTCGGTGGACAGCCGTTGGGCTTCGGCTATTTGTTCGCGAGTCATCCGCCGTTCAATAATGTCTTTGTCATTCTGCGCATACTCCTCTCCTTGGGCCGCCGTCAGATTGAACCACATATAGGCAAGCACATAATCCTCTGGGACGCTTCCGTCACCGGCGTATATAGACCCGAGGAAGTACTGGGCACTCGCATGCCCTTGCTCGGCGGCTAACCGAAGCCAGCGTACCGCCTCCGCATCGTCCTCCGGGACGCCTTGGCCATTGGCGTACTTATTCCCGAAGCGGTACTGGGCACGCATATGCCCTTGATCGGCTGCTAACCGATCAAAACTGGATGCGACGATACGAGGGATGGCCCGGGCCGTGGTACGTCTCCTTTGGAACGGGTCCGGCTATTATCTTGTCGTCATGACGCCACTTGCTGGCCCTTGCCGGAGCCAGGATCAGATTTTGGCACAGTGTGGCATGAGGAACACCTTAGTTGAGTGGCTTAAAACAACTATTTACGGGGCGTGGCGCAGCTCGGTAGCGCGCCTGCTTTGGGAGCCAATTTCTGGCGTCGGTGGGCGTCGGCCACCGTCGGAAATGCTGGATTTCTGCGTCAGTTGCGTGGGCCAGCGTCGGTGGGCGTCGGAGCAATCTTTGGCACAGTTTGGGATCTTGTTGGATGTTCCTTGCTATGACGGCGCAAATGGTCGGCGTGTGGCCGTCATAGCCTCACTAACTGCAGCTTGCGAAGCATCCATCCAGGCGAAGGCTGACGCGACTCTCGTGCCTGGCGACGAACAACTGACCCGGGGTCAGCCGCCCGGCACGAGCCTCAGCCGATACGCCGCGTTCGCTTCGACGGCTTCCCGACTGAATGACATCGGGAAGTACTCCTGGTCGGCCCAGCTCTGCGCGAGATTGCCGTAGAAGGGGCTTCCGGGACGTCCGGACTGACCGGGTGCGTTCGTCGCGACCGAGCCGTCGAGATCGGAGAAGTCGATGATCTCCCGATACGTTGCGCCGACTGCGGCCACCGTACCCCCACCGCCGAGCCGCTCGACCGCGGGTATGTCGAATGCGGACACGAGCGAGTGGGGAAACTCACTCCGATTCGTGCGACCCCACCGCCACTGCGCCGGATCGTCGCCCTGCTGCTCACGGAGCCGCTCGAGCGCGGTCGCGAGTGCCGCCTCAGGGTCGATGTTGGTTGGAGCCGGTCCCCCCCCGCGGCCTCCACCCGACAAGATGAGACGCAGTTGCCCGAAGATGGCTGCCGCACGATTGTTGCGGTCGTACACAGCGTCCCATGCGGCTAGCTCCTGCCGGTACCGCTCGATCTCCGGATCGCCGGAGGTCCATCCGCGGAAAAGCTCCAGCGATGTCGCCGCCGAGGCCGAATAGGCGTCATGCTGCAGATCGCGGGAATCCTGGACGGTGAAGTCGCTGCCGCCGGCGAGCAGGCTGGAGACGCGATCGAAGCGCGCGAACGGGCCCTGGGTCTTGAAGAAGAGGGGGGGGTCGTATCCCTCGGGGTGAATGTCATTGTTTGCGGTCGCGATCCATCCGCGTTCCGGGTTCAACTCGCGGGGAAGGTCGTCGCGAAATCCGTCCCACTCGTACGCGCCGGTTCCGGGGACGGGCAAACGACCCTGCCACCCGTCTCGTTTCGGAGAGAGAGCCGACGCCTGCCAGGCGATATTCCCGTCCGCGTCACCGCAGACCATGTTCTCGGTCGGAGCCATCCAGGCGTCGAGCGCATCGAGGAATTCTACGCAGTCGTTCGCGACGTTGAGGCGAAGCGCCGCCAGGTATCCGGTCGACCCCGGCTCGTGCATCGTCGAGCGCAGCGCATACGCCTTTTGGTTCTCTGCGTCCTCGTAGAAAATGGGACCGTGACGGGAGAACTTGAGCTCGACAACCTCGGGTGCGGCTCCCTTCACGAGGACCGTATCGTACTCGATGCGGAGCGATTCCCACTCCCCGTTCCAGAGGACCTGGTTGGGATCGTTCGGATTCACTTCCTCCACGTAGACATCGGACTGGTCCGTCCCGACGATCGTGAGGCCCCACGCGA
>CAUZHN010000144.1:0-3690 GCA_963579625.1 Gemmatimonadales bacterium UBA6960
CGAAGTGACCCAGCCGTGGGGCGAGGTCGACGTGGGTGTCAACGCATCGCAATACCTGCACGATCTCCGGCGCTACAGCGTTCGGTTCGACGGGGCCGTCGACGTTCGCATCGCTCAGGGGCTTTCGATCGAGATCGGCGGCCAACTCGAGCTCATCCACAATCAGCTCAACCTGCCGAAAGGCGATGCGGACCTTGAGGAGGTTCTCCTACGCCGCCGCCAACTCGAGACCAACTACCAGGCGGGTCTCAGTTTCGGGTTCCGCTACCGATTCGGCTCGATCTTCAACAACGTCGTTAACACACGCTTCGGCGGAGGAGGGGGCCAGGATCGATTTTGACCCGTAAGCTGTGGCGACGGGACGCGCAAAACAGGGGATAGCTGGGTGTGGCTGGATACCACGGGGGGGGACTAGTTGCCGTCTTCTAGGTCGGGGGGACAGGGGTCGTAGCGCGAGAGCCTGATGCCTACCGCGACAGTAGCAATCGCTTGTTAGGTGGAAACGATACCGCCTTCACCAAGACGAGATGCGGACCATGTTAGGCGGCATCACGCGGGCCTATGCTGATCAGTCCCCTGCGGCTTGGTCGTGACCAGTTGGGGCCGCTACGCTAAGCAGCCTCCAGAACTCTCGATCGAAGACGTTGAGATCTTGGACCCCTTCCGCGTCCAGAGTCGGTGCCCCGAGTCGCACGACCACGAGGTCCAGACTGGGGACCACGTATAGTCTTCGGTCTCCGTTTCCCCGAGCAGCCACGAGGTCAGCCGGGGCGGTAGGAATGAACGACCCAGGGACGGAGCCGCGATGATCATAATCCTCCCAGCTGTCCTGTCCGTTCACCCACCAGAGAAGTCCGTACGATGGGTTCATGTCCTGGGATGACCGGAAGGACTCCTCCAGTAGGCCGCGATTCTGGACGAGTGTCTCGCCCTCCCAGACACCACCGGTCTGGACCAGGATGCCGAGGCGGGCCAGATCGCGGGCACTCGTCGCGAAGCCCACAGTGTTTGCGGACGACGCGGGGGTCCACCAAGCTCGCTCCCGCCAGCCAGACTGTTGCATGCCCAATGGCGCAGTCAGCCACTCGCGTGTGAGCTGCTCGGCTGTCATCACCGCGGATTGCTCGAGGACCTGCAGAAGACGGCTGTACGCGAGTGTGTTGTAGCGCCACCTCGACCCTGCCTCCGCCTCGAAGGAGAGGTCCCTGGCGAGGCCGCTGGACATTGAGGCGAGGTGCCGCACGAGAATCGCCGATTCGGCGTCGGCGGTCGCGTTCGACCACCCCGCGCCCAGGTGTTCCGAAACAGGGTCATCGAGGTTCAGGAGTCCCTTGTCACGGGCCATGGCCAGTAAGACGGAGATCGCGCTCTTCTGGACCGACATGACATCTTCGATGGGCCGGCCGAGACTGTCCAACTCGAAGAGCCCGGTGACCCCATATGTCGTCGTTGGCCCGACGGGTTGACTCGGCTCTAGGGCCCAATACTGCTCGGCGGCTATTCGCCCATGGACGACCATCAAGACGGCGCTGGAATGCTGGGATGCAGCGTAGCTCAGCGCGGCTTCGACCCCCACAGGATCCCAGCCCGCCTCCGTGAGGTCGACAGTCGCCCACGGGCCGCCAGCGGGTGGGAAGTAGGTAGCTTCTCTCTCTGGTGCCGGGCTTGAGCCGCCGCATGAGGCCGCCGAAAGTGCACCGGCCACGACTAGGGCACTCCTATTGCTGCCACCACCATATCTCCACAAGTCCCTGCCCATTTTGCTCCAGGTCCTGGCCGCCGGCTGTATCCAACAACCCCACGAGCTCCTGGAGTGTTAGGGGTTGCTTCGACGTCGGCGGGGCGACGTCGAAGTCCGTCTCGTACTCATCGACGATCCGGTAAGTGTAGCCGCCCTTCAATAGGCGGGCGCGGACAGAGAACACATCCATCGTCGAGCTCGCGAGAACCACTCGGGCGATCTCGACTTCGCGGTCGACCAGGTCGGGTAGGTACTCGCCTCCCATCCACGACGGCCCACAGGAGCGGCTCATCTCCCGCTCGAATCCCTCGGATCCGTGCTCGCCGAGGATGTGGTCCTCCACGGGTCCGAGGAGCGCGTTGTAGGCCTCCCGTTTGTCCCCCTCCGCACTCAGCATGTCCCGCACCATCTCGCGCCTCATCTGGCCCTTGATGCCGTTCAGGTTCAGGGCGACGGGATCGTCGAAATCAGCGTAGCTGGTGGGTCGGAAGTTCAGGTCGATACTCATGGGGCTTCCCTCCTGATGATGAATGAGAAACCGAAAGGCCCCACGCCGACGGGCGGCATTGAGGCCTTCCGACGCTTTAGGCGGAGTGCCGTGGTTAGGAGCGTGCCCGCCAAGCTGTCGTGTTCAAAGCGCACACTCCGTTCGGGCCTCGGCGGCCCGAACCGGACTTCAAGTATTCTCAAAAAGCAAAGGGTCCCGCTCGGCAAAACCGAACGGGACCCCCGGCCGGTTTAGCAGTTTGATGACCCGGCTGCAATCGTCTCAAATCACCGGGGTGCAATGTCGTTCTGCACGCTATGAATTTAGCGGAATTTCGGCCCTATTTCAATGCGTAAACACTGCTGGATAGCTGGGCGTGGTTGGATGCCACGGAGGGGGCTAGGGGTCGCCGGGGGGATGCGCCTCTAGCCACTCGCGGGACAGACGTTGGGCTTCGACTATTTGTTCGCTGATCAGGACGGCAGAAGAAGTCCTTGAGCGACAAAAACCACAACAAACCCCCCTAACGGGAACGTCAGATTCCCACGGGTGCGCAATGCGTTCTCGCACCCGTGCGTGCATGGATCTAACTTTGTGAACCTAGATACGTCCTGAATGGTTTTCCGGTCCGGCTTCGATTCTGGATCTAGGGAGGAAACGCTCTCGTGACCAGTTCCGTAAAGAAGATCGTATTGGGAGGCTGCTTGACTGGCCTCGGTTCTGGTCTCAGCTGGTCAGTCTTCGTGCATCTTGTCTCTCGTGATCAGCTATTCAACGGCCAGGAATTCGCGTTGTCCCTGATCCTACCGTTACTGGTGGGACTAGCGGTGGGGAAAAGGGTAGGGGTCCAGCGGCGGGTTCTGTTGCCGATTGCCTATCTTACGTTGGCAATGCCTTTGTTCGGGATAGGTATGGGAGGCGCTAATGTTCTCCTGATGACGACTGGTGGTGCGATTGGGGGCCTGTTCTGGGCGGTTCCTTTCGTCCTGTACGATCATGTCATAAAGCTCGTCAGGTCGTCACGGCTCTCTTAGCATGAGTCGTCGAGTGGTAGTGGAGGCCCGCCCGGCCCTGGAAGGGGGGTTGACTAGGATGGACCGATAACCCGCTTCAGTAATGAGACGGTACGAGAAGACGGCCCACTCCGAACGATGGAAGTGGCCATTCCACTAGAAGTGTTCTCGTAGAAGTGTTCTCGCAATGTACTAGCCTGACCGGACGCGCAAAACAGCACTGGATAGCTAGGCGTGGCTGGATGCCACGGAGGGGCTAGTTGCCGCGTGCACACTATACTTCTGCGGGACGGCCACCTCCGAACGATGGGGGTGGCTGTCTGCCCGAGCGACGCTAGATCACGATCGAGCAGGTCACTTCACGCGTATCACCCACCCACCTCCGCCCAACATCCCCGCGTACTCGTCGACCTGGTCAGCAGCCTCGTCGTCGAGCATGTCCCGCACTA
>CAUZHN010000145.1:0-3686 GCA_963579625.1 Gemmatimonadales bacterium UBA6960
CGGAGTGCATGGAGCGCGCCGAGGTTCTGCGCCGCATCGCCCGGGCCCGCGCCCGACTCTGACGTCGGTTCCGGTGCCGGCCGACGATCACCGCGGGTCCGCGCCGTCGACCGCCGCCGTTAGGCTGGCCGGGCCCTATGGGCAGCCTTCGGGGGTGGTGTAATTGGCAACACAACTGGTTCTGGTCCAGTCATTGGGGGTTCGAGTCCTCCCCTCCGAGCAAGAGGCGGTGTCCAGCACCGTCGCTACAATGACCGCCGCTCAGGCGCTTCAGGTCCCCGGACCGTCAGCGTAGGAGTGGTTCGGGCCCCGTTCGTCTAGAGGCCTAGGACGCCAGATTCTCAATCTGGTAGCACGGGTTCGAATCCCGTACGGGGTACAAAGTCGCCGGCCCGATCGTGGGCCGGCCCTTTGGTTTCTAGGCGAAGGCCGTTTCTCCTATAGGGGTTTACGTTTCGGCTGTTTTTGACCGAAACAGCCGATTTCGGGTGAAAACGGCCCCAACAACGGCCCCCTCGCCGGTGCCTCTGGCGGGCCTCAACGCTTCTGACGCCTGTACGTATTTACACCTAGGGCGTCAGAGACGCCCACCACCCCTTCAGGGATGGGGCTCAACAGGACTGGTTGATGTCCTGCAGGTACAACTCACGAAAGCCGTCGCGTCCGTCGGTGAATAGGGCGACGTACCAGGCAGCGATCTGCTCCTCGGCAACATCCGTCAACAGGCAATCGGGGTCTTCGACTCCACCTTGGAGCATGTCGGCTAGGACCATGGCCCTGAGGTCTACGCAGTCGGCCACGGGCCGTACGAGGAACTCGGCGTCTTCGGCGTCCATACCGCCCACGGTGGCGCCCTTGAGCTGTCTGTCGGTCTCGTAGATACCGCGTTTCTTCATCATGTCGATGATGACGCACTCGGCTTCGTCAGCAGTCCAATGGTTACCCAAGACAGGGTGTGACGGGTAGTTGTCCATCCAGTCCTCCCAGATAGCGAACTGGTCTTCGACGACCTCAACCTCCGTGCCTTCGGCCATCCGTTCATCTGCTTCGATCTCCGCCTCTTCGGGAGTCATGCCCCTTTCGATCAGGATCTCCACCACCCCAGCTCGGATGCCCTTTTCGATCTCACCCCAGTCCTCTTCTGGCGGGTCACTGGGGGTCGTCGTCGGAGGGCTCGGGAATACTAATTGCAGGTTCCAGCAATCAAATAGTGCCGCACTCAACTTGTCGCCGAGCTCGTCTAAGAGCACTATGTCTTCTGCACCAGTAACCACGTCGTTAAGCACTTTCGGACCGACTTCGTCGACGAATCGACGTGCAGCACATGAAATATGGTCGGGAGTCAGCCCCTCGGCCACGTTTGGATCCAGAGCGCCCAACCTCTCCAGTGTGCTCAAGCCCTCCGCAGCGAACCACTCGGCGACCTCATCGGCCCACTTCTCCTTGTCCACGCAGTCCGTGGTGGCGTCAGCAACACCGAAGCCGAACTCCTCGATTAAGGCGGCATCTGCGACGCCCGAGTGCACGTCGGACACCACATTGACGCCCAACTCGTCCACGACCCGCCTCACGGCACACCTGTATTCGTCCTCGTTCAGGAAATCGAATCCTCGGGCACGATCAAAGTCGATTAACTCCAAAGCGATTCGACCGACGAGGTGGGCTTCTAGTACGGGTGCGAACTCAGGCGCACAGAAATCGGCACGGGTATGGATTCCCAGGTCCACCCACTTCATGATGCTGTCATCAATGATCTTTTCAGAGTCGCGAGTGGACAGCTCCTGCTTGGAGAAATCACGGGCCTCCTCCTCTGAGAGCCCCTCCACCAAACAGTCAAAGAAATCGCTGTCGAGCTCAACGTCCAGAGCTGCCCCAATTTCGTTCACAGCCTCAGACGCCACCCACCTTCGAATGTCGCCGCAGACGTAGACAGCGTCGACATAGGCCACCATCACGCTGGTATGGATCTCGGGTCCAGCAATCCTCGAGAAGGTGTCGGAAACGTCAGATGGCCCGAATTCGTCCACCAAGCGATTCGCAGCACATATGAAGCCCTCCTCGGTCATTACCTCAAAGCCAGCGTCTTCATTGAGCAAGGCGCCCGCTCCGACGAGCCACTCGGCGAACTCATCGGCTGCCAAAGACTCATCGGCTGCTTTGGACAAGGACTCGCCACTCAACGGCACTCCCGAAGGGGCGGAACTACTACACGCTGAAGCCAGTAACCCCAGGGTCAGCGTTAGAACGGCCGTCCGCATCCCCCGAGACTGGCACATGCAACTCAGCTCTCAAGCGCAAGAACAGGCGCACCAGGCCCTTCTGGTCCAAACGTGCAAATCTTGACCCCATGGAGAACCCGAACGAGCCAACAGAAGACGTTCCTCCGCTGGATTCCGGCGACGAAAACCCGTTTCCGCTGACTACAGAGTGGTTCGAGCTCCAACGCCATGAGGCGACAGAGACTGCGAGGAGAAGGAAGGCTGAGCGCGAGCGGGATCGGGCCAACAGGGTCAGGACGAGAGGTCGAGAGTCTGGATTCCTGCGACGTTGGAGATCCAGACCGTCCCCCTAGTCGCGGCCTTTCCGGTCCCTTTGAGCCCTTGCGATGTCCGCACAGGTCCGACAGGGTTTGCGATAAGGGAGCCGACGTTCGTAGACGAACTTGCCACAAAGGGTCCGGAACGGATTTCCCGCCTTTCTGGCGGCCGCCATTTGATCCCTCCAGCCCCAGTGGTAGACGTCGGGGTCGTCGTCTTCCGTAATGGGATCCAGGACCGTCTCGGACGGCGCGATCGTCTCCAATACGGACAGGCTCGACCCGCGGAGATCAGACCCGTGTGTCGTCTCATCGCTGATCACTGTCACCGCTTCGACCGTAGGCCGCCACTGCTCGAGATCAACCGCGGCTAGCGGGGTGGTCTGGCTCCTACTCCAGGCCGTCCCCCTGGTCCGCCGGGACTTAGCCCATGGCGTCCGTGAATACAGGCCAGAGTTCTTCCATCGTGCTGAACATCCCGCGTGATACGACATCAAGCAATTGCTTGGCATCAATCTGAATTGACGCCTTGGCCGCCGATTCGGGGTCTGGGAATGTGGTGATCGCCACGTTGGCGTTCTGGGCGTAGTCGAAACCGATCATCACATTCTCGCCACCGTTAGCAGCGACGATTCCCATCACCTGAGCGAAGATCGCATTCGCCTCGTCCGCATTTGACGCAGCACGAAAGGCTGCACCCGGCCTACTCACCGTGATAACCGTGTATGACATGTTTCCCCCGTTTGTTGTGAAGGGGCGATGCTTCCATAGAAACGGAAACTCTGCTCCGATGCCCACGCTGCCCTGAACTGGTTTGCCTGAACCGGTCCAGGTCGTCCCCAAGACGGCTCCCACCCAAGTCAAGGTGCCAAGCCTCTCCGACAGTCGCCCGTGATTACAGGGATGGCAGCGGCATCGCGCACAGTCGCGGGTACCTAGAGAACAGTCCTGGTAGCACGGGTTCGAATCCCGTACGGGGTACCACGCGAGCCGGTCCTGTTCAGGGCCGGCTCCGTTGCTTTTTCGGTCCGGTTGTCCGGTTCAGCCGAGGTGGCGCAGGTGGCCGGTCTCGTTCACGCTGCGGAGCGTGCGGATGCCGCTCGAAGAGGCCGTCACCCGCATGATGCCGCAGTAGTCGACCATGACGGCG
>CAUZHN010000146.1:0-3637 GCA_963579625.1 Gemmatimonadales bacterium UBA6960
TACGTACTTCGACCTGGTGGCCCACCACCTCCGGCCTCTGGGACTGCCAGCCGGGTATCCGGATCAACGTCCATGCCGCGGCTGTTCGCCCCCAGCCGTGGTGATTCGAACCCGCAATCAGTGCCAGGTCAAGGCTGTCCGCAATCGACAAGATTAGGTCCCGTTCCTCAACGGATTGACGTAGCCCTCTCGGGTCGGCGTCCAACAGCTCGATGGCCTGGACTCCTCCTCGATCGGCATGGATGGGCCCTGGGACCCTCGAGAGGTTGTTGGGGATCGTCTGAATGAGGATCGGCCACGGGCTGTCATCAGAGATACCAGCGGTGGGGTCGTTGGTGCCCAGCACCAACACGTGCTGGTCTCTGAAGACTACCTCACGTCCTGGGAGGAGAGACGTCCCATCCCCTGCCCTCGCAGGATTTCCCGCTCCAGCCTCCAGCGCAGTTTCGACGTGGGAGTGATCCGTGACGTAAACGAGGTCAAACCCAGCCCCACGGTGCCATTCTCGGCGGGTTCTAATGTCAAGTCCCGCCCTGCCATCGTGAGAGGCTTCGGTGTGGCTGTGAAAGTCTACGATAGCAAGCTCCGGGTCATACGAGTGGAGCGATGCCATTGGCCGTACTCCTAACACTCCGTACCCATAAAACGCGACGAAGGCAGCGACAGCGGCCGCTGCGATGAGAAGCTCTCTGAAAATCCTCCCGCAATTAAAGGTGCTGGAGATGCTTCGGGCCACACACCTTCCCCCAATTAGAGCTACCATACTGAGGAGAACTGCAACATGCTGACGGTCGGTCAGGAGTGACAGTGCGTCGAGAAGGCCCCCGATCGGAGCGGACACCAGATACCCCAATGAGAACGTGAGGCCTACCGTCTCAACTGGCTTGCCCGTCAACGCATCTGCCAGCGGATCCCGGGAGAGAACACCCGTGACCGTTAGAACAAATATCGAAGCTGTAGGCCACAGGAGGAATCGGCGTCTCGGTGACACCTTGCGTCGCCCCTGATCTAAGTTGAACACTCAGGTAAGAGGATGCGGCCCGGGATCACCCCAACGCAAGGTCGACTCGCTGACACCGGTCAGGGAAACCGGCTTGGCGGGTCTGGTGCTGCCACCCATATTGTTTTTTCATAACCGGAGACCCAAAGCTCAACCCTAGACCGATGCATTCACTCGATTCAGTATCTGAACTCATTCAAGACCGCCGTCGTGTTCTCCAGGAGGTGGTGGGCCGCTCCCTCTCGATCCCTGAAGGAACCGAGGATCCCCCTTTGTCCTCGGACCATCGAGAGCATCTGCTCGACGAACTGAGGGACCTGTATTGGAATGACCTCGAATGGGAGAATGTCACGGGAGAGGAGCAGATGGAGGGGGGGTCGATTCCTGAACTGATATTCCCCGGTGTTCTTGCCCTGACTCGAGGGCTCCTTCTGACCGAGGTTCCTGCCGACTCTACAACCGGTGCGCAGCCGCGCCCCGAAGTGGTAGAGCAGTTTGTGGGGTTTCTAGCGGAGCGGATTATCAAGCTTCGTGAGACAGGTACCGATGAGCCTGGCGAAGAGGGTGACCGCGGTGCCCTCGAACTCCGAATGACGGAGGGCCTCTTAGATCGGGTTCTCATGGAGTACCATCGGCTGTCGCCTGAAGACGTCGGGACGCTGGAGGGGGCATGAGTCCGGGTGGTAGAGCCCCGTGATCCTTCGTCCCCGCCCGGGACACCCCTTCACGGCTGGTTCTCCACTCTTCTTCGCTCATCGGGGAGGCGCAAAATTAGCTCCTGAGAACACGCTGGAGGCTTTCCGGTCTGCGGTCGATCTCTGGGGAGCTGACGTTCTCGAGATGGATGTGCACTGCACCCGCGACGGCGAGTTAGTTGTCATCCACGACGCGACTGTGGATCGCACCACGGATGGTGAGGGGGCCGTCAAGGACCTCGTGCTGAGTGAGTTGCAGGATTTGGACGCGGGATTTCGGTTTCGTGATTTGAACTGCGAATCTTCATTTCGTGGGCTCGGCGTCCGGATTCCCCTCTTTCGTGATGTATTGGAGGCCCTTCCCGGGGTTCGCATGAACGTGGATGCAAAGGGAGCGGAGGCTGCGCCCCATCTGATGACGCTGATCCGAGAAGCCGGGGCGGAGCATAGGATACTTCTCGCCTCAACTGGGGAGGAAGGCCGGGCGGATCGACTGGGTTATGGGGGGGCCACCTCCGCGACCCGGAGGCAGATCCAGCTCTTCTTCTACCTGCACCGGCTTCCTTGGGGCGGGCCTTACACCCCCCGGACAGATGCGCTCCAGGTTCCGTTTAGATGGGAGGGACGCCAGGTTACTACGCCCCGGATGATCCGTGAGGCCCATCGGCGGAACCTCCCTGTGCATGTCTGGACAGTGGACGACCCGGATATCATGCGGACACTCCTTCAGTGGGGAGCGGATGGGATTCAGACCGACCGACCAGATCTGCTCGCGAGGGTACTCCACGAAGAGACCGGGCGTCCAATACCCCCAGGGCTTTGAGATCCGTGAAGCCCTTATCGGTCCGGTTCCTGGATCATTGGGAGGCCCAGGGTTGGACGTTGCCCGGAGACCGAGTTGCGGTGGCTTGCTCTGGCGGCTTGGACTCCCTCGTTCTTCTTCACCTCCTCCGCTTTGCAGCACCCCAGCTCGATGTTCAACTTACGACCGCGCACTTCGATCACGGGATGAGGCCTGGGAGTGCTTCGGATGCTGAGTGGTTACGAGGGTTGGTGGGAGCGTGGGGGGTACCGCTCCACCGAGACCGAGCAACGACAACACCCGAAAGCGAAGCTGCGGCCCGTGTCCTCCGCTACGGCTTCTTAGAGGGGTTGGTGCGTAGCAATAAGGTCGATTGGGTACTCACTGCTCACCAGGCTGACGACCAGGTCGAGACGGTTTTGTTCCGGATTCTCAGAGGGACGGGCCTGGATGGTCTGCGTGGGATCCCTGCCTCCCGTGACCCCGGCATCCTGCGGCCGCTATTGCCTTTCACTAGGACCGATCTGGAGGAATATGCTCGTGTTTGCCGCCTTCAACCCAGGATTGACCCCACGAACGCATGCACCCGTTTCGCCCGAAATCGGATACGGCATCAACTCCTTCCGCTACTAGAGGATGTACATCCGGGGGCACGGGGTGCCCTTCTGCGTCTGACAAGGAACTCCAAGCGCACGATCGAGGCCCTAGATACGCTGGTGGATCTCCACTTGGAGAGGGTCATGGTGGAGAAAGAAGGATCACAGATCGTACTCGACCGAGCCGCGGTTATGGAGTATCCTGACTCAGTGATCAGCGCGCTTATCCGCCGCGCAACCACCGTGCTGGGGCTTGGCCTCTCGGAGGCTGGAACCGCCTCCGCTGTTGAGTTTATCAGGACTGGATCCAACGGAGCTCGAGTGGACCTTCCCGGGCCGTTAAGCCTGGCTAGGGAGTATGGCCGTGTTCGGATTTCCGGTTCTGGTAGTGGCCTCCGTGGGGCTACTGAGGAGGTGGCCGGGAAGCAGTTGCTCGACATTGAGACCCCCGGCAATGGCGAAGGGGAGGTATGTCTTTCGGGCCGTCGATTCCAAGTGCGTTGGGGCTTAATGTCCGGTGCGGGTCGCGGGGAGGGGTCCGAAG
>CAUZHN010000147.1:0-3593 GCA_963579625.1 Gemmatimonadales bacterium UBA6960
GATCCCACAGGAAGTACTCCTGCTCGAAGCCGAACCAGAAATCGTTGTCGTCATCCTCGATCGTCGCCCGGCCGTTCGATTCGTGCGCGGTCCCGTCGGCGTTCAGCACTTCGGCCATCACCAGAAATGCGTTGAGCCGCCCCGGGTCGGGGAAGATCGCGACGGGCTTCAGCACACAATCCGACCCGCTTGTTTCAGCTTGCTGTGTCGAGCTTCCGTCGAACGCCCATATGGGGCAGTCCTCGAGGCTACCGCTGAAGTCAGCCAGAACTTTGGTTTTGCCACGCAGGCTCTGAGTCGGATGATTCCCGTCCAGCCAGATGTACTCCAGTTTCGATTTTGCCATGGTCCTGTGGGGTTATGGGGTAAACAGATTCCTTGAGTGTCTATTTCACGAACAGCATTTCCTGCTTGGTATCGTTCGTCTTTCCGAACTCAAAGAACTCTTTCGGTGTTATGGTAGTGTTTGGCTGTGGGTGATCGTGCTTGATTTCTTGTCGGTGCGGAGGGAGGCTGCTGGCATGGAGCAGGATACCCTATCCCCAGCGGCAGAGTACGGTGGGATTGTACGTGGAGGCAAGGGGGCGGACAGGGAAAGTATTGAGCACGTTTTATCTCGCGACCCAGCTCCAGGTGACGGAATGAGTCCCCGGGCCGCGGTCCTTTCCTGGGACCTCCCACACTCCTTCCAGAGTACGCCTTGCTGTTAGATTGCTATCACTATGCTCACGCCCAAGAGATCACCCAGCCAGTGAAAGAGAAGCTTGCGATATTCGCCACGATTATACCGTCGGTGCTCATCCTTGATTTCATTACGAAGCGGTGGGCGCTGACCACCCTTGACGGGGGGAATCAGCTGGAGATTATGGGTGGGTTCGTACCGCTCACTCTCGCGTTTAATCGTGGTGCGGCCTTTGGGATCTCCGTCGGAGACGATTCGCGGTGGTTCTTCATACCGATCACGCTTCTGGCGCTCGTACTGCTGCTTGTGCTTCTACGACAAGCGGAGCGGCGGGATTGGCTCCGGCTGGTCTCCGTTTCGATGGTGGTGGCCGGCGCTCTGGGGAATCTCTATGATCGGGTGCGCTGGAGCCGGGGTGTGGTGGACTTCATCGGTCCGATCGATCTGGGGATCATGGACTGGCCGATCTTCAATGTGGCCGACATGTCGATCACCTGCGGCGCAGTGCTGCTGGCGATTTCGTTTTGGGGTGAGGAGCGACGGGAACGTGCCGCGGCGATGGTTCCGAAGAACGGCGAGACCACCGCCACCGGCTGATTTCGCTGCCGCCCATAGATGGGTCGGCGAGACAGTGTGATCGTTGACAATTTCCGGGTGCGTTCGAGGTGTCCACGCCTGTTTTGAGGTCAGACAACCACCGGAATTTTCATGTGGGATTTCCTGAGTAACCCCTTCGCGGACAACGCACCGCAGGACTGGCTCGTCGCGGCGGTCGTGTTCGTGGTGGTTATCGTGGTGGCCCGGAGTGTGATCGGCATCGGCTTGAAGCGGTTGAGGGCCATCACGTCCGAGACGGAGACCGACGTCGACGATCTCCTCGCCCAACTGTTGGAAAAGACGAAGTCCGTTTTCGTAGCGCTGGTGGCGCTCTACGCGGGCGCTATCAGCCTCACCCTACCGGCTGAGGTCGACGACCCTCTGTAGACGATTTTGCTGCTCAGCTTTCTGGCCTAGGGGGCGTTGTGGGCCACTTTCGCCAGGCTGGCCCTCGACAATCTGGATATCGACATCAGCCCCTTGATCGCGTCCTTGGGGATCGGGGGGGGGGGGCCTTGGCGCTGGTGCTTCAGGGTGTCCTAGGGGACCTGTTCGCATCCCTCACGATTGTATTCGACAGGCCCTTCGCGGTCGGTGATTACATCCAGGTCGGGGAACTGGCGGGGACGGTGCAGCACGTCGGCCTCAAGAGTACCCGAATCCTGGCCGTGACCGGAGAACAGCTCGTGTTCTCCAACGCGGATCTTCTCGGGAGTCGGATTCGGGATTTCCAGAGCTGCCAGGAGCGGCGCTGCGCGTTTACGCTCGGTGTGACCTACGACACGCCCCAGGAGAAGCTCGCGCGCATCCCGGGCTTGATTCAGGAGATTATCGAGTCTCGAGAGAATACCCGGTTCTACCGGTAATTTTTCATGATTTTCGGAGACTCGGCGCTCAACTTCGAAACGGTTTATTACATACTGGTGCCGGACTTTCAGACCTAGGGCGAGACCCACCACGCGATCAATCTCGAGATTTTCAGAAAGTTCGCTGAAGAGGGGATAGAGTTCGCGTACCCGACCCAGAGGGTCTACGTCGAAGGGGTGAGTCCGGGAGCATAGGCGGCCTCGTCGGCCGGGGGCGCATCTCGAACCAGGACGAGGTACTCGACGCGCCTGCCCTTCATTTGGGTGATTCGAAGGCGTGCGTTTTCGAGTTCGACTACATCGCCGACCTGTCCAATCCGGTTCAACACACCAAAGACGTAACCGCCAAGCGTGTCGTGCGGCTCCTCCGAGACCGAAAGATCCAGACAGTCGTTCACCTCTCGCACGGAGACCCCCCCCCAGATGCGCACCGTTCCGTCGTCCAACTCCTCAAAGCTCAGGGGCTCATCCTCTTCGTGCTCATCCCGGATCTCTCCGACGATCTCTTCGATGAGGTCCTCGAGGGTAACGAGCCCTGCTGTGCCTCCGAACTCGTCTATGACGATCGCCATCTTTGACCGTTGGACCCGCATTTCAGGGATCAGATCCTCCACCAGCTTGGTGGTCGGCAAGAACTGGACCGGTCGCACGATTTCAGCGATCTCCTTGACCCCGTCCAGGTGCGCGCGCCATAGGTCCCGGGCGAGCAGCAAACCCTCGATCTTGTCGATCGACTCAGCGTAAACGGGGAGGCGCAGATGCCCTTCCTCCAGCATGATTGCCATAGCCTCCTCTACGGTCGCGTCTCCAGGGATCGCCACAATATCGGTTCGGGGTGTCATGACCTCACCCACGGTGACCTCACCCAGGCGGATTATGTTCGTCACGACCTGCCACTCGTCTTCGTCGATGGTGCCTTCGCTGTACCCGATCTGGGCGAGCACTTCGAGTTCGGCTCGGCTTACGGTGGAGCTCGCTTCACGGCGTATGAGCTGGCTGAAGAGGTTGAGTGGGATCAGGATGGGCTTCATGACGATCACCATCCACCACAACACATGGGCTGACGGCTTGCCCAAGCGCTGCCAGAACGTGGCGCCGATCGTCTTGGGGATGATCTCTGAAAAGATCAAGATGATGAGCGTCAGAACGCCTGTGAATACGCCGATCCACGCCTGGCCGAACACCTGGCCGGCGATCGCTCCTCCGAGCGCAGCGCCGGCTGTATGAGCGATGGTGTTGAGCGTGAGGATGGCAGCAATCGGCTCGTCGATCTTCTGCTTCATCGCATGGAGATAATCGCCGGCCTGCGATCCCTCGTCCCTCAACACCTCGACATACGAGTGAGTCACCGACAGAAGGACGGCCTCCAGGATGGAGCAAAGGGAGGAGATGGAAAGAGAGATTCCGAGGACCCAGGACAGCATTATCATATGCTCTGAGTATCGGCG
>CAUZHN010000148.1:0-3574 GCA_963579625.1 Gemmatimonadales bacterium UBA6960
CGGGGCGTCTGGGATCTACGTCACGAACAGATCCCGAATATTCCGGGTGCGTTCGTTTTCGGTTCCTTGGAAGGCCGGAGAGTCGTGCCGGGTGATTACCAGGTTCGACTCACCGTCGGGGAGATCATGATGACGCAGCCACTGGAGCTGCGTATGGATCCGCGTGCGGACCTTTCACTCGCCGAATACATCGAACAGGATGCGTTCGTAGCTGAAGTCGCAGCTGAGCTGACCGAGATTCACCGGGCAGCGATGGACGTAAACGATGTGAACGATCAGATCGGTACGTTGCTGGAACGAATCGAGGGCAGGGAAGGAGCCGATATCGTCGAAGAAGCCGCTGATGAGTTCACTACCGATTTAGAGGTCGTAGCGGATTCGCTTTATCAGGCACGAGTCGTGGACGGACAGACTGTGATCAACTTCCCGTCGCGTCTGAAGTTTCAGTACGTATGGCTGCACGGAAACGCAGATGGAGCCGAAACAGGTGTGACGAGAGGTTCACGAGACGTGCTTGGAGACCTGCGTATGCGTTGGACAGAGCATCGTGGTACAGTTCAGGATCTAGTTGGACCGAGACTCGATGCATTTAATGACCTGCTTGAAGAGCATGGTTTTGGAGCCATTATCGCTCCGCCAGGACGCAGGCGTCCAATTAGCTAATGGATACCAGTATAGTTATAATAAAAGACATGAACTATAAGGACTGATAGTGTTGTATACCAACAAGTTAGAACGTTACCTATGGTGCCTTGGGCAAGCGCTTCTCCTGATTTCGTTTCCTGTTCTTCTTAGCGCACAAGAGCGTGACGATCGCTCCGGTGAATGGCGCTACATCGGTGCTGATGCTGCACACACTCGTTACTCGCCTCTCGATCAGATCAACGCTGACAACTTCGAAGATCTGGAGGTGGCCTGGATCTGGCGAGGTGATAACTATGGCCCACGTCCGCTCGCGGTATCTCGTTCGACTCCGCTCTACATAGACGGGATGCTCTACACGGTTGCAGGGGAACGCAGAGCTGTGGTCGCAATTGACCCAGAAACCGGTGAGACGATCTGGGTCTTCCGTGAGCCACATACCACGCGTTTTGATCGTGGCATGCGGAACGGCTACGGCAAGGGTGTCGCGTATGGTGAGATCGACGGACGTGGCGTCATCTATATCACGAGCCCAGCCTTCTTCCTTTATGCGCTAGACGCGAAAACCGGTGTACCTATTGAGGATTGGGGCACTCCGGTGCCGCTTCCCGGTTTCCCGCAAACGGGTGTGGTGGATCTTGTTCCCGACCTTATCAGGGACTGGGAACCGTGGGAGACATGGGACGGTGGCCCGTATGACCCGGACTTCGGAATTCCTCGTGAGCTAGGCCACATCACAAACTCTTCACCACCAATTGTCGTGAACGGCGTGGTCGTAGTCGGTAACTCAGCAGAGCAGGGCTACAACCAGACGCGGATCGAGATGGTGCCGGGTGACATTCTGGCCTATGACAGTCGGACGGGTGAACACAAATGGAAATTCCATGTAATCCCTAGACCAGGAGAATTCGGGCACGACACCTGGGAGAATGATTCCTGGAAATGGACCGGTGACGTCTCCTCGTGGGCACCGATGTCGTCCGACCCGGAACGTGGTTTGGTGTACATCCCTACGAATCCACCGACGATCGACTTCTTTGGAGGGTTCCGCGAAGGTGATGGTTTGTTCGGTACGAGTGTCATCGCGCTCGACGTGGAGACCGGCAATCGGGCTTGGCACTTTCAGACCGTGCATCACGACATCTGGAACTTCGATAACCCCACGGCCCCGATTTCACTCGATGTCATGATCGATGGTGTGCCGACCCCGATCGTTGTCCAGACCACAAAACAGGGCTGGGCGTTCACGTTCAACCGTGAAACGGGTGAACCGATTTGGCCGATCGAAGAGAGGCCGGTTCCGCAGTCAGAGGTTCCGGGTGAGAACCTGTCTCCAACACAACCGGCTCCGACGAAACCGGCGGCGTATGAGATGCAGGGCCTCACTGAAGATGATCTCATAGACTTCACGCCAGAACTTCGGGCTGAAGCGCTTGAGATTGTGAGGAACTACAGGATCGGCCCGATCTTTAATCCACCGATCCAGACGGGGCATCCGTCGGGTCTGCGCTCGTTCGTGAGTTGCCCGAGCGGAGCTACGAACATCAATGGCCCGACTTCGGCAGATCCGGAGCTGGGCATCCTGTTCGTCTCTACCCGCAGAGGGTGCAGGTCGGAAAACATCGTGCCTGGTGAAGATCTGGATTTACCTGATGACATCATGACCACGGGTACGACGATCGCTGAGTGGGCTGTCGCGAATCGTGGAGATTTCGCTGGCCCACAAGGTCTTCCGGTGTTCAAACCTCCGTACAGCCAAGTTGTGGCGATCGATATGAACACCGGCGAGCATCTTTGGGCTGTGCCGAATGGGGACACACCCGACTACATACGTAATCATCGTTTACTGCAGGGTCTCGATATCCCGAATACCGGTCGACTTTCTTATCCGATCACCATGGTCACGCCGACTCTGCTTCTTACAGCAGAAGGCGCAGGCGGTGCAGCTGTACTACATGGTGTAGATAAGATGACCGGCGAACGTTTGGGTACAGTTGAACTGCCTGCACCTGGGCAGTACGGCATGATGGGATTCATGCATGAAGGTCAGCAGTATGTCGTCGTGCAGATCGCAGGTTCGGGTATGGCGGGATCTCTTGTAGCGCTCCGGTTGCCCTGACGCGCGTTATCTACCTGGACGCCTTCCTCCGATCTCGGGGGGCCTGAACGGAACGTACCGTACCATACGCATACGGTTTATTTCTCCTGCGTAGATATTTCCGTCGAAGTCGACGCCGAGAAATTCGATGCCGGGTCCGTTGTCTTCCTCATACTGCGGGATGAAGTGCGTGACCCATGCTTGTTCGGTCTTGAGATCTCCGATCCGGATGCCTTTTTCCCAGCCGAAGTTGCTGCGCCATGGATCTGGGGGACCAGTACGTAGGATCCCTGAGAGTCCATCTCCGGCATAAAGGATGTCGTTGCGATCGATGAACAGACCGCTCGGTTTACCATAATGGGTCCAGATGTAGAGAAGCTCACCATCAGGATCGAAAACCTGGATGCGGCTGTTTCCTCGATCAGCGACAAACACTCGGCCCTGAGAATCGATCTTGATATCGTGCGGATCACTGAAGCTTCCAGCTTCTTTGCTTTCTGAGCCGACACCACCGCCTACGTCCATCAGGAACGTCCCGTCACTTGTGAGTCTGACGATCCGGTTGTTCCCACCTCGGTGTCCATCTGCGATCCAGATATCACCATTGGGTGCAACGGCTACACCGGATGGTCCATTGAAATGCGTCTCATCATTGCCCCAGACACCTGCCTCACCTAGCCGCATCACGACCTCACCCTCTTTTGTGAGCTTAAGGATCTGATGGCCGATGCCCATGCTCTCGCCGAGCGTGGCACGGGCGTCTCCGTGTGACCCACCTTCGGTCACCCACAGGAATCCATCATCATCGAGATCGAATCCGTGCGGGAACGCGAA
>CAUZHN010000149.1:0-3562 GCA_963579625.1 Gemmatimonadales bacterium UBA6960
CAATCCCACCAGATTGACCTATGAGTTGAGGCCGGGAACCTTGATTTCCGTAGAACTATTTGCGTACACATCTAATCCGGAGTGGGGTGGGGCAAAGGTTCGCATTCCACTTGAGGATGATGCAGTGGTGACAGAACGGGGAATCGAGTGGTTGTACCCTGTTAACAATCGCATCCTTCTTATCAAGTGATGTATGAACTCATGAGCCCATGAACTTCGAACAATTCGAAGCATTTACCTTTGATTGTTATGGAACGCTCATCGATTGGGAATCCGGTATTCTTGCTGGCGTCCGTATTATTCTTGGAGCCCACGATATGGATGATCAGGACGACAATCGGATTCTCGAGCGGTTCGGACTCCTAGAAGCGACTGCAGAGGCTGGAGCTTTCCGTCCGTATCGATCTATTATGGAAGAGGTAGCATGCGGCTTTGGGGAGGTGTATGGATTCGCTACCGGTACGGAAGAGGCAAGAAGATTTGCGGAATCAGTTTCGTTCTGGCCCCCGTTCCCTGACAGCATAACGGGTCTTCAGTTGCTATCATCAAGATACCGCTTGGCTATCGTATCAAATGTCGACGACGACCTCTTCTCTAACTCAGCCCAACAGCTTGGAGTAATCTTCGAACAGGTGGTCACGGCAGAGCAAGTCCAAAGCTACAAACCCCACCCTACTCATTTCTACGAAGTCCTAAGGCGTCTTGAACTCCCCCCGGAGCGAGTCCTGCATGTTGCTCAGAGCCTCTATCACGATGTCGGTCCGGCGGCAGAACTCGGACTCAAGTCCGTTTGGATGAATAGACGGACAGGAAAAGATGGTGGAGGCGCTACAAAGCCGTCCAGCGCGATTCCTGATCTTGAGGTCCCAGACTTGATGGCTTTAGTGGACTTGGCCGGTATCAAACCAGACCTACGAACACCAGACCAACCATGAACATTATGACTTGGGCTGTGAAGCACCCGTAGACCAGCTTCTGGCAGGCCTACAGGTGCCAGTCTATTGTTCTGGCCTTAGCGGGGATATGCAGTGCTTCACCCTACTTTACTTTCTTACGGAGGCTGTCGTGAGAGCAATTCTTCCCTTCATTGGGTTCACCCTTCTGCTGACTGGCGTAGTCGAAGCCCAACAGGCGACCCGGACCGAACCCGTGACTGGTATCCGAGACAACGGCACCGGCTTCCATGCGTTAGTGGGCGCACGGGTTGTGACGGCACCGGGGCAGGTCCTGGATGGTGCCACGATAGTAATCCGGAACGGACTCATCCAACGGGTCGGTCGCAATATGCAGCCTCCGGCCGGTGCACGCGTCTGGGACCTGGCCGGTCTCACGGTTTATCCGGGGTTCATTGATGCCCATGCGGACCTGGGGATGGACGCAGTTCCCGAAGGTGGCGACGTAGGACCAACCCATTGGAACCCACAAGTTCGGGCTTGGTTTAGCACCACGATGAACCTCCAGGATGACGCCGACCGCCGAGCGGCGCTCCGCTCGCAGGGGTTTGGAACGGCGCTGGTCGTGCCCAAGCAGGGTATCTTTCGAGGTACAGCTTCGGTCGTGAACCTGGGTGACACCGGAGTCCGAGACCGTGTGCTCCGCCCCGACCTGGCCCAGGCTATGGGCTTCCAGCGCTCCCTCCAGTTGGGTGGGGCCTACCCCAACTCGTCCATGGGGACCATCGCACTTATGAAGCAGACATTTATGGATGCCGACTGGTACATGAGGGCGTGGGGTGCGTACGAGGCCAGTGGTCGTGCATTCCTGCCACCCGAGACCAGCGAAGCTTTGGCAGCCCTCGAGGATGCGGTACAGGGAGATCAGCCGATCGTCTTCGAGACCGGTAGTGAGGAGGAGTACCTACGGGCTCATAAGCTTGCTGCGGAGTACGGTGTGGACGCCTGGTACCGGGGGAGCGGTCAGGAATACCGTATTCTCGATGTGCTCCGGGGACGCACCGATCCGCTCATCATACCCCTGAGTTTCCCTGATGCGCCCAATGTTAATGACCCGGAGTCGGCGTTGAACGCCAGTTTGGCCGACCTGCGCGATTGGTATCTAGCACCCACGAGCCCTGCACAACTGGCCGGGGCAGGCGTCCGCTTCGCCATCACCTCCGATGGGCTTTCGTCGCTGAACGAATTCCTGCCCAACTTGAGGATCGCTGTGGCACGGGGGCTCTCCACTGCTGACGCCCTGGCTGCGCTCACCACCAACCCGGCATTATGGCTGGGACTCGAGAACACCCACGGTACCATTGAGGAGGGCAAGGTCGCCAACCTCGTCGTGAGCGAAGGCGACCTCTTCACCGAAGAGGCCACCGTCAGAGACGTCTGGGTGCACGGGCAAGCCTACGGGGTCACTCGCTCGCCCCAGATCGATCCGCGAGGCACGTGGCGCATCGCATCTGACGACGAGTGGGGCTTTGAAGCAGCGCTCCGTCTTGAGGGCCCATTGAACCGCCTGCGCGGGTCCATCGATATCGCAGGTCCTGATGGTGCCACTATAAATCTGGCCTCGGCAGAGGTCGTGGCCGAGACCGGCCGTATCGAGGTGCGCTTTGACGGGGAGGACCTGGGATATGAGGGAGTTGCCCTCCTAGCAGGTTCGGTACGGGGGGAGGAGTTCTACGGCTGGACCGCCCTCCCCAACGGGGCAGACCCGTCTTTCCGCGGGTCCCGCACTGAGGTGTACGAGGGAGCCGCACGCGGTACGGTGGCTATGAATGTCCCCGAGATCGACCTGCCGTTTATCCGGCCTATGATGGAGTTCGGGCGGAGCTCCATCCCCGAGCAGCCTGCTGCCGTGGTGGTGCGCAATGCCACCGTGTGGAGCCAGGGTCCGCTGGGGCAGATGGAGAACGCTGATCTCTTGGTGCAGGCGGGGAAGGTGGTGGCGATAGGTCCTGATCTCGATGCGCCCCGGGGTGCGATGGAGATCGACGCCACTGACAAACACGTGACGCCTGGGCTCATCGACCCCCATATCCATGCCGGGGTCACAGATATCAACGAAAGCGGGTTCGCCATTGTTCCCGAGGTGCGAATGGGCGACGTGGTAACGCACAACAACATCTGGATGTACCGTCAACTCGCCGGCGGACTCACGACCGCTCATATCAAGCATGGCTCGGCGAACCCAATCGGAGGAGAAAACGTCTTCGTGAAGCTCCGTTGGGGCTCCCTGCCCGAGGACCTCAAGCTGGAGGGTGCCCCCCGGACAGTGAAGTTCGCGTTGGGGGAGAACCCTAAGCGGCGTCAGGGGCGTTATCCGGATACCCGAATGGGAACACAGGAGATCATTCGTGACCACTTCCTCGCCGCCCGTGACTACGAGCGGGAGTGGCAGCGCTGGGAGGCCAGCGGTGAGGGGATTCCTCCTCGCCGCGACCTGCGCATGGAGTCAATTCTCGATATTCTGAACCAGGAGCTACTCATTTCGTCGCACGGTTACCGTGCTGACGAATTCCTGGCTCTGGTCCGTCTGGCCGAGGAGTTTGGCTTTCGGGTTCAAACCTTACAGCACGGGATCGAGGCCTACAAGATCGCCCCTGAACTGGCTGCCT
>CAUZHN010000150.1:0-3543 GCA_963579625.1 Gemmatimonadales bacterium UBA6960
TGCAGCATCCTCCTCATACACATACTGCTTGACCCAGTTGTGGTCGTAGCCCGCACAGTTGAGCGTGAATGTGTTCCGGCCCCAGATCGCCTCGATGCACATGCGCGTGTCCGGCGCGTGGAGGTGGGGCTCATAGGATATGACCCTGGTGTGCTCTGTCAGTACCACGGAGTGATGGAACTCCTGACCTGCTTTATTCGGCACTACGTCGATGTCGGTGGTGTTGCCGATCCCAACAATGCCCGCGCGAAACTCCGGCTCGTAGCCCTTGGGGAAAAACCTGAAGCCGAACTCGAGGTGCCCGGTGGTCTCCACGCCGTTCGAGTGGAGGTGGGCGGCACGGAGACTCAGGGATGAATTCGCCTGCAAGAGCCGGCCGGACCCGTCCGAGAAAACGTCTGCGTTGCGCCCCACTTCGTGAACGGGCCAGAAGGTCGATCCCTCAGCCAAGAGATCCACAGGGGCGGCCCCATCCTGCGCCACGACTACGGAACTATACGTCATGTGATGGAAGACATAACGTCCACCTACTGTGCCGGAGGCAGACTCCGTGTCTACATCGTTGATCTCCCGGACCTCGAGGGACCTCACGTACCGGTTTTCCGTGGCACCCGTCGGCACGAGGCCGAGGTTGGTCCACCGATCCGGCCCAATCGCCGGCAGGGTCACCACTGGTGACGACACCACCAGGTCCGGCTCCCCGAGCTGCCACCCCACATGGTCCGGGAACTCGAGCGGCGGCGGCATGTCCGACGGATTACCTTGTGGAGCTCCATTGTCCACCCATGCCTGGATCTTGGCCAGCTCCTCGTCGCTCAGAGAGGGGTCGTCCTTGAAGCCCTGGACCCCGATGTCCTTCTCCAGGTACCACGGAGGCATGGCGCCCATCCGGTCCCGGATGGCCGTGCGATCCTTGATCCGCGTAGCATAACGCCTCACGTCCTGGTACGTAGTGAGGGGCATCGGCGCCACTCCAGCTTCCCTGTGGCAGCTCTGGCAGCTACGCTGCAGGATGGGCGCGATGTCCTTGGTGAACGTGATCTCGTACGGATCGAGTCCGAAGTCCGCCGCCGCGAACAGATGAAGTTCGGGATGCGGGTCGCTGCCGGCCATCGACTGAGCGCTCAATTCGGACGCGGCAAGGCCTACAATCACGGGGGTAACCGACAGAAGTCCCAGACTCCGGAGCCACGTACAACAAACGACGTCCATGATCAGCTTCATCACAATTGCTCCTTCCATGAATCCATAGTCAATGCCAACGACGGATCTCCGTCAGCGCGTCACTGTTACCGTCACGTCCGCGTAGCTGGGATAAGATCCATCACCCGCCACCCCTCGGAGCATGTACTCTCCTCGCTCCTCGAAAGGTCACCCACAGAATGCCTGTCGATGCAGGTTCATGCTACTCTAATGATAAGGCCTTAACCCTGTTACGACAGGGTTAAGTAGGGGTTTGGTGGGTTACTGGGGGCCAGTGGTAATATATGGCCCACTGCTTCCTAAGCAGTAGGTCGCAGGTTCGATTCCTGCCGGGGACGCTTAGGGAATGGAAGTCCCTGCAAGCACTTACAAGCTTGTGGGGCCTTTGCTGTTGGGCAGTACTGACCTCTTGAGTCTCCCATAAGTCTCCCGACGGGCTCTTTTTCAGGGGTAAAAACAGACCTGATATGCCCCCCCTCATTGGCGGCCACGGGGCGGCACTAGTGCAGGGCCGCAGACACCAACGCCCATGCAATACCGTTCCCCGAAAATATTTAGTAGCTGGGGCGGGTCCATTTTCAAGACAGGAGAGACCCCAGTACCCGGGCACCCCCTTATTCCACCGCCGCTGACGCTGCACTACTAAACACGGTTCGGCGCGTCCTGAGTTGCGGGTCTGAGTAGGCCAGGGGAGAATCAGGGCATGGCTCTAATGGCCGACATAAATCCATGCCTTAGTCCCAGATTTTAAAATTGCTTCAACTCTGGAATAATCATCAACCTCATATTTATCAGCCATTAATAATTCGGAAGAATTAATCCGAAAAACTGTTCCTTCTATCTCATCCTTAATATTGCCGGTAAAGATTAGAATTGGATGGATCTCTTTTCCACTTAATTTGATAACGGACTTATCCTTAATTTTAACTTCTGATATGCAATATCCTTGCAATACATCACGTTTCCCTTCCAATAGGTAGCCAAAGGTGTCTGATTGAACTTTTTCTTGTTGTAAGGTTCCATAAGAAAATAAATTTTCCATAACATTAAGCATTCCCAGCTTCGCCCTCCAAGCTGCTTGAATCACTCGTTAGCCGACAAGCAAGTGTGGATCCCTAAGGCGTGGTGATCGTCGGCAAACTACGACAGGCAACTGGTCCTAGCGATGGACCAGCAAGCGTATCCTAACGCTGTCTTCTTCAGCAGTAGGTCACAGGTTCGATTCCTGCCGGGGACGCCTGGGGAAGGGAAGGCCCTACAAGCACTTACAGGCTGGTAGGGATTCCTATTTGGTATTCCAGATCGCTCGTTCCTTGGGGATGCATTTCGGAGCGTTGACTGTCGTTTTCATGGTGATCCCAATGGTGATCCCATATGCATTGCTCGTGCGTTATGGAAAGAAGCAGTCGCCACAAGCCTATACTGGGATCATTGGCGCACTCGTGGTGGTGTTTGGGATAGCTGATGTGTTCAGACCGCCGCAGTCAGGTTCGCAGCGTGACGCCTGCTGGGCTCACACCCCCGTGAATGTGCGAAGCGGGCGGTCAACCTCCGACCCCATCGCTACGGGTCTGGAGCGAGGAGAACGAATTGAGGTTGATAGCCTGGTGGACGGCTGGTTTCGGGTCTTTCGTAACGGCCAACCGATTGGCTACTCAGCCTCCTCCGTATTGAACGAGGGTCCGCCTTCGTCAGAAGCATCAATACCTGAGTATGTCGTCGCAGACCGTGTAGGAAACTACGGGGACATCGTCGTGCCATCACTGTCCTTATCTGCTCCCCGTGAAGAACTCGCCACCGTCGCTAACGCCATCGGGGTGCGAGAGGGTTTGGACGAACTCTCGCTTTACTGCTCGCAAGACGCGGTGCGCGCAAACTTCAGCCAAAGCTTCTTGGAGGCGAATCCTCGGGCTTATGATTCCGTCCTTGGCTCGTGGGAAGATGCAGTATTCACGCTTACGCCTCGCTAGTCGGATCTAGTGCCGTGGCATCCAGCCACACCTAGCTATCCAGCGGTGTTTCACGCATCCGATCAGGCTAGTACGTTGCGAGAACACTTCTGGTGGCCCTTTTCCATGAGGAAAGAGCGATGAATCGTACACGCTTCCTTCTGCTGATCGCAACCGTAATCGTGGGCGCGAAGCCCGCCCAAGCACAGTTCGAGAACGTGGGTTCTTTCGAATTCCCGACATCCGCGTCGGGGGAGGTGCAGAACCACTTCCTCCGAGGGGCAGCCTTTCTGCACAGCTTCGGTTGGATACAGGCCCGAGAGGAATTCCATGCGGCTCAGGAGCTCGACCCTGACTTCGCGATGGCATACTGGGGTGAATCCCTCGCGTA
>CAUZHN010000151.1:0-3414 GCA_963579625.1 Gemmatimonadales bacterium UBA6960
GCTCCGGGCCCTCGTTCGACTTGCATGTGTTAAGCACGCCGCCAGCGTTCGTCCTGAGCCAGGATCAAACTCTCCGTTGAAATGAAGAAAAGCTTGTCAGCTCTTTTGAACGCCGATCCGTAGATCGTCCGTTCGGAATCTACGTTTAAAACCCACTCGCACTCAAGGTGCGAAATAAGCGAGACGTAGTGCTCGCCTACCTTGTGGGCCCGCTCACTACCTCAAAACCTCAGTTTTCAAACAGCCTGACACGCCTCCGAAAAGGGGGCGTGATGCCGGAGGGCGTAACACCCTCGCGAGCAAAACGCAGCGGGCCGCCTACCTACGCCGGCTCGCTGCGAGGAGTAAAGAATATAAGGGAGTTCTGGGGGTGTCAATGCCCAGAGACCCCCTAAAACACGGGGTTCGAAGGGGGGGGCAAACCGCCTCGGCGGGGGGGTGAAAGAGCCCTAAGAGAAGCTCGATCCGCTCAGCGAAAAGGGTGGACGACCGGAATTGAACCGGCGACCTCCGGAACCACAATCCGGCGCTCTAACCAACTGAGCTACGCCCACCATACAAGCATGATATTCGGGGTGAAAACTAAATTGGATTCTGATGCGAGTAAAGCCGGTCCCTTGAAGGGTGTTGCTGGGACCGATGGCCCGCACTGCCTAAACGGGGCGGCGCGTCATATGTTCGGCTACGGGCCTCTCTCCTGGCCGGAGGTGATGCGATGAAGCGACCTGCTTTTCCTAGCGTTCACGGCACTAGCGCGAAGGTTCTGGTCCTTGGGATGCTTATCGGCATGACTACCTGTAGCACGGGCGGCAGCATGGGCACTTCTGGCGGCACCGCCCAGGGTCCCGGGCGCGACTACATCAGCCGCAGCCATATCGAGAGCGTGGATGGCACCGCCTTCAACGTTGTCCAACAGTTCAGGCCGCGTTGGCTCAGGGTTCGGACGCAGGGTACGCTACTCAACCCAAATCCGGCCTACGCCATAATCTTCGTGGACGCGCTTGCATTCGGACCGATTCCCACCCTGAACCAGATTTCGACTACCCAAATCGACCGGATCGAATTCCTCAATGCGAGAGATGCCACGACCTTATACAGCACGGGTTACATGGGCGGAATCATCTGAGTGGTCACTCAGAACTCAGGGCCGGCTCCGCCCCGGAACCAGGAATAGGGCACAAGCCGCTGGGGCTAAAGCCCCGGCGGCTTGTGCCACGCGCCCGGCAGGACTCGAACCTGCGACCTACGGATTAGAAGTCCGTTGCTCTATCCAGCTGAGCTACGGGCGCCTGAGGAGAGGGCACTTGGACCCTCGATCCAAGAAAACCTAACAGGCGAGTTGGCACGGCCCAATGCTGGATGGCCGAAACACCGTGGCACGCTCAGACCCCCGTCGTCGGTTGAGTTTCCAATTTATCGGGACTACACTACGAGTGGGTAAGCCTGACAGCGTCCGCGCTGGGCCTTTTGAGGTCCATCGGAAGTCCGATGAGCGCCCGACCGACGGGGAGGCCTACATGCTCGCGCCATCCCGTACTCTCTTCCTGACCTTCCTTCTTCTGGCCCCGACGTTCGCCTGCGGTGGGGCAGTCCGGCTCCGCACGGGATCCTCTGGGGTGCCCGGCAACAATGCCGGATCCGGAATCGTATTTAGTGGCCCGGACATGCAAGAGCACGGAGGAACGCTGCTCGCATTCCTTTCTCCCCGGATCAGCGGCATGGTCGTGGACTTCAGATCTCAGCCCTACCCAGGCATCCAGATGCGCGGCCAGAAGAGCTTATTCGGCTCCAGCGCCCCAGTGGTTTACATGGATGGGGCCCGCACTGCGAACAGTTGCGCCTTACAGATGCTCTCCACCCGGGACATTATGAGCGTCGAGGTCTACCCGATGGGCCTTTCGCATCGTCCTGGATACGCGGCACACCCGAACGGTCTGATCCTGGTCTTCATGGACGACGGTTCGGTGCCCGAGGGGTCGAACTGAGATCGGCGGGCGCGCCTCAGCGACTCCGGGTAGAGATCAAAATCGCACCGTGGAGGTGACCCCCTCCCCGGCGCTGGGTTGCTTCGGGGGCAGAGAAGAAACGGAGGTACTGTACGGCTGCGAGGGAGACTTCCCGCATCCTTTTCGGCGGTCCTAGACGAGCATTGTCCAGATAGATGACGATGTACTCGACCTCCGCCGCTTGCGCGAGATTGGTTATTCCACGTGTTATTAGCCATTGCGGCCGCAGGGACTGTACGAGTTCGTAGGCCGTCCTCGCGGTAGCGTCGTCGATCTCGTCTTACAGGATCACGTCCGGATCGCGCCGCCGCCGCTCTATGTCTACACCGCACGGTCTACACCACACGTCTACCTCGCCGGGCTGATTCGCTCACCACACCTTTGTCGTGATGGGGATGTCTCCCGGATAGTTGTCCGGGTTGACCAGCGCGGGTCAGACCCGATAGGCGTCTCAGACGTGCATTTCGAGCGGTGAATACGGCGGCGCCCTGCCCTCCAACTCAGCCAGGAGCACATCCGCTGTGAGTGGCGTCCGGCACAGGCATTTCCCCCCCAGCGCATCAGAAATGGCTGAGGCGATGGCCGCCGAGCCTGCACCCACGGGCGGCTCTCCGATTCCCTTGCTCCCACTGGAGTTTGCGGATCGGGGACCTCGATCGCGCCCCACTGAATGTCCACGGGAACGTCCAGGATTCCCGGTGGGCGCGCCGTATAGAGTCTCTTCGCGAAGGAGACTCCCCATACGGGGTCGTACACCCACTTCTGACTTCTGGCGATCCCCATGCCTTGTATCGAACCGCCCAGAATCTGGGCACCCAGGCTCCTGGGGTGCAGCATGGTCCCGCAGTCGGCCATCGCCGTATACTGTATGATCTCCAAAGCACCGGCCTCGACATCCAACTCCACTTCGGCGAACCCGACCACGAACGAACGGACACTGCCGCTATGCGGATAGTTGTCCTTGGCAGCGGCGACCAGGCCCTGGCCGGCCAACGCCGTTGCGGACGCTTTGGTCATGTCGTTGAGCTCGGGGGCCAACTCCTCGCCACTGTACCGCCCACCGAGCTCGATCGCACGGGTGGCAGCCTGGGCGAAGCTCAGGCCCTGCGCCGGGTTCGATCGGCGGAAAACACGGCCGTCCGACGTGTCATAGTCTTCCGGAGCGCCCCCGAGATCGCGGGCGGCGATCTCCTGTAGCTTCCGCCCGGTGAATTTTTCGTGACCCATCCGACCCTGGCGATGTGCATGCCGTGGTCTTATGATGGGCAATTATTGAAGAAGTCGCTTTGCTGCAAAGCCCTTAGGTCGCGTGGGTGCGCTTGCAAAGTGGGTGCGCTTGCAAAGTGGGTGCGCTTGCAAAGTGGGTGCGCTTGCAAAGTGGGTGCGCTTGCAAAGTGGGTGCGCTTGC
>CAUZHN010000152.1:0-3378 GCA_963579625.1 Gemmatimonadales bacterium UBA6960
AGTGGCCACACGAGGATTTCTCCCTTCGTCCCGTGAAGTTTGCTCATGTGGCCGACAACTACAAACTTGGGATTGTCTTTCCTTCCCTCCATGACAGTTGGTGGCGGGAGTCCGGGGTCGGGGGGAAACGGAGGGTCAGCCCTCCGCCTTCTCCTCGGCCTTCCCTTTGGCCTTCTCCTCGGCCTTCCCCTTGGCCTTCTCCTCGACCTTCCCCTTGGCCTTCTCCTCGACCTTCCCCTTGGCCTTCTCCTCGGCCTTCTCCTTGGACTTCTCCACAACCTTCTTCGCTGCCTCCTTCGCTGCCTCCTTCGCTGCTGCCGCAGAGGCCTCAATCTTTCGCTTGGCCGCCAGCACCTCAGCCTTCTTAGCCTTCTCGGCCTCCCGATCGACCTCACCTAGGGCAAGGGTAGGGTCACCGCCTTTGCGTGCCTTGGCGATCAGAGAACGCACGGTCTGTGACGGAAGCGCACCCTGAGACATCCAGTAATCGACCCGCTCTAGATCGATAACTAAGCGGGACGGTATCGTGAGAGGCTTGTAGTACCCAAGGCTCTCAATGAATCGCCCATCTCGTGGGCTAGTCTTTTCGGCCACCACTATTCGGTAATGCGGCTTCTTCTTCCGGCCCATACGCCGGAGGCGGATGCTAACGGCCATATCTCTCTTCTCGCTCTCTGTTACTGTGACACCCGCAAGACAGCGGGCAATTATGTGGACTTCCGACAATTAGCTGGAGGCTACGGGAAAGACTCAGTTCGGGATCATGCCCGACATCCCCCCCATTCTCTTCAGCTGCTTCATCATCTTGTTCATTTCCTTGAACTGCTTCATCAGTCGGTTGACCTCGGAGACCGACCGCCCACTCCCTTTAGCAATCCGAGACCGGCGCGAGCCATTCAGCAACTCAGGGTGCTGCCTCTCCTCAGGCGTCATAGACAAGATGATTGCCTCCACGTGCTTCATTCTCTTCGGATCCATCGCGGCTGTGGGAAGCCGCCGATTCATCCCCGGGATTAGTTTCACAAGTTGTTCGATAGGACCCATCCGCTGCACTTGCTTCAATGCGGTCAAGAAGTCCTCAAGAGTGAACTTTCCCTCCCCCACCTTCTTCTCAAGCCTCTCAGACTCCCCCTGATCAGCCACCAGCTGTGCCCGTTCCACGAGCCCGACCACATCGCCTTGCTGGAGGATTCGACCCGCAAGCCTTTTGGGATCGATCCAATCCAGGTCATCTAGTCCCTCGCCAACCCCGACGAACTTTATGGGTCTGCCGACAACCCTCCGCATCGAGAGGGCCGCTCCCCCCCGAGCATCCCCATCCATTTTGGTGAGGATGATACCGGTAATGTCAAGGGCTTCGTTGAAGCCCTCCGCGATCCGGACCGCCTCCTGACCCATCATGGCGTCGGCCACAAAAAAGATCTCGTGAGGTGAAAGCTCAGACTTGATCCGCCGCAACTCCTCCATCATCGGTTCATCGATCTGGAGCCGCCCTGCGGTATCGACTATCAAGACCGTCTTTCCACTGCTCCTCGCCCTCCGAAATGCCTCGCCGGCCACCCCCACTGGATCCCCACCAGGAGCACCGGCATGCACTTCGACTTCAATCCGTCGCGCCAAAGTTTGCAGCTGATCCACGGCCGCCGGGCGCTGCAGATCGCAGGCCGCCAACATCGGATCTCGCCCCTCACGCCGAAAACGATGCGCCAGCTTCGCAGCAGTCGTCGTCTTCCCCGATCCTTGCAGCCCGACCACAAGTATGATGGTCGGCGGACTAGAAGACCAATCTATCGCCGGCGCCTCATCGCCGAGAAGGGTGGCCAACTCGTCGTAAACGACTTTGACAATCTGCTGGCCCGGCGATACGGACTTCAGGACCGCCACACCTACCGCTCGCTCTTGGACGCGCTCAACGAACTCGCGGGTTACACGATAGTTGACGTCCGCCTCAAGCAATACCCTCCTAACCTCCCTGAGACCGTTGCGGATCATCGGTTCAGTGAGCATCCCCCGCTGTCTGAAACGGCCGAGGACCGAGTCCAGTTTCTGGCTTAGCTCATCGAACATGGACTACCCGCTCGTCCTTCTGAACTTAGACGCCCCTCCCCCATCATGCATCTCACTGGACTGGGCAACTCTAGGATAAAGAGCGCTCCAAAGTAATGGCCCGCCCGAGGGATGTGAAGAAGGGCGCAAGCACCTCTAGCCTGAGTGAATCACCTGGCTCCTTCGGGTGCCGACTGAAACCATCTCGATGGGAGCTCCGACGAGTTCCTCGATGCGATCAAGGTATCTCCGGGCATTCAGGGGAAGATCGTCTAGGCATCGCGCGTCCGATGTTGACTGCTCCCATCCGGGGTGCGTCTCGAGGACCGGCTGTGCCTTGCCCAAATCGTGGGTATCAGCGGGAAAATATTCGGTCTCACCACCAGGCATCCGATATCGGATCCCCAAAGAAATCTCAGGAAGAGTATCCAAGACGTCAATCTTCGTGACCGCCAACCCTGTGAGTCCGTTAACCCGGCTGGCGTGACGGGCCAGGACCGCGTCAAACCACCCACAGCGACGAGGTCTTCCGGTCGTCGCCCCAAATTCGCTTCCGAGTTCTCTCACCTGAGCGTCCATCTCGGGACCGAACTCAGTCGGAAGGGGCCCATTACCCACGCGAGTCGTGTATGCCTTCACCACTCCCAGCACCGAATCGATTCGAGTCGGGCCAATCCCTATTCCGATGGCCGCTCCTGCCGCAGTCGTATTCGACGAAGTAACAAAGGGATAGGTTCCGTGATCGAGATCCAGAGCCGTGCCCTGAGCGCCCTCGAGAAGGATGCGCCGGCTAGCGGAAAGCAACTCGTCGACCTCTCGTCCAACGTCCGTAGCCAGTCTGAGCAAACGATCCCTCAGGGCCAGGGCCCGCCGCATCTGGTCCTTGAGAGTTCCGTCGTCTTCACAGCCCATGGCTTTCAGACGTGCAACTGTTCGCTCTACAGCTACCTGGATCAGCCCGGAGAACCGCTCCGCATCTATGACATCAGCAACGCGAATCCCTCTCCTCCCTACCTTCTCCTCATACGCTGGGCCGATCCCACGTCCCGTCGTACCAATTTTCTCCAGAGCCTGGTCCTCGGAAGCCCGATCGAGCACTCGGTGGCAGGGCAGAAGAAGGTGGGCACGCCAGCTCACACCAATCCTCCCATCCAACTCGATTCCCCGGTCGGCAAGGGCGTCGTACTCCTCGAAGAATTGGATTGGGTCGAGGACCACGCCATTTCCCAAGAGGCATCGCTTTCCTGAATGAAGAATACCCGACGGGATCTGATGGAGCACGAACTCCTGGTCTCCTACGTGTACCGTATGCCCTGCGTTGGCGCCTCCCTG
>CAUZHN010000153.1:0-3311 GCA_963579625.1 Gemmatimonadales bacterium UBA6960
ATTGTAATTACCATCCCGCACCGGGAAGTCGTAGCTTGGTGTTTTGTAGTCACTGTCTCCAAGGCGTGTGAAGTCGAGGCTGTTTCCATCGATATCGAGCACCGCTGTGTCTCCATCGTCGCTCACCGTTAGATGAGCTGTGCCGCCAGAGCTAAACCCGCCACTTTGCGTGGGGCAGTTTGAACCAGAAAGATTTTCGGTCGCTCCGGTCATTTGAAAGTTCCAGGCTCCTGAAAGAGGCACGGCGCTTACTTCAGGTTCTGGAGTGGTGGGAGTTGAAGAACTGGGTGAGTCGTATGACGATGAACAACCGGCTGCTACCATCACGCCCAGAGCGGCCATGAGAAGAATCGCTTGTCGCATCCGGCACCTCCCTTTAGCAGTTACGGCGCGACGCTCATGATTGTCGCCGGCACCGTCCCAAGCTTCCTGGGCATCATGGCGGCTACCTCCCCACGCGCCCAGTTCCCGCAGATCCTAAGAGAGTGGACGCAGAACAACCGGTAAAAGTTCCATGCTCCCGAAAGAGGCACGGCGCTTACTTCAGGTTCTGGAGTGGTGGGAGTTGAAGAACTGGTTGAGGATGACGATGAACAACCGGCTGCTACCATGAGGTTAAGTACTGCGAGAAGGGCGAATGTTTTTTTGAAATTCATAAAAATTGAGATTAACGATGCGTGGATTAAATCGCGCTTTTACTGAAACGTCAATGCCATCACATAAAATTCATCCTCATTCGGTTATTGTGGGGTGTGGATCACCAGACGGGGGCATTGGATCCCTGAGTTACCCGAAAACACTCTAAAATCTGGAAGCTGTGATGGGTACTATCATTCGCCGCTGCGTTCTTTTCCTCTTCATCTCCTTCGCTCTTATCACCTGCGGAGGGGACTCCCAAACGTCCCCTGATGTCCCAGACACCATCAACTCCGAAGAGTACCCGCGCTCTTATCCGGCAGTGATCAGGGGCCTCTGGGAGCCTGGGGCCTGGGAGCAGTTGGCCGCGTTCGTAGGCAATCAGGCTGGGGTCGACAGATTGAAATCGCTCGGGATCAATACCGTCTCAGTGCTTGCATCTTTCGACGTACTCGAGAACGGTGAGTACCGATTCCAACCTGGTCGTCTGGAGAGTGCCAAAGAAGAAATCGTGCGATATAAGCGGCTCGGATTCGCCGTGCTGCTCAGTGGCCAGGCCTACGAGGTGCCGAACGATGCGGACCCACAGAGCAGACTCGATAACTACCTTAGCTCGTGCCGCGCAGCTGCGATCGAACTGGCAGAACTCGCCGAACAATACCAGGTCGAATATTTCTCACCCGCGAACGAATTTGAAGGCTCGCTCGCCGACGAGCGCTTTCCTACTTTCCTTCATAGTCTCACCCCGCCGGAAACGCCCTTCGATCCTCCCGATGCGGGAACGGATGCAAGGGTGGAACTTGCCTCGGAGTGGTTCCGCGAAGTGCTCCCTGACCTTCGGCCACTCTTTTCGGGCCGGCTGATTGCGAAGATAGGTGGCGCCCACAGCGGTTACTGGGTCGACGGCTACGACTACCTCGGCTTCACAATCGACCATCACTACCTAGACCAGGCAGATTTCCGACGGTTGATTAGGATCCAGTACGAGCAGATAGCTGAAGCCGCGAGTGCGAGTAATGTCCCATGGATGGTGGGTGAAGCCTACTTTCACCACAGCGAGCCGAGCCTGGATCTGGATCAGGAAACCATAGACTTTCTCAAGGGCATGCAAGAGCACTACTTCGATATATCGCTTGACGAATACGTGAATTTCAGCGGTTCACCTTCGCCGTGCGGCTACGTCTTCATCGGGTATTTCATGGACGGCATCGAAGTGAAGGACTCGGCCTCGGAAGCTGTGATCGCAGGGTACTTTGAGAATATGGTCACATCCGCTGATACCTGTTCACCCAGCTAGCTACTCGAAGGGTACTTCGAGGATATGGGCTGGGGCCAGTGAAGGACTACTCGCCAGTGCGAGCGATCCAGGCGTCCAGTCCGTGGGCCGAAAAGCGTACGGCGCGCCCCATGGCGCGTCCAGCAACCAGGCCCGGAGTCCGAGCACCGTCACCGCGCCACGTCGCTCTCAGCCCAACCTCGGCCCCCTTTTTTGTCGGGAAGTGTAGTTGGGTTGGGGATAAGCAGGCGCAACGCATCGACGACCTCGCCGTCACCGGCCCGCGCCGCGACCACAAGTCGTCGATCTCAAATCGCCGATCTGCAATCTGAAATCATGTCGTTCTGCATTCCACCGGTGTGGAGCCGGTTATTGGCCCTGGTCCGGCTCCGGCATCGCTGCGTCGATGACCTCAGCCAACTCTTCGTAGGCGGTCGGATCCATCTGGAGGAATCTGGGAATCACCCCCGCGATACGACCCTCGGGGTCGATCAGAATCACGGCGCGGCTTCCCACCATGCCGTTGTCGCGCGGGTCTCCTCCGAATGCCGCATATGCGCCGCTGCCCGGGTCACTCCCGAACAGGAATTGGAAGTCCGCGTCCGCCGCCCATGAGTGAAGCTCTTCGGGCTGGTCGGCCGAGATGCCGATGAGTACCACGTCCTGACCGTTGTGAAACAAATCTGCGTACTGATCACGGTACGCTTGCATTTGAATCGTTCAGCCACGTGTCCTTGCTTTGAAGAAGAACGCGATCACCACGGTCTTGCCGTGGTAGTAGCTCAACTTCACCGGCTCGGCCAGGATGCCGTAGCGCGTGGCGCCTACCACCTCGATCTCGGGCGCCATCCCGCCCACCGCGAGGAAGTGTTGCTCATCTTGTGCCGCCGTGTTGGCCGGGGCGGTCAGACCCAGCAGCACCGAGAGCACTCCCAAGACGACTAATCGTTTCATGATGTCTCCCGAGGGGATAAGCGAAGTGTGTGTGCTTGTAGCTATGACTGATCCGGTGATTCCATCGAGGTCTCGACCTTTCCCCCCGGGTCGGTCGAGCCTATGTTCTGTCGTAACCGTGGCGTTGTTATAGACCTGAAGCCGGCGAACGTGAAGGTCACGCCGGACGGGAAGGTCAAGGTCCTCGACTTCGGCCTCGCCATCGACGGGATGGGATAGGGCAGACGAACGTTCAACGAGCGCACCGCTCGTCACAGGGCTGAGGAGGACCGTCCGGCCCCAGCCTTCGGACCCCGCCGGGCACCCCACCGATCCAGGCTCGGCCCGCGTAGGCGGATGGTCCGCCTGCGTGGGCTGCCGGTGTCTCTCCCCCCGGCCTCGGGCGGGACGTGGAGAGCGCCTGTCGCATCTACCGGCCGCGGAATCCCAGGAAGACACCCCTGTG
>CAUZHN010000154.1:0-3275 GCA_963579625.1 Gemmatimonadales bacterium UBA6960
AAACACCCTGGACATCTTCATGCCTCCTCGAATCGCCTACCCTTTATGAGTCTTCCCACGAATCGGCGCGCCGTGATCTAGTCGGATTCCCGGGCGCATGTCAAGGGGAAAAGACGTCAGCTTCGATACGGCGCAGCAGGTGACATCTTGGATCGAATTGACGCCCGAGATGGCATGTCGCCAGCGCCGGGGCCTCGGCGGTCCAGGTGTAGAGTACCCATACTTGGGCAAAATCGGGGTCAATCGCCGGTCCACTGCCCCCCCCCCGTCATCGCCGGAGGGGCGGTACTCGTGCCGGACCGCACACATCGGTGCCAGTGAAGCGGGGTTCCTGAATACAATCCGTGGGGATTCTTACCGATTTAGGTTCAGGCTTCGAGCTGGAAAGAGTGCATTCGCCCGAGAATCAGGTATCGGAAACAACTCGTCCAACCATTCGTAACTGGCTTGGCTCTGTGCACCTCGTCATCGCTCCTCAGACAGACGAACATTGAACGCCCTGCAATCGTTGACCTTCTGGTTTCCCTTGTGCGCGCTGAGCGGATATGGTGCTGCAAGAACCGCTCCGAATACCTCTGTAGCTTTTTCAGACTCACCCCAATATCCATCATGCTGAGTCCGATTGTACAGTTCGGCCATCACGAGACCGACTCCAAATCCTCCAATGATAAGGTCGCCTATGATCGGGACCTTGCCAGTAGAGCAGGGCGCTGAAGCGGCCATGATTGGAAGGTTCTCCACACTTGCATCCTGCCAACTCGGAGCCGGACCGTTGACAAAGAGTAGTCCGCACCCTGATAGGAGTGAGACTACAAGTAGAATGCCCACAGCCGCACGGATGGCAGAAGATAAAGGCATGGCTTGCTGTCCTCCTTGAGTCTGTAGGTGCGGGACCTGGTAGTTGCCTTGACCGCCTCATCCCAGCCACCACCCGGCTTCCACTGGCCGATGTGGGGGGTGGAAGCAGCAATCAGAGGGCACTTACTCAGAAAAGGACGGGTGCAGAATGACCCGTCCCCGCACGCGCGCATTACGTTCCAGAACGCGTCCCTCCGCCCGCGCAGCCCATGCGTGATCTTACCCCCAAACAGACTCGCTTCGCTGAGTTGGTGGCCGGAAGCCAGGAGATGGCGACCGCGTACGGGATGGCCTACAGCGCCTCACAGATGAAGCAGCCTAGCGTGAGGGTGGAGTCGAGTAGGCTCGCCGCCCTGCCGCACGTTTCTGCGGCCATCGAATGGCTCCGTGAGAACAGACCACCTCAAGACTCGGAGTGGGCGTCTGGCGTGGACGCTACTGGCCGTCCCGCTCCCTATTTTTTCGCGGGGCTGGTGTTCTCGACGACGTTCAAGCGTGAGGCCCAGCCTGCGTCCGCGTTCGGAGAGAACCTGCTTGGAGCCACGGTCGGCGGTTTCGCAGAATACCTCGGAATGGTGGTGGGCAGCCAAGCTCTGTCGTTGCTGGTGATCGCTTGCTACTTGTGCAGCTACCTGGTGCTCCGACGGGTCTGGGCGCGGCCGGCCGCAACGGCCCTCGAGCCGGTTACAGCCTAGCGCCGCAGGAGCCGGCGCTGATCTTCCGCCTCCTCAGTGGATCCCTCCTCAGTTGATGAAGATCTCCATGATTTCCACCGCCGTGGAGCTGCTGTTGTGGAACCCGTGTTGGGTGCCTCCCTCGAGGAAGTAGGGGTGCCAGGGTTGCACGTCCACGGACGGTTCCCCGTCCAGGTTCAGCTCCATGGAACCTGAGATCGGAACGAATAGATGGAACTGGACGTTCGCGTGCCCGTGTATCGGGCGTGTACCGCCGGCTTCCACCACGACGCGTAGGGCGCGAACCTCAGGCTGATCGCGAAGAACCGCATTGCTGACTCCCACGTTGCCTGCGCCCGTGAGCGGGCGTAGGGGCGAGGAGCGATCGCCGGTGACCGGCGGTGTCTGTGCCACCAGGGCCACGGATAGCATCGCGAGCGCAATGGCCGACACGGCGTACTTCTTCATGCGGTTTCCTCCTGTCTGGGTCGGAAAGAGGCGAGAGCCAAGCTAGGGCGTAATAAGGACCCCCGGCCAGTACCCGCCAGGAACTCAAACCCCGAAGCAACCGCTGGGCCTCACCACCGGCTCCGCGCCGGACTGGACGGCCCACACGCCCGAGCGCATGATGGAATTTCGTCCTCGACCACTCAGAAGGGTGATCGGAAAGGGGGGGGCGGGTTGCGTACAGGGCGCTTGTGCGCGTTCAGACAAGGAACGACGACAAGGCGTAGCAACGCTACGGCGAGGAGGAGAGACGCAGGATAAACCGCACAACCGCCCTGTGCCCACGGGCATGAATGACATGACCTTACACGTTGAAGTGTTGCGGTGGCACGACCCCATCCCCGTTGTTGGAGCTCCTAACCGTAGCTACGACTATGCCGTCGTCGCTCCGCCTAGGGCCTGGGACCGTGGCATCCCCAACGTGGCCCACCCCCCTTTCCGATCACCCTTCTAGGGAGTTTGCCATGCGTCCCTTTCCACTTCTTTCGAGGCTGATATCAACCTTTCTGTCAGCCCTCCCCTTATTGGTGGCCACGGGGCGGTACTCGTGCAGGGCCGCACACATCGACGCCACTGCAATACGTTCCCCGAAAAATATTTGGTAGCTGGGGCGGGTCCCTTTTCCCGATAAGCGAGACCCTAGTACCGGGGGGCACCCCTATTCCACCGCCACTGACGCTGAATCACTAAACACTGAGTTGCGGGCCTGAGTGGGGCGGGGCAGAATCAGGGCACGGCTCTAATCGAATGCTACGCGTGCGAGAAGGAGATCAGCGACAAGGCACCCGCTTGTCCTCATTGTGGTGCCCCTGCGGGCGGGTATGATTTCCCCAGCGTAGCCTCGTGCGTATACACCGGTGGTCCCATATGATGGGGGCACCGCTCCTCTAGCTTTCGGGACGCACTCGATGTCCGAGGCCATCACACGTCTCAACGCAGCCCTCGAAGGCCGCTACGCCATCGAGCGTGAGTTGGGTGAGGGCGGCATGGCTACGGTCTACCTGGCCGACGACCTCAAACGGCGCTCCGCCGCGGGATGTTCTTCGGTTTGCCGTCCGAGGCGCGCCCTTCAAACCCGGACTGTTTCTTTTGGCGCTTCGTCGACCACCTGCGCTTGTCCGAGTCCTTCGTGTCGGCCTCGCCCTCGGCGTCTTTCGCCGCTTTTGGCTTTGCCATGGCTTCCGCTTCGAGGACTTTGAGCGTTGCGGCGCGTGTGCCCTCGTCCTCGGCCAAGTG
>CAUZHN010000155.1:0-3064 GCA_963579625.1 Gemmatimonadales bacterium UBA6960
CATTCGCATGATGAGCGTCTTGAAACCGTCCGGGTGATTTGGGCGTCCCGGCTCTGCGCTGTCCCCTCTCCAGATCCACTCGACTGCGAGGTTGTCGAGTTTCAAGGCGTTGACCTGGTTTAGCGGCGAAGTATCTGGTATGCGAGTGTCGATTGGCGGTGTTGGTCACCCTTAACATCACCATTGCACTCCCAGAATGACTTGACCAAGCGGAGTAGTTGGTGCAACACTGATGTTAGTATCCACGGGAGATCTCCTGGAGGTCATTTGCTATGAACACAGCAGCGAAGTGTCGGATGTTGGGTTCGTCTTGGCTGAGATTTTCGAATGTCCTCCTAGCGCTGGGTGTGTTAGCGACCGCTGCGTCTGCTCACGCCCAAGAGGCAACCGGTGCGGAGGTGACGTTCACGGAGGATGTCGCGCCAATCTTTTACCAGAACTGCGTGTCCTGCCATCGATCTGGTTCGATCGCGCCCATGTCGTTGCTGACGTATGAAGCGGCGCGGCCATACGCTCCGCTCATCAAGGAGATGGTTAGCAACCGCAAGATGCCTCCCTGGTTTGTCGATAAGACGGTCGGTCTACAGAACTTCAAGGATGACCGGTCGTTGAGCGATGAGGAGATTGCGACGATCGCTATGTGGGTGGACAGCGGCACTCCGCAGGGCGACCCAGCCGCCATGCCTCCGGTGCCCACCTTCGAGGATCGGGTCTACGATTGGACGCTTGAAGACGAGATGGGTCGTCCGCCGGACCACATCATCGCGATGCCGGAGTCTTTTACCATTCCCGGGAACAGTGGCAACTTGTTCCCGAGACACATTAGCGAGTCGGGTCTCGAGGAGGACCGCTGGATCATGGCGTACGAGACCAAGCCTTCGCTCGATGGCTTCGCAGTCGTGCATCACAACGGGACCACCTTCCTCTATCCGGACGGGACGACGGAAGAGTTTGGTGAGTACGCCCTCGGAAAGACCGGCGACATCTTTCCGGAAAACACCGGCCGGTTCATTCCCGCGGGGACGAAGATCCAGTGGAGTTCTCATTACTCGGGAAGCCGCGACGGCGAGGACCACACAGATCAGTCCCGACTTGCACTGTGGTTCTACCCGGAGGGTGTCGAGCCGGAGCATCGAATTAACCGGGATCGTTGGGCAGCTATCTCAGACTTGGATATCCCTCCGCATACGGAGAGCGTACGGTCTGATGGCTTCACGATCCTGCATGAAAATGTGCGTCTAACGGCATATCAGCCGCATATGCACAATCTCGGTGCCCGGCAGTGCCTGGAGGTTATCTATCCAGACCAGCGCCGGCAGACGCTGAACTGCATGGGGTGGGATTTTGGCTGGCATATCGCCTACAACTATGCCGACGACGAACAGCCGCTCCTCCCGAAGGGGTCGGTCATTCACCTGACCAATTGGCATAACAATTCGGAAAGCAATCCATGGGCAGGAGATCCCGACAACTGGGTGGGATACGGACAGCGTTCCACAGACGATATGGCATTCGCTCACATGACCAACTACTACCTCTCCGACGAGGAATTCGAGGAGCACGTCCAGGAGCGTCTTATGCTGCTGCAGGAGAAGAAGCAAATGGCCGAGGAGAGCGGTGGTAGTGGTGGTGGTGGTGGTGGTTAAGGAGCGGGCGCGCGGTAGAGTGAAGGGGTAGCTCTCTCCCATATCCCCAGTTCCTGGGGGGTCCCACAGAGAGACGTCTCGGGACCCCTTTTGTGTCGTCATCGAGAGACCCACTCAGGGTAGAGAGAAACCAATGAGATCCCTTTTCTGTGCATTGGCATTAGCGGGATTGTCCCTGGCCTCGGCTCCGGAGGGGACACAGAGCCAGGTCATGTATCTGAGCGGGCAGGTCGTACAGCCTACTTATGAAGGATATGATCGTAATCCGGATGGTAGTTACACCATGTTGTTCGGCTACTTGAACCGGAACCATGAAGAACAGCTGCATATCCCTATAGGGCCGGACAACTTCTTCTCCGTGCTGGATGCAGGAGAGACAGTGGGCAGCCAGGAAGGATGGCAAGCTTCACCCGTGAATGACCGGGAACAGCCGACCCACTTCTATACTCGGCGGCAGAAGTTCGTCTTCGGGGTTACGGTTCCTGAGGACTTTGGCGACCGGACGCTCGTCTGGACCCTGAGGCGTAACGGAGAGACGCTCACCGCCGTGGGGAAGCTCAAACCCGACTGGGTATGGCTACTGAACCCCGACATCTGGAATGGTATTATCGATCCAGAATCCCCAAACCAGCCTCCGACGATCGAAGTCGTCGGGGCAGAAAGGATGACTGTCGCGGTGGGAGAACCCGTCGTTCTGACGGTTTCGGTGGAAGACGACGGACTTCCTGAACCAGTAGTGGCTGGCCCTAGAGGGTTGAGGAGCGGGGGGAATCGATCAGATGAGGGGCCAATTACTAACGGGCTCCCTTTCATCCACGGTTCAGCGGGCGAGCCTGGTCGTCAAGCCGTGCTGTCCCCAGCTGTGGCACGGGAAGTGGGGATGGCGGTCACGTGGCTCAACTATCGAGGCCCAGGTGAGGCAGACTTCACCCCAATGGTATCACCCCTTAACAATGCGGGAGGTACAGCCACGACAACGGTCCGCTTCCGAGAGGCTGGCACGTATGAGGTCCGCGCTTACGCGGACGACGGACTCTATACGGGAGTCAGGTTCTCAGGGGTAACTGTGACCGTAACCGAGGGGTCGCAGGGACGTCGTTGACGATCGTTTCCCCCTAGAAGTCCTTACGCCTTAGGCGTAATCCCTCAGCAACCATCAGTCCGTGTCGGCCTTCCAGGCACTCCTGAAACAAAAATCAGACAGCCTACGGAGTTCGCCATCTCACACATCCTGACGTTTACCGGCCGTAGATCGCGGGCGATCTAGGGCGCGGCAAGTGGTCGTATCAAATCCAAAAGCTCCTATGCATGGCATCGATCTAGGGATCTCAGGTAAACGCCACCGGCAGATGCACAGGTGCCCCCGAAGGGCTTGAACCCCTTCGAGGGCACTCTCTTGCTAGCTGGAGTGGGGCCTG
>CAUZHN010000156.1:0-3026 GCA_963579625.1 Gemmatimonadales bacterium UBA6960
ACCTGGTGGTGGGATACCTTCCCCAAGACCCCCCAATAGATCCTACATACAGCGTATTCGAGACCGTTTCCGAAGGACGAGCTCAGGTGAGCGACACAGCGGCTGATTGGGAATGGAATCACCGTGTTGCAAGGATTCTCACCCGGCTCCAGGTCGAAGGTTGGGACAGGAAGATGGGTCAATTATCTGGCGGGGAACGCCGCCGAGTGGCACTGGCTCGAACGTTCCTATCCGAACCTGAGCTCCTGCTTCTGGACGAGCCAACTAACCACCTGGATGCGGACACCGTGCTCTGGCTCGAGGAGATCCTCTTTGATTTCCGGGGGGCCGTGCTCGTCGTAACCCACGATCGCTACTTCCTGGACCGGGTAGTCGATCGGATGATCGAGATCTCGAACGGAGTCCTGACCTCTTACAATGGAGGATACACCGAGTATCTGGAGACTCGCGCTGAGCGTGTGGCACGTGAAGAAACAGAGGATGCGAGGCGCGTCAGGTTCCTGGAGAGGGAACTCGCCTGGGCACGGAAGTCTCCACTGGCCCGGACCGGGAAGCAGAAAGCCCGACGCCGGCGTGTCCTGGAGCTTGCATCCGAGCAATGGGATAGAAAGCGGACGAGGCAAGGCGAGGTCGATATCGATATCGGCGGCGCTCCCCGGCAGGGTCGTCGGGTCGTCGATATCCATGATCTATCCTTCCATTACGGAGATGAAGTCGTTATCCAGAACTTCTCGGACCGACTCCTCGCGGGCGAGCGTGTGGGAGTTGTAGGTCCGAATGGAGTAGGGAAGACGACGCTCCTCCGAATACTGACCGGGGAAGAGAGCCCGGGGTCGGGCAGCATCGTCCTGGGCGAGAATACCCGAATCGGATACTTCGACCAGGATCGGGAAATCGATCCGACTCTCAGCGTGGAACGAGCTGTGTCCAAGGCCGATTGGGTAGATGTCAGGGGGAGGTCCATCCATATTCGTGCCTATCTGGACCGATTTCTTTTCCCGCCTCACGTTCAGCGCCAGAGGGTGGACTCCCTATCGGGAGGAGAGAGAAACCGGCTGCTCCTCGCCCGTCTATTGCTGCAGGAATTCAACCTTCTGATCCTCGATGAACCCACGAACGATCTCGACCTGGACACCTTACGGATTCTCGAAGAGGCGTTGGAGTCGTTTTCAGGATGCGTAGTCATGGTGACACATGACCGGTACCTTCTGGACAAACTAGCGACCTCTCTATGGGTGTTTGAGGGAGGGGGCGAGATCTATAGGCATCATGGGGGCTGGGACTCTTATCTGGCACGCCGAGAGAAGGAGCAGGAAAGCGATGCTGCTCTTCGCCGGGAGAAGGAGCAGGGTCGGCAGAAGGCCAGAGCTGAGGTGGCCCGGATGCAGGCTAAGGCGGCCAGGTCAGATCCCAAGCGTCTTTCGTATAATGAACGGCGGGAACTCGAAGGTATGGATGCGCGCATAGCTGGAATCGAAATCGAGAGAGATGAGCTTTCAGGGCTTCTCGGCAATCCTGAGTTCTATCGGGGGGAAGCGATACGCGTGTCTGGAGTGACGACGCGATACAATGATCTGGAGGAGGAACTCAAGGCTCTGTATGAGCGCTGGATGGACTTGGAAGAACGCGCCTGAACGCACTGAGACATCATATGAAATACAATACCGACGATACGCGCATCACTGGGATGAAAGAGGTGGATGCGCCCGAAATTCCGCTTCTCGACCTGCCCATCTCGGATGCGGCTTCCGAGTTCGTGTTCAACTCGAGAGCTGAAATCACCGATATAATTCACGGGCTAGATGATCGACTCTTGGTAGTGATCGGGCCATGCTCGATCCACGACCCCAAGGCTGCGCTTGAGTATGGCGGGCGGCTTCACGAGCAGGCGGAGCGCTGGAAGGATACGCTGAAAGTGGTGATGCGGGTTTACTTTGAGAAGCCACGGACGACAGTTGGGTGGAAGGGCCTGATCAATGATCCCCACCTAGACGACTCGTTCGCAATAAACGAGGGCCTTCGGATTGCTCGCCGCTTGCTAGGGGATCTGGTGGATCTGGATCTTCCGACGGGGACGGAATACCTGGATCCGATCTCCCCTCAGTATGTTGGAGATCTGGTCTGTTGGGGGGCGATTGGTGCGCGTACTACGGAGAGCCAGGTGCACCGTCAGTTGGCCTCAGGGTTGTCGTGCCCGATCGGCTTCAAGAACAGCACTCTCGGCTCGATTCAGGTGGCAGTGGATGCGGTCGGCTCGGCTCGGAGTTCCCACATCTTCCTCTCCGTTACGAAGGATGGACACTCCGCGATCTTCTCGACCAGTGGCAACGAGGACTGTCATATCATTCTTCGTGGCGGCGGCGGATCGAACTATGACAGCCAATCCGTCAAGGCCGCATCTGCGTTGTTAGAGAAGGCCGGAGTCCCACCGAAGTTGATGATCGATATGAGCCACGCGAATAGCGGGAAGGAGTTCAAGCGACAGCTGGAGGTCTGTGCTAGCATCTGCCATCAGATGCACATGGGGGAGGAGGGGATTATGGGAGTCATGGTCGAAAGCAACCTCGTGGAGGGCAATCAGAAGCTGGGAAAGGCCGAGGATTTGGTTTATGGGCAGAGCATTACCGATTCGTGTCTTGGGTGGGACGACTCAGTAACCCTGCTTGAGGACCTGGCCGTTGCGGTGAAGGCACGCCGAGAAACGATCCGCTCGGGCGTTATTTCTGGCGAATGATGGGTCGACCTATGACCAGATCCTCCCTTTCAGGGGTGAGCGAGCGAGCCTTGGCTGTCGTGGTGTACAGCCTCTCGGCAGTCGTCTGTCTTCTGGTACTCGTACTGGTAACCTCACCGCAGTTCCTAGTGGTCGAGGGGCTCGATGTCTCCGGCCTTCCGGCCTTCCACGCCACACTGAACGGTATGACGGCGACCCTTCTCTTGCTCGGGTATATCCTGATCCGATGGGGGAAGGTCGTATGGCATCGGGCGGTGATGCTTAGTGCCTTCGCGCTCTCTTGCGGGTTCCT
>CAUZHN010000157.1:0-2988 GCA_963579625.1 Gemmatimonadales bacterium UBA6960
GGTGATCTCCCATGACTCCGATTGGAGCATGACTATCTACTCTACTCGGACTCCACTGCGCCGCTAAAGAATTGGCCGAAGATATAGACATAAGCAGCACAGTTGAGACAACCTGTTTCGATATCTGTAATGAGAATTTCACGATTCCATCCCTAGCTACACACGGAAGAATACGGCACCTACCCCAATGGAGATTACGACGATGATCGGACCCAACAACGGAGCGAGAGCAATCCCTATCGCCACAGCAATGGCAATCCCCACCAACCATCCCATCAGCTAGTTACCACCGGGAGGACAAGGGTCGTAGCTAACGGTTTTGCTCCCGAAGATCCAGTCAGGAAGCGTCTCTCCTCCAAAGGGTAATGCCCCGGTAACTCAATCGACTTAACACGACAAATACAAATACAGATGCCCAAATGGGCAGAGTCCATGATCCTATCGTAGGAGATAAATTCCTAAGCACTCGCAACAGATGCAGGGCAGCAACCAACCCAAAGATACAGCTAGAAATAAGTAGGTATTTGCTCTTGTCCATGTGTCGGCTCTCCCCATAGCAGAATTCTCTTCATGCCCGCATTCTGCCCCGCCCCACCCAGACCCCCAACTCAGGACGCGCAAAACAGCACTGGATAGCTGGGCGTGGCTGGGTGCCACGGAGGGACTAGGGGGCTAGTTGCTGTGCGCCTCTAGCCACTCGGTGGACATCCGTTGGGCTTCGGCTATTTGTTCGCGAGTCATCTGCCCTTCGACACGCTCTCTCAGTATCTCCCCAAGCGGAGAGCGGACTTCAGCCTCACCTCGGCGCGTCTCACAGGACCACCCGTGCAGACAACAATCGGGCCTGTATCCGACGCACCTACTCGGCAAGAGGCCGGAGAAGCCTGATACGAAGCGGCTAGTGGGCTACCCTGCCGACGATCACCACGCCTTCCACGAAGACGCGAGGTCAGGGGAGAGCTATTCGAGAGCTAGGGCCTTCCCGAAATTCTTGTACCAGTATCGGCCCACGCGCTGACTGCCCCACAAGAGGAAGACGAGACCTAACCCCCAAAGGACCCAGTATTGCGGGGGCGTGGCCCTCAACGGCACGAACTTCTGAACTCGTTGACCGTAGGTGTCGGCGGCGTACACGGCGCCCTCGGAGTCGACCGCCATGCCGTGCACCCAGTCGAACTCGCCGGGCCCCCGTCCAGGAACCCCCCATGTCGCGAGAATCGTCCCGTCCTCCAGGGATATCTTGTGCACGCGCTCCCCGGCGTGGTCAGCGATGTAACCGAAGCCGTCTTCGCCTCGACGGGAGATCGCGATGTCCCAAGGGTTCCAGCCGTAGTTTGAGAACTCACGCAGGTAGGTCAGGTTCTCGTCGAACACCTGAATTCGCCTGTTCTCGCGGTCGACCACGAAGATATTGTCGGATGCGTCCACTGCGGCCTGATGCGGCAAGTCGAACTCGCCGGGCCCCGTGCCCCAGTCGTCGGGTCCGCCGCTCCCCATCCCGATCTGCTTGATGAACGTACCGTCGCTCGAGTACATGACCACGCGGTTGTTGCCGTAACCGTCAGTGACGATGAGCCGACCCGAGCGAAGGACCGAGATACCCGATGGCCGGCTGAAATGCCTCTCGTCGTTGCCACTCACGCCGGTCGTGCCGAGCTGCATCACCACTCCATCGAGCGTCTGGTTCAGCTTCAGAATTCGGTGATTGTCCCGCTCAACGACCCAGACGTTGCCTAGCCAGTCGACCTCACCCGAGTGCAACCAGCCCCCGACGATCGTCTGACCTTCCGCGTCCGTTTCACCGCCACCTCTGATGAGCTCCCCGCTCTTGTCGAAAACGAGGATGGTCTTGACCCCACGATTGAATATGTAGATACGGTCCTGGTCGTCGATCGCGATTCCCGAAACACCCTGGCCGAATATTTGGGGCTGAGGCTGTCCCCGCCTTTGGGCCTGCCCCTGCGTCTGACCTCGCGCCTCAAGAGCGCGATGCGCGGTAGCCGCCCTGTCTCGTGCGGCCTGATCCGGCCAACCGTCCCGTGATCCGAAGAACGTTCCCGACGGAAGATTCGGCCAGGTGGGGTCGAGCTCGTATGTCTCACTCTGGGCGTAGGCCGCCGCCGGCAAGCCCCAGCCCGTGGCGACGAGTACCGCCTGGAATACGAATGTCGGTATGTAACGCATGGAGCCTCCTAAGCGCAGGGTTTGAGGATCGGGGACTCGTAACACGGTATTAGAGCCATACCCTAATCCTGCCCCACCCCACTCAGACCCGCAACTGATTCGGGCACCTCACCACCAGCTTCAAAACAGGGCTAGGACTTTTCATCCTCTGTCGCACTCTGCTCAAGAAATTTCTTCCGTGCTTTTGCCGGGCTTCACTCTCCGGTCGCCGAACCGAGACCCATAGCACGACGCCAAGCGGCGATCTGACCTAGGTGGCCCACCTCGTGCGACGTCATCAGGAAAATGATCATGTCCCCAACAGTGGGAAAATATTTCCGTCTCGCTTCATCCGGGTGGGGTTCTGCGAACCGTGAGGCATCGATGTTTATGACTGCCTCGGCGTTTCTGGCGTGCTGCTCCTTGAGTGCGCCGAGGATCTCTTCCTTGCTAGGATAGGCCGACGCGTCGCCAGACGGCTCTCCGCCGGTCTTAAAGGTTTCGCTCCAACCCTCCGGCAGGTTCGACTCGAGTCCCAACAGCTGGCCGAGGTGGTCGGCCGAGATCACAAGATGGCCGAGCGACCAAGCCGGGTGATTGATCACGCCGCCGGGCTGGGCCGCCATCTGCTCAGCCGACAGGTCCTCCACAAGCGTTTCCGCCCAGCCAAGGTTGAATCCGTAGAGGTACGTTACATGGTTAAGCATTGAGGTCTCCGTATAGACTCAATCGGGATGTGCTCGCCCGGAAACGTAAATGTGACAAGATCCGGCAAGTGCGTGCTGCCTCAGTGATGTTCACCCTACTGAGTGGAGCCAGCCAGGC
>CAUZHN010000158.1:0-2952 GCA_963579625.1 Gemmatimonadales bacterium UBA6960
GAGCGCCCGGTCTTCCAGACAGAGGTCCCCGGCAACTACACGGCGGCCACCCAGCCCTACCCGACCCTGCCGGAACCGCTGGACGACATTCTATTGAACGGACTCACCGAGGAGTTCGTCATCGACTACACGCCGGATCTGAGGGCTCAAGCGCAGATCATACTGAGTCAGTTCCGGGTTGGGGGCCTGTACGTGCCGCCGCTTCCCTACAATCACGAGAACGAATTCCGCAACAACGTCGGCTGCCAAGGGGCCGGGAACGTCATCCCTCACCCCCCGGTCGCGGATCCCACTACGGGCACGATATACGCAAACCACCACCGGAACTGTAGCGCCCCGGCGTTCATGCAGCCCACGGATGGGGAGGCCGCGGATATCCCAGACTATGCTTCGCCCGGTGCCGGCTACTCCACCCCCACCTTTACTCCGACGACGGGCACGACAGTGGCGGATTGGCTACCAGGCGGCGGGCCCGAGGCGCGGCGCGAGCCGCTTCCGAGGATCGACGGCCTGCGGCTCTGGAAGCCGATGGACAACCAGCTCACCGCCATGGATATGAACAGAGGCCGGCGGACCTGGTCGGTGCCGGTCGGCGAGACTTCTGAGGAGATCCGGAACCACCCTCTTCTAGCGGGAGTGGACGTTCCCAATACTGGGGGCCCCGGCTTTTCGATCCAGATGGTGACAGGGAGCATCTTGGTCCAGACCAGGGCGTACAGCTCAGGGCCTGGGCAGTCGGTTCCCGACCAGCCGTTCGAGCTCCATGCGCGCGACAAGGAGACCGGCGAGATCCTGGCGAGCGTAGACCTCCCGGCCCCCGGCCAGTACGGGATGATGACCTACATGCACGAGGGCAAACAGTACATCGTGGTGCAGATTGGTAACGTCCACGTAGACTTTCCGGGCTCGCTGGTAGCGCTGGCTCTGCCCTGATTCGTGCCCAGATCAATGCGGCAGCGGCTTGCCCTATTTTTACCAGTGGAGACCTGAGGGCGTGACCGTGGTGACTAGATTGGGCCTAGTAACCGGTCTGGGATAGGCGTGGCGCCCGACTGAACCGACGGGTGCGGCCACCCCCGGGCCGCCACGCCGCCGTAGTCCCATCTTGCCACCTAACTCGTAAACCTCGACGATAGGATGTCACCGTGCATCCCGCCTTCGTGGCATTCCCCGCTCAGGAGCTCATGATGCTGCGCATTACCTCGACCCTCGTTGTCTCCCTCGGTCTGCTCGTGCCGTCCGCGGCCACCGTGAGTGCCCAGTCCGAGACCATGATGTACGACCATGTGCATCTGGCCGTACCCGAGCCCGCTACCGCCGCGGCATGGTACAGCCGGCACTTCGGAGGTGACCCGGTCGACGGCCGGCCCGACCGGACGCTTATCGGTGTGACCCGGTTCATTTTCCGGCAGGAGGCGAACGCGAGGCCCAGCGAAGGAGGCTCCGTTGACCACCTCGGATTCTCTGTCATGGACCTGAATGCGAAGCTCCGTGAGCTCGAGGCGGACGGCGCGACGATCACGACCTCCAGGCGCGAGGTAGACGGTCTCTTCCCGATCAGCTTCGTTGTGGATCCGTGGGGCGTCCGGCTTGAGATCATCGAAGATCCCCAGCACCTCGGCTTCCATCACATCCACCTCCGCACCCCGGATGTGGAGGCCACTATGCAGGCGTACCTGAACATATTCGGTGGCGTACGCACTCCCATGCGGGGTAGCCGGGACGCCATCCTCTACCCGGGCAATGTCTGGTTGATGTTCACCAACGGCGAGGGCTTCCAGACGGCCGGGAGCGCCATCGATCACCTTGGGTGGAGGGCTCTCGATCTAATCCCGAAGATGAACGAGATGATAAGCAAGGGAGCGACCGTCACGCGCGGGCCGAACGACCTGACCTTCGAGAACGGCATGATCCATATCTACTTCATCGACGGACCACGCAACGTAACCATCGAGATCGTTCAGCGGGCTCGCAACATGCGATAGTGTTGGGTTGGGGGTAGGGCGATGGCCGCACCCTGGGCCAAGTCATTTTTCTCAATGCCCTTGGCAGGTGTTCTTCGGTTAGACGTTGGGAGGATAAGCTGGGAACGTCCAAGAGCTGAGGTCCCGAGGGTGGAGCGTTTGGCAGAACTGACGAACCAACAACGCTGACTTACTCAAGAAGATGGAAAAAGCCCAACGCCACAAGACCGCCATCGGTCATGCCACCCTTTCTCGCTCAATGCTACTCAAATCAACACGAACACTGAACTGGCCTGCAAGGGCCTCCGTCGTGCGTACTTCTTCCTGCAACATCGGTGCGGTCTCGTTCAGCCCAGCGGGCCAGCCACGCGCTGATGGTATTGCCGATCGCGTACATCTCGTCGTCTAGGATTTCAGCGGTCGCCATGATGTTGGTCTTCGTGATATCGAAGACGCTCTTCAACGACTGCACGAGGGGGTTCTGGGCGGACAGCGAGAGGGGTACGGCGAGTACCATCGCGATGCGGCAACGAGAGTGAGCTTGGTTATGGTCCGGATCCTTTGGATGGGTTCAGCACACCCGACCGCTATCAGAGCGAGCACGAACAGCAGGGTTTTCTTCATGCCTTCATTCTGCTCCGCCCCACTCAGGCCCACAACTCAGGACGCGCAGAACCTTGTCGGTAGGTGCGCTAGGAGTACCGCCCCGGTAGGGGGGTACGGGGTGCAATATTCTGGCTTAGACCCTATCGAGACTCGAGCCGAAATGACCACCAACGATCGGGTCTAGCGGTACCCACCGACACCGCAGGATTTACATCACTGCTGTGCACCTGGAGCTTCATAACTCTCGTATCCCAGGCGCGATCGAGTTCCGCAGGGTCCATCACCCGGGTAGCAGTTACGGGATACACAACCTCATCTAGCCGGATACGGATGTCTCCCTCATCGACCACTAGGCCGCTCCAACGCTTGTTGTCACAGAAGC
>CAUZHN010000159.1:0-2943 GCA_963579625.1 Gemmatimonadales bacterium UBA6960
GGTGCCCCCGTTCGACTCCGGGTTGAACGGGCCTGTGGTTATAAGAACCTCAAGTTCCTCAAATCCATAAATGTCGTCTCATCCATGGAAGGGATTCGCGGGGGAACTGGCGGCATCAATTCGGACTCTAACTGGCACTGGTACGCCGGTGCCTAGCGTCTTGTCTCGTGAGTAAATAAACACGCCAACACTACTGGGGAGCGGTGAAATAGGGTGGCGTGGTAGAGTACCCACATTATCGCGATCACGACCTCATCCGTACCGTGATCAGTACCAGTTGAAGCCTAGTCCGAAACGGATGAGGTTGATGCTACTGTCTTCAAACCCTCCGTAGTCAAAATCCGCATGCGGTGTCAGGCTGAATCGGCCACCAAAACCTATGTCGTAGCCCGCACCCAGCGTGAAGCCGAATCCGTTCTCACTTTCTGAAAAGCTCCAGTCGCCAAAAGTGGCTTCGGCCTCCAACAGCGCGAATCCTAGCCCGCCCTTGAGAAAGAAGCCCCCAGTTGGATCTGGGTACACGTAGACAACCGCATTCAGATTTGAAGAAGTGACTGTTCCGCTTACTCCTTCTTCTTCCATCTCTTTTGACCACCCCCCTGCCTCTGCCCCAATCAGGACCTTGTCGTTGAGCGCTCCACCGATCTTGAAATAGGCCGCGCCCCCAACCTCACGCTCGCTATCACCTTCGAACCCGATGGAACCACCCCCCACTCCGAATCCGACGAAGAAGCCGTCCCGAACCGGAGCCTGGCCACTCAGCGACTGCGCTGTGCCTATGCTGAGGAAGAGGGCTAAGAGTATAGTGATGGTGAACGGCAGATTCCGCATTGAAATTCCCGACTGAGTGATAGTTTTTCACAAGTGCATAGTGTGCACTTGTCGGTCTCTGGACACTAAAACAACTGAACCTCCATGAAGCAAACCGCATCCAAGACATCCAGCCTACGCCGTGGATTGATCCTAATGACCCTTATCGCAGCGGACGAGGTAGTCTTCGTCCTGCCCTTCCTCCTCACTCGCGTCTTTCGCCCGACGTTCCTCGACGTGTTCGAAGTCATGTACCTCCAATCCGACACTGTATTTTCCCTGTAGGCATCGGCGCTCTACAGGTCCTCCTTCAGTGACTTGCTCGCAGAAGCACTAGGTGCGCTTTTTCACGGCAAGGAAAACGTGATCGAGGGGATCTCCAGGAAGTTAGAGACGGCACCTCCGCACGTCAGCCTTGGCGCCCGACACGACAACGCACACGAGGGTTCATGCACCGTATTTTATACATTGCCCTAGTCTACGCCCTCATCATCTGTGCGGACGCCCAGGCTCAGCAGACTCCGACCGCGAGCGCGTCGGCGATTACCAGTGCACCTGTCATCGATGGCCGGCTCGACGACGATGCTTGGGCAGAGGGTCAGGTCCTCACGGGCTTCATCCAGAGAGAGCCGACCGAGGGACGACCGGTCTCGGAGCGCACTGAGGTTCGGGTCGCCTACGACGAGGAGGCGCTCTACATAGGCGCGTGGCTCTTCGACAGCGACCCAACTTCGCTCGTTTTCGGCCAAACACTCAGAGACGCCTCGCTCAACGAATCCGATGCGTTCGTCCTTGTGCTCGATACCTACCTCGATCGCCAGAATGGCTTCGTATTCGGGACAACGCCTGCGGGGATCGAGTACGACGGCCAGGTCGCGAACGAGGGCCAAGGTGGTGGTGGTGGTGGTGGTGGTGGTGGTGGGCGACAACAAAGGGGCTCGGGCGGCGGCTTCAACCTCAACTGGGACGGAAGCTGGGAGGTTGCGACCAGCACGGACTCACGTGGCTGGTACGCTGAGATGCGCATCCCCTTCACGACGCTGCGCTACGGGAGAGGGGGCGACCAAACATGGGGATTAAACTTCGAGCGACGTATCCGACGCAACAGCGAAGAAGCGGTCTGGGCGCCGATCCCTCGACAATTCAACCTCTACCGCGTTTCACTCGCGGGGACGCTGGACCTTGCGGCACCGGCCACGCGGATAGCCACAATCAACCCCTATGTGCTGAGCAACAGCTTTAAGGATTACACCGTCACCTCACCAGACGCGGAATTTGGATCGAAAGTTGGCATCGATGCCAAGGTCGGTCTAAATCAGAGCCTGACACTCGACCTAACGGTCAACACCGACTTCGCGCAGGCCGAAGTTGATGACCAGCAGGTCAACCTGACACGCTTCTCGCTCTTCTTTCCTGAGAAGCGTGCCTTCTTTCTTGAGAACGCAGGGACATTTTCAGTGGGCTCGGGACGATCAGCTGAGCTCTTCTTCAGCCGTCGGATTGGCCTTTCCAGTGGGCAGGAGGTTCCCATCCATGCAGGGGCGAGGATGACTGGTAAGGTCGGAGATATGCAACTCGGCCTGCTCAACATTCAGACGGGGGGTCTCAACGTGCCCAGCACGGTGAACGGCGGTACCCTGCGGGTCGCTCCCAACAATAATTTCGGTGTCGTACGAGCATTCCGAGAATGGGAGAACCGGTCCCGGATCGGCGGGATCTTCGTGTCACGATTGAATACGAATTCGCCGAGTGACTACAACCTGACGTACGGACTCGACGGCCGACTCGGGATCGGCCAAAACCTGACCTTCAGTGGCTGGGCCGGCCTGACCACCACGCCCCTCCCGTCCGAGACACCTGATCTTCGTGAGGGGTTCAACAACGGGGAGTACGGCTACGCCGGCACCGGGAACTTTGTCACCCGCGACTGGGAAATATCGGGAGGCTATCGCCAGATCGGCAGCGAGTTCAACCCCGAGGTCGGCTTCGTGAATCGCAGCGCGTATCGCTACGTCAGCGGCCGAGTCCTGTATCACCTCCGCACGGAAGGGGTCGATTGGTTCCGAGAGTTTCGCCCACACATTTCGGGAAACTCTTTCTGGTCACTCGGAGGCTTCAACGAGTCATACTACG
>CAUZHN010000160.1:0-2770 GCA_963579625.1 Gemmatimonadales bacterium UBA6960
CGATGGGTTCCGGGAGCTCTTGCGAATTCTACGTCCTGGAGGGAAGCTGGTTGTCCTGGAGTTTACGATCCCGCCGAACCCACTCCTGAGACACCTGTATCTCTTCTACTTTCATCGGATTCTCCCAGTGATCGGACGGCTGGTGTCCGGGCATCCGTGGGCCTACTCATATCTTCCCGAATCGGTCCGAGGATTCCCTGGGCCGGAGCCGTTGGCTGAAAGGCTGCGGACCACAGGCTTTCAGGATGTGGAGTGGTCCTATCTTACCGGAGGGATGGCAGCGATCCATCTGGCCCGACGGGTGGGTTGACCCACGGCGCATGGGTGCCGTCAGGGAACAGTGCGCTTACGGACTCGAACGCTCCCCAAAGGGCGCTGTAACTGAGCGGGATCAGCCACTGATCAGGATCGTCATCCGACCTCGGTCCAGATGTTCTCTCACCAAGGATGTGACACTTCTAAAGATGACTTCCTGTAGCTCTTCCCAGTAACGGAACAGCCAGCTGTCCGAAAGCCTCTGCGCTCGGTAGAGCATCTGCCTGGCGATGACCTGAGAAGGTGACTCGAAGGCGAACACATATCCAGTCGTAACCACTTCTATTTCTATTGCGTTCTGCACTTCATCGACGAATGGGGGCGAATCCTTGAAAGTCTGTAGGATGTCCAGAAGCAGGTTCGTGGCCTTCAACATCGTCTCGGTGCTGGTCGTGGTAAGGGCTCCAAGAAGCCCCTCGTACCGAATCGGCGTTGTCCAGACCGAGGACGCGCCGTGTGAAATACCTTTCTCGGTTTGGGTGTGGGACATGATTCAAGAGGTGAATCCACCAGCACCGAGCTAAACTAAATACGGCATGGGTTATGGTTCGGATCAGCGGAAAGCAGAGGTGTCACGCGCGGATTCCCGTGGAGGGGGTTGACAGGTCGGGCAGAAAAAGGCTGAGCGGCCACCAAAGCTGAGTTTCTCGATCGTGTTACCACATCGTTTACACGGGCTTCCCTGCCTGCTGTATACACTGAGTTCGCTCGCATAGCCCCCCTCCCAGCCTTCCGCAGTACGGTAGTCCCGGAGCGTCGTGCCTCGTGCAGCGATCGCGGCCCGGAGCACCTTTCGGAGTGAGCGGTGGAGACGACGGCCCTCCTCGGGTGTCACCTTCTGGGCTGGTCTTTTGGGGTGGATGCCGGCTCTCCAGAGCGCCTCGTTTGCGTAGATGTTCCCCACGCCCGCGACCCGTTTTTGATCGAGAAGCCAGGAGCGAATAGGGGATCTGGATCGGGTTAGGGTCCTGATCAGGTCCCACTCCGTAAAGCTGGGAGAAAGTGGCTCGGGACCCATGGCCCGTGACCATGTCCGGTAAAAGGTGGGTGTCATGAGGGTAAGACGTCCGAACCGACGTACATCGTGGTAGACCAGTAGTGACCGATCGTCCAAATAAAAGAGGACTCCCGGGTGGGACGGAGGATTAGAACGGTCGGCGTGGGCTTGGTGGAGTAGCCTTCCCGACATGCCTAGGTTGACCACGAGGAGGAGTGCATTTGGCCGCGATCCGGATTCAATCTCGATCCGAAGGACTACATTTTTCCCTCTCCGAAAGATCTTCGCGATGCTGCCACCGGATAGGGCCTGAGAGAAATTGTCAGCAGAGGTATTGAGGAGATCCTCCCTGAGCACCTGTACCAGAGAGAAGGATCGCCCGACTACGGGACCCCTCAGTCCCTCAACGATCGTCTCAGCTTCGGGTAGCTCTGGCACGCGAAGCGAAGGCTCGCCAGCCGATGTCTCGTCGCAGAGTCTTGCCCTCAAACTCGATCTCATCGGCTCCTGCGAGACTTCGATCACGGGCCTGCTCGAGGTCTTTGCCGATCCCAACCACGGAAAGAACTCTGCCGCCGTTAGTCAGAAGTCGACCTCCCTCTTCGCGCGTACCCGCATGAAAGATTAGGAGTCCCTCGCGATCTAACAGCTCAGCGGGAACCGAGATCTCCTTTTCCCTCTCGTAGCTCCCCGGGTACCCTTCGGATGCAAGAACGGTGTTCAATGCCGTGCTCTCCTGCCACTCACAGGTAGAACCTTCAATGCTTCCACCGCGCGCCACGGGAAGCATGAGGTCGAGGAGGGAGCTTGCCATGAGTGGAATGACAGCCTGCGTTTCGGGGTCTCCGAACCGACAGTTGAACTCGATCACCTTTAATCCTTCCCCTGTAATCATGAGCCCGGCATAGAGAAGCCCACGGAATGGCGTTGCTGCGCTCTCGAGCCCATCTAGGACTGGCAGAAATATCCTATCGCGCACCTCGTCAATCATCTCAGAAGTAACAAGAGGTACTGGAGAATAAGATCCCATTCCACCTGTATTTGGGCCGATGTCATCTTCACCGATCCGTTTGTAGTCCTGAGAGGGGATAAGAAGGACCACGTTTCTCCCATCGGTCACTCCGAACACGGAGAGTTCCTCTCCCTCCATGAACTCCTCTACGACGATCTCAGAACCGGCTTTTCCGAAGGAGTCGTTTGTGAGCATCGCCCGCGCCGCGTCGAGCGCTTCCTCGGTGGAGGGGCAAACGATCACGCCCTTCCCGGCCGCGAGACCGGATGCCTTTACCACCAAGGGCCCCCCGACGTCCGAAATATAGGATTTGGCGGCGGGCCAGCGGGTGAAGGTTCGGTGAGCCGCGGTCGGCACGTCTACCCTCACCATGAGTTCCTTGGCAAACGCCTTTGAAGACTCAATCCGGGCCGCAGCAGCTGTGGGCCCGAACACAGGAAGACTCC
>CAUZHN010000161.1:0-2546 GCA_963579625.1 Gemmatimonadales bacterium UBA6960
CGCCGGGGGCGGTCTCCGCTACCACTTCAGTGAATTCTTCGGTCTAGATCTGAGCTATACCTATCAGCATCACGGAGTAAGAGACTACCTCGTAGAGGGAGACCTCGCTCTGAACGATGACGGAACGGTCACGATTGATAACTTGCGTCACTCAAGTGCCAATTCCTTAGGCTTTCAGATCGGCCTCAACATCAACGTTCCCCAGTGGAGGTGACCCTCCCCCTATTCCTCCACCGCTGAATCACTAAACACGGTTCTGCGCGTCCTGAGTGGTGGGTCTGAGTGGGGCAGGGCAGAATCACAGCATGGTGATTACACAGTGTCCCGAATGTGACGGCAAGGTTTCGACGAGAGCGGCAGCCTGATTGGGCTATTGGAGTAAGTGGGAACTAGCTGATGGCACCCAAAGACGATTTACGGATTAAGCTCCCTATTGATCAAAGGAATGGAGTCCTGCGATGATCGATCCAGGCACCCCCGCGCCGGGCTTCACTCTTCCTTCGGACACAGGGGGGGACGTTACCCTTGCCGATTTCCGGGGAAGGAAGGTCATCCTCTACTTCTATCCCAAGGACAACACCCCGGGATGCACAGTGCAGGCATGCGATTTCCGTGACTCTCTTCCAGGTTTCGAAGGAGCGGGTGTGGTCGTGTTGGGCGTTTCGGCCGATTCAATCAAGTCGCATCGGAGGTTCCGCAAGCTGTTCCATCTCAACTTCCCCCTTCTGGCTGACGAGGATCACACGGTTTCGCGAGCATATGGAGTATGGAAGAAGCACAAGGTATTCGGAATGAATATCGAGCGGAGCACATTTCTGATCGACGAAGCGGGTAACATCGAACGGATCTGGAGGAATGTGCGCCCGGGGGGCCACACCAAAATGCTTTCTGAGCTAGTGGACGGAGGACCGTCCAACCATTAGCCGAGGCCTAACGGCTGTCCACCGAGTGGCTAGAGGCGCATCCCCCGGCGGAAACTAGTCCCCCAGTCCCCCCCTCCGTGGCACCCAGCCACACCTAGCTATACAGCATTGTTTTGCTCGTCTGAGTGGGGCGGGCTGGCTCCGCATCGTAGGCCCACCCGCTTTGCATCCCGATTGTATCTCGGATTGGCGCAAAACAACTAGCTGCCAGCTTCCACGACAGACTTCATCGTCGCCGGATCCTCCTGCCGATAACTGAGCTTCAGTGCCCGTGTATCAGCGCCGGATCAGAGCGGCAGAAAGAACATCCACCCTTCTTCGAGCCGTTGCTCGGTCCGGACTCGCCCGTCGCCAGCTCCGCAGATGACCCGGGTTTGCGCCTGGCAGGCCTCGAGCACGGCCTGAAAGTTCGCGTCGACTTCGGGATGGTTCCGCCCAGACGGGTTCGGCCCGAGACCGAGATCCATCGCCATGTCACCCGGGATGACCATGATCGCGCTGACGGGCGCCTCGAGAATCTCGTGGATGTTGTCGACCGCCTCTTGTGACTCGATCATGACGACAGCGAACAGCTCGCCGTTCGGGTTCAACGGCCAGACGTCGGCCTTCTCTGCGTACTCGGCGCCACCCATTCCCCACAGACGCATCGCCCCACCAGGCCCCCACCCCCGTTCACCACGCGGCTCGGCTGGCGCTGTGGAGCTCTGCTGCGGCGGGTAGCGCATCGCCTGGATGAACCTGACCGCCTCTGCCTTGGTATCCACATGCGGCAAAATGACGCCAAAGCCGCCGATATCGAGGACCTGCTTTACCGCCCACTTGAAGTCCTCGTCTCCCTCTTGCGGAATGCGCACGAGTGGGGTCAGGCGCATCCGGCCGTCGGCATCGCGATCCTCGGCCATCTCTGCCAGTACCGACTGGACGAGCGCGCCGGAGAACGGCGAGTGCTCCATGTCGACGAAACGCCATTCCTGATTCGCGACCGCCGGGCGCCCATCCTCGATCGCCTCGATCACCTTGTTGAGTCTGGCTGGCCCCTGCGCGCGCGCCGGCGGCGGGACACACAGGGTTCCGAGACCCACCGCACCGAGAACCAGACACAGCCCCGGCCGCATCCCCGTCGTCGTTGACCTCGACGGATGTATCGAATTTGACTTCATCATGCCCGTCCCCTCTCTGCTGTGAGCGCCGACCCACACGGTGCGCCCCGCACCTGTCGACTGGGTTGAGTGCTCATGATTGCCCGCGTCGGTTCAGCACGCAAATCCGACGTGAGACCCCCAGTGGGGTACGCCCCCCTATTCCACCACCGCTGACGCTGAACCACTAAACAGTGTTCTGCTCGTCCTGAGTTGCGGGTCTGAGTGGGGCGGAGCAGAATGAAGGCATGAAGAGAACCCTGCTGCTCGCCCTCGCTCTGATAGCGGCTGCCATCGTGGATGGGGCGGCCCAATTGACAACGGCCCAAGAGTTGCCAGAAATCGGTGAGATCGTCACCTACGGAGCCGGTACGAAATACCGTTTTCGGGGTGTTGCCGACGATGGTAAATGGACACTGCGTCCTCTACGTCTGGTCAACGAAGTTATCGAAGGAAGAGGATGCGGAGGCTCGTCCCGTCGTGT